>JANOJR010000319.1:0-20808 GCA_031418855.1 Rubrivivax sp.
CTTCGGTCATCACCAGCGACTGCTCGACGAGGGACGTCAGCAAGTCCAACACGTCGTCGCTGCTCAAGGGCTCGCCGCCGCACGTATCCGTGCGCTCAGCGTGACCGACATCAACGCCCGGCTGAAAGACCGCTACAAGCTGCTCACCGGTGGTGGGCGCGTGCTGCTGCCGCGCCAGCAAACGCTGCGTGCACTGGTCGACTGGTCTTACGAGCTGCTGGAAGTTGACGTGCGCACGCTGCTAGACCGGCTCAGCGTCTTCGTCGGCGGCTTCGATCTCGCCGCCGCCGAAGCCGTGTGCGGCAGCGAGCCCTTGAGCAGCGACGACGTGTTGGACTTGCTGACGTCCCTCGTCGAGCAGTCGCTGGTGATGACCGAAGACACCGACGAAGGCACGCGCTACCGCATGCTGGAGACCATTCGCGACTACGCGCAAGAAAAGCTCGGCACCAACGGCGACCCGGCGGCGATGGCGGCGCGGCATTGCGACCACTACTTCAACGTCGCCAAGGCGGTGCGTGACGGCTTGAAGGGCGCCGAGCAAGCGCAGTGGATCTGGCGCGCCGAAGCGGAGATCGACAACATCCGTGTCGCCATCGCGCTAGCACTTGCCGGTGGCGTCGACCCGTTCATCGCGGTGAAGTTTTCGATCGCGATGACGGCCTTCTGGATCCTGCGTGGCTACTCGGCCGAGGGCCGCCAGACGGTGCACGCCGCGCTGGCGCTGCCGGCGATCCAGGCTTCCGAAATGGCCCAGGCCCATGCGCTGTACGTCGGCGCCACGCTGGCCAGCAGCCAGAACGACCATGCCGAGGCGCATGTCATGCTTGAGGCCTGCCTGCAACTGCGGCGAACCTTGGGCAACCCGGTCGCCATCGCCGCCACGCTATCCGCCATGTCGCAGGCGATCCTGCAGGCCGGCAACCCGAGCGACGCCACCACCAGCGAGCTCGAAGCACTGGCCCTTTACCGCGCACAAGGTGAACGCTTGGGCGAGGCCATCAGCCTGCTGCACTTGGGCGAGATCGGCGTCTACTGCGGCGACGACGACGTGGCACTGCCGAACCTGCGTGCGTGCTTGAGCATCACGCAAGCCATCAAGAACCGCGAGGTCGAAGGCGAGGCCGAATTGGCGCTCGGTGAACACGCCTACGAGATGGGGCGCACCGACGACGCACGCCGGCATTTGCAGCGCTCGTTCGTGGTGTGCAGTGAAGCCGGTGACCGTCGTGGCAGCACGCAAGCGCAGTGGTGGCTGGGAAGGCTAGACCTGGACGCTGGCGAGCTTGTGGCTGCTGGCAACAGGCTGCTGGAGGCGCTGCAAACCTTTCGCGACTTTGAGATGCGCGAGCCGCTGGCGGAGTGCCTCGAAGACTATGCGGTGCTGGTGCGGTTGCAGGGATTGCAAGATCGGCAAGCTTCGCAAGGCGCACCGACCACGGCCGTACGACTGGCCAGCGTAGCGCAGGCTTACCGCTTGAACTTCGATCTGGTGCGCTCGCCGCAGAGTGAGCGGCGTTGGCAAGTGCGGCTAGAGGCACTTCGCGCCAGCTTGTCGCCGACGGCGTTTGATGAGGCCTGGGAACTGGGCCGCGAGACGGTGGCCGCTGAGGCGATCAGCCTGATTCGAGACCGGGTCGCCGCCTTGGCGGCTGCGACCCAGACATCGATGTCAAGCCTTGCGACGGCGCAGGCCTAGGGCGGCTAGGGCGCCGACGACGAGCAGCAAGCTGGTCGGCTCGGGCACGGCCCAGTGTGAAACGGGGGCATTGGGTCCTTCCGTCGCCGAGTTAAAAGTCGTCTCCAGACTGTTGTCGTAGAGTGCCAAGGTCGGCCCAAGGAACGGCGAAATCGAGAAATCGAGATCCATGTCTTCGAAGGTCATCGCGCCGAACGTGAACGAGGCACCATTGATGTCAATGCCAGTACCGGCAAGGTTGATGCCGTTAACCAGATTACTGCCGTCAACGGAAACGTCAGTGATCGTCGCTGCCGAGCCTGCGGTGTAGGTCGCGACGACGTTTGCCGGAAGCGTGTTGTAGAAGACCAGGGAGAACGAATTCAAGGTCGCCGTCGGGCAGGGCAAGCCACCCACAGCAACCACCCCGGGCGCCGACAAGCACATTGGATCCACCGTCACACTCGCTGTGCCGCGCCACCCCAGCGGGAAGCCAACCAGCCCCGTCACAGCCGCACTGAAAATCGGATCCCAATTCACCACAAACTCAGCCGCCTTGGCCGGCCCGCACAAACTCATCACCGCCACAGCCGAAACGGCAAGTGCCCGGCACGACTTGGTAACCATGGATCGAATCATTCTTATCTCCAGCAGTAGGTAAAAACAAAGCTACCGCAAGAAGCGCGCCACACCGCGCCCCGCCTGCGCTAAGCCTTTGATTCGAAACGTCTTGATGGGCCAGCAGCCCGCTGCGAGCGGGCCAGCTCGCAAGGACTGTCAAGTTCACCGACACCGACCAAGCCTCGCGGCCACCGGCGTCGACGCGTGCGAGTGCTCAGTGCCTGCGGTCCAGACGCATTAGTTCAACTGCGTCACAAACTTCGTGTTCAGATAGCCGTCAAACGTCTCCGTGCCACCTTCGCTGCCGTAGCCGCTGTCCCGAATGCCACCAAACGGCGTCTCGGCCAGCGCCATGCCCAGGTGGTTGATGGTGACCATGCCCACCGCCAGCCCATCGCTGATGGCTTGTGCGTTGCGCGTGGAGGTCGTGAACGCGTACCCAGCCAGGCCAAAGGGCAGCGAGTTCGCACGTTTGATCACCTCGTCCAGCGCCTTGAAGCGCACGATGCCGGCCACGGGGCCGAAGGGCTCCTCGGTCATCATGCGGCTGTCTTCGGGAAGCTCCGTGATGACGGTGGGCGCAAAGAAATTGCCCTCGCCGCCCATCGCGCTGCCGCCGGTCAGCACGGTGGCACCGCGCTCGCTGGCGTCGTCCACGAAGCTGGCCACAGCAGCCAAGCGGCGGCGCTGGGCGAGTGGGCCCATGCGTGAATCGGCCGCCATGCCGTCGCCGACTTTCAAGGCTTTGGTCTTGCTCACGAACTCGGCCACGAAGCGCTCATACGCACCTTCCTGCACGTAAAAGCGCGTCGGCGAGATGCACACCTGGCCGGCGTTGCGGAACTTGTGCGGCACCAGGATCTTCACCGCCTGGTCGATGTCAGCGTCGTCACACACGATCACCGGCGCGTGGCCGCCGAGCTCCATCGTCGCGCGCTTCATCAGCGAGCCGGCCAGGGCTGCTAACTGTTTACCTACGGCCACAGAACCCGTGAAGGAAATCTTGCGCACGATGGGCGAATGCATGAGGTGCGTTGAGACTTCCGAAGGCACGCCCCACACGATGTTCAAGCACCCTGGCGGCAGCCCCGCGTCGTGGCACAGCTGGGCGATGGCCACCACCGCGCTGGGCGCGTCTTCGGGGCCTTTGAGGATCATCGTGCAGCCGGCGCCGAGCGCGGCCGTGATCTTGCGGATGGCCTGGTTGAAGGGGAAGTTCCACGGCGAAAACGCCGCGCACACGCCCACCGGTTCACGCAGCACGAACTGGCGCACGCCTTGCACACGCGGCGGAATGACGCGGCCGTAAATGCGGCGGCATTCTTCCGCGTGCCACTCGGCATGTTCGGAGCAGGCCACGACCTCGCCCACGGCTTCGGCCAGCGGCTTGCCTTGGTCGAGCGTGATGTTGCGGCCGATGTCTTTGCTGCGCTCGCGCGCCAGCTCGGCAATCTTGCGCAGGATCTTGCTACGCTCCATGGGCGAGCTGTGGCGCCAGCTCTCAAACGCGCGCTGCGCGCTGGCCAGCGCGCGGTCCAGGTCTTCGGTGGTGGCGTGGGGCAGCTTGCCGATGACTTGGTTGGTCGCAGGGTTGAAGACATCCTGCTCGCGGCGGCCGCCGCCCTGGATGAATTCGCCGTCGATGTAGAGGCTCAGGGCGGGATAGGTGGGCGTGGTGGTCATGGTCTTGCTCGTGAAGTTGGCTCGGGTTTCAGGGGATCAGGATGGTACGGCCGCGCACGCGGCCCTCGCGCAGCGCGTCAAGCGCGTGCGTGGCCTGACTCAAGGGCTGCTGCGTCAAGGGAATAGCGGGCAAACGGCCAGCGCGTGCCATCGTCAAAAGCTCCTGCATTTCTTGCAGGCTGCCGACATAGCTGCCGGTGATGCTGATGGCCTTGAGCGAAAGCATCGCCGGCATGATGGTGGTGGCGCCGCCAAAGAGGCCCACGCTGATGAGGCGACCGCCTTTGCGCAGGGCGCCCAGGCCGAAGTCAAAGGTGCTCGCCGCGCCGACGAAGTCCACCGCCACGGCGACGCCGCCGGCCGTCGCCTTGAGCAGCGCCTTCAATGCGCCGTCGGCGCTGGGGTCGATCACGCTCGCCGCGCCAGCCGCGCGCGCCAGGTCCCACTTGCTCTTGTCGAGTTCGACGACGATGGGCGCGACACCGCTAACTTCCAAAGCGAGGTGGATGCCGGCCAGGCCGACACCGCCCGCGCCGATGATCAAGAGCGGGTCATTCGCGCCGAGCTTGCCAACCTTCTTCAAGGCGCTGTAAGCCGTGAGGCCCGAGCAGGCCAGCGTGCCGGCGTGTTCAGGCGCCAGCGGTGCGAAGTCGAGCAGCACGCGCGGGTGGGGCACCAGCACGTGGTCGGCAAAGCCGCCGTCGCGGTTGACGCCGATGGCTTGCGCGGCACCGCACAGGTGCTCTTGGCCGGCCGCGCACAGGCTGCATTGGCCGCAGCCTATCCAGGGGAAGATAACGCGGCGGTCGCCTATCTTTACGCCGTGCGCGCCGCCTACGTCGGGGCCGAGGGCCACCACTACGCCGGCGATCTCATGCCCCAGCGTGCGCGCGGGCAAGATCGCTCGGCCCAAGTCCACGCGCTTGCCGCCGCCGAGGTCAAAGTAGCCGTCGTGCAAGTGCACGTCGCTGTGGCAGACACCGCAGCTGCTGACACCCAACAACACCTCGCTGCCCTGCGGCACGGGTGTCTCACGGATGACTTGGGCCAGCGGTTTGCCGAAGTTGTGGACCTGGTAGCTCAGCATGGTGGTGGGGGGTGATGACGGTGGATGAAGTTGGCGGCCGCGTTGATGAGCAGCTCGCGTTGATCACGATGCGACGTATGCCCGCACGCGGGCAGCTCCAGCAGCTCGGTGTGCGGCAACACGCGTGCGATGCCGCGAAGCTGCGCAAGTGTGCCGTATTCGTCGTCCACGCCTTGCACGGCCAGCAGCGGGCAGGTGATGCCGGCAAGCTCGGTGGCGATGGACCATTCGCGAAACGCGGGGTCCAGCCAAATTCGGTTCCAGCCCCAGAAGGCGGAGTCGGGATCGTCGTGGTGCTTCGCCAGACGCGAACGCAGATCACCGTCGACATACGCCATGCGCGCCTTTTCGATGTTAGCCACCGAGATGTCTTCGACCATGATGTGCGGCGCCGCCACGATGAGCCCGGCCACGCTGGCGGGGTTGCGCGCGGCGTGCAGCAGCGCGATGCTGCCGCCGTCGCTGTGGCCGTAGAGCCAGGGCGGCGCGGCGGCGTCGACACCGAGCACGGCCAGCAGCGCGGGCAGCACCTCAAAAGCCTGCTGGTGCAGGTAGTCCACACCCCAAACTTCGCCAGCGCCACGCGGCGTGGAGCGCCCGTATCCCGGGCGCGAATAGACCAGGCCGCGCGCGCCGGCCGCCGCGCAAAGTGCCGCCGGGAAGTCCTTCCACATCGCCAGCGAGCCCAGGCCTTCGTGCAAGAAGACGATGAGCGGGCCATCACGCCGCTCGGGTGCGATCCACGCGTGCTCGATGTGCACCGTGCGGCCGCGCCACACGACAGGCGTGAACGCCATGCTCAATGTCCGCCCGGCGGGCGCTCGCGCTCGCGCTCCAGCTCACGCAGCTTGAAGCGCTGGATCTTGCCGGTGGCGGTCTTCGGCAACTCGGCCACGAACTCGATAAAACGCGGGTATTTGTGGGGCGCCAAACGCTCTTTGACGAAGGCCTTGAGCTCGTCTTCCGTGGCGCTGGCGCCGGCCTTGACGACAACGAAGGCCTTGGTCTTGGTCAGCCCCTCGGCGTCTTCTTTGCCGATGACGGCGGCTTCCAGCACCGCCGGGTGCTGCACCAGCGTGGCCTCGACTTCGAAGGGGCTCACATAGATGCCGCTAACTTTCAACATGTCATCACTGCGCCCGCCGTAGGTGTAGCTGCCGTCAGCGTTGCGCGTGTACTTGTCGCCGCTTTTGGTCCAGCCGCCCTGGAAGGTGTCGCGCGTCTTGGCGCGGTTGCCCCAGTACATCATCGCCGCGCTGGGGCCGTGGATGTAGAGCTCGCCGCTCTCGCCGTCGCTCACTGGTTTGCCATCGTCGCCGCGCAGTTCCACCTCGTAGCCCGGCACCGGCCAGCCGGTCGTGCCGTAGCGCACCTGGCCGGGCTTGTTGGACAAGAAGATGTGCAGCATCTCGGTTGAGCCGATGCCGTCGATCACCTCGATGCCCAGGCGCGCGGTGAAGCGCTCGCCCAGCTCCGCCGGCAAGGCCTCACCAGCGGACGACGCCAGGCGCAGTGCCAGCTGCTCGCGCGCGGGCATGGCGGGTGAAGCCAGCATGCCGGCGAATCCCGTGGGTGCGCCGAAAAATACGGTGGGCTTGACGCCGCCCACGCCGCCGAGCCAGCGCTTGAACACCGCGTCAGGCGTGGGCCGCTCGGCCATCAAAAGCGTCGTGGCACCCACGCTCATCGGAAACGTTAGCGCGTTGCCCAGGCCGTAGGCGAAGAAGAGCTTGGCGGCCGAAAAGCAGACGTCTTCCTCACGCAGCGCGAGCACGCCTTTGCCGTAGAGCTCGGCCGTCCAGTAGGGGTTGGCGTGTGAATGCACCGCTCCTTTGGGGCGGCCGGTGGAGCCCGAGGAGTAGAGCCAGAAGCCGGGGTCGTCGGCGGCGGTGGCGGCCGGCTTGGTGGCGGGCGCGTGGCTTCCGAAAAAGGCTTCGAACTCCACTTCGTTCGAGTGCAGCGGCGCCAGCGGGTGCGAGACCACGATGCGGTGCACTTCATGGTCGGCCCGCACCATGGCCGCGCCCAGCGCCGGCAATAACGCACCAGATACGAGCACAGCCTGGGCGCGCGAGTGCTCCAGCATGTAGGCGTAGTCGTCGGCCGTCAGCAGCGTGTTCACCGCCACCGGCACGATGCCGGCGTAGAGCGCGCCGAGAAAGGCCACCGGCCAGTCGCAGCCGTCGTGCATGAGCAGCAATACGCGCTCTTCGCGCTTGATGCCGGCTACGCGCAAGGCGGCGGCCATGCGCCGCACGCGGTGCTCGAGCTCGCCGTAGCTGAGCGCGCCGCGGTCGTCGACGAAGGCCAGCTTGTCAGGCCGCGCGGCATTGACAGCCAGCAAGTGCTGCGCGATGTTGAAGCGCTCGGGCGGTGCGGCAACGGCGGGCGGTGGGGTCATGAAAAGCTGCTCCTGGCCGCGACGGGCCGCTGATATCCATCAAGCTGATGTTGATCAAGCTGATGTTCATCAAGCTTGCCGCACTTCAAGAGATGCAGTATTGTGCGTACATGAACTCTAGGTCCGGTGTACGCCCATGTCAAGCACGATAGTTCATCTTACGGCCCACAACGCAGCCCCGCCCCCAGCCGACGAGCGCCAAACGCTGCTCACCGCATTGGGCCTGCGAGTGCGCGCCCTTCGCTCGCGCAAAGGCATGACACGCAAGGCGCTGGCGCTGGGCGCTGATGTCTCCGAGCGCCACCTCGCCAACCTGGAGCTTGGCAGCGGCAACGCCTCGATCTTGGTGCTGCACCAGGTGGCCGGCGCCTTGCAGTGTTCGCTGGCCGAGCTGCTGGGCGACGTGACCACCGCCACACCCGAATGGCTGCTGCTGCGCGAGCTGCTGAGCGCGCGTGACGAGGCCACGCTGCGCCGCGTGCGCGTGGCCGTGGGCGAACTGCTGGGCATGGGCGCTGCGCATGGCGCGGGCAAGCCAGCGCGCAGCTCGCGCATCGCGCTGGTGGGCTTGCGCGGCGCGGGCAAGTCGACCCTGGGGCGCATGCTCGGTGAAGACCTGGCCCTGCCCTTCATCGAGCTCAGCCGGGAGATCGAGCGGTTTGCCGGCTGCAGCATCGCCGAGATTCAGGCGCTGTATGGCCAAAACGCCTACCGCCGCTACGAGCGCCGCGCACTGGAAGAGACGATCCAGCTCTATGACGACGCCGTCATCGCCATCCCCGGCGGCCTGGTTTCCGACCCCGCCACCTTCAACCAGTTGCTCACGCACTGCACCACCGTGTGGCTGCACGCCGACCCCGAAGACCACATGAAGCGCGTGGCCGCCCAGGGCGACATGCGGCCGATGGCGGCGAGCCGGGAGGCGATGGAAGACCTGAAGGGCATCTTGGCGGGGCGCGCGGCCTTTTACTCGAAGGCCGAGCTGCGACTGGACACCAGTGCGCAGCCGTTGGATCAAACCTTCGGGGTGCTGCGGGCGATGGTGCGAGACGCATTGGGACTAGATAAAAAAAGCACTTAAGTTCATCAAACCGCTTGACGACCACTAGCAAACTGCACTATCGTGCCTATAACTGTGTTCACCCAAGGAATCCCCGTGAGCCCTGACCCCCGCGTCGACTACCAGACCCAGCCCTCGCAATATCGCCACTGGAAGCTCAGCTTCGAAGGCCCGGTGGCCACCTTGGCGGCCGACTTCAATGAGGACGCCGGCCTGCGCCCGGGCTACAAACTCAAGCTCAACAGCTACGACCTGGGCGTCGACATCGAATTGAATGACGCCGTCCAGCGCATCCGTTTCGAGCACCCCGAAGTGCGCACGGTGGTGCTGACCAGCGCCAAGGAAAGAGTCTTCTGCTCGGGCGCCAACATCTTCATGCTGGGTGTGAGCAGCCACGCCTGGAAGGTGAACTTCTGCAAGTTCACCAACGAGACGCGCAACGGCCTGGAAGACTCGTCCACGCACAGCGGGCTGAAGTTCCTGGCTGCCGTCAACGGCGCGTGTGCGGGCGGCGGCTACGAGATGGCGCTGGCCTGTGACGAGATCATCCTGGTCGACGACCGCGCCAGCGCCGTGAGCCTGCCCGAGGTGCCGCTCTTGGGTGTGCTGCCCGGCACCGGCGGCTTGACGCGCGTGACCGACAAGCGCCACGTGCGCCATGACCTGGCCGACCTTTTTTGCACCAGCGTCGAAGGCGTGCGCGGCCAGAAGGCCAAAGACTGGCGCCTGGTCGACGACATCGCCAAGACCTCGGTCTTCGCCGCGAAAGTGCAAGAGCGCGCGCTGCAATTGGCCGCATTGAGCGACCGCCCGGCTGATGGCAAGGCGCTATTGCTAACACCAATCCAACGCGCCATTGAAGCCGACGCGCTGCGCTACCCGCACGTAGTGGTCGAGATCGACCGCACCCGGCGTGTGGCCACCTTCACGGTGAAAGCACCCGTGGGCGCGCAGCCGCAAGACCTGGCCGCCATCGAAGCCACAGGTGCCGCCTGGTACCCGTTGGCCATGGCGCGTGAGCTCGAAGACGCCATCCTCTCGATGCGCACCAACGAGCTTGACATCGGCACCTGGCTCATCAAAACCGAAGGCGACGCCACCGCCGTGCTCGCCTGCGACGCCCTGCTCGCGGCGCATCAAGCGCACTGGTTGGTGCGCGAAACCATCGGGCTCTTGCGCCGCACCTTCAGCCGGCTCGACGTCTCGTCGCGCAGCCTCTTTGCGCTTGTCGAGCCGGGCTCGTGTTTCGCCGGCAGCCTCTTCGAGCTGGCGCTGGCCTGTGACCGCATCTACCACCTGGCGCTGCCCGACGACGCGGTGCGCGCGCCGGCCATCACGTTAAGCGTTAGCAACTTTGGCGCGTATCCCATGGCCACGGGGCAGAGCCGCTTGCAGCGCCGCTTCTACGGCATGTCGGCGCCCTTGATGGCGGCGCATGACGCCATCGGCCAGACGCTGGACGCCGACGCCGCCTTTGCACTCGGATTGGTGACCGCCAACCCCGACGACATCGACTGGGCCGACGAGACACGCATTGCCATCGAAGAGCGCGTGGCGATGAACCCCGACGCGCTGACAGGCATGGAAGCCAACCTGCGCTTTAATGGCCCCGAGAACATGGTCACACGCATCTTCGGCCGCTTGACGGCATGGCAGAACTGGATCTTCCAGCGCCCCAACGCCGTGGGCGAAAAGGGCGCGTTGAAGGTCTACGGCAAAGGCGACAAAGCGGCGTTTGACTGGAACCGTGTTTGACTTGTTCCGTCGCGACATCACCCCCACCCCAACCCTCCCCCTGTGAGGGGGAGGGAGCAAGAGGCACCACATGAGCACCATCAACTACAGCGAAAAGATCCCCAACAACGTCAACCTCAGCGACGACCGCACGCTGCAGCGCGCGCTCGAGCAGTGGCAGCCCAACTTCCTGGACTGGTGGGGCGACATGGGCCCCGAAGGCACGAGCAACTTTGACGTCTACTTGCGCACGGCCGTCAGCGTCGACCCGCAGGGCTGGGCGCAGTTCGGTCACGTGAAGATGCCCGACTACCGCTGGGGCATCTTCATGAACCCAGGTGACAGCGAACGCACCATTCACTTCGGCGACCACAAAGGCGAGAAGGTCTGGCAAGACGTGCCCGGTGAGTACCGCGCCAACTTGCGCCGCATCATCGTCACGCAAGGCGATACCGAGCCGGCGTCGGTGGAGCAGCAGCGCCACCTGGGCCTCACGGCACCGAGCATGTACGACCTGCGCAACCTCTTCCAGATCAACGTCGAAGAAGGCCGCCACCTCTGGGCCATGGTCTACCTGCTGCACAAACACTTCGGCCGTGACGGCCGCGAAGAAGCCCAGGCCTTGCTGGAGCGGCGCAGCGGTGACGAAAACAACCCGCGCATCCTGGGGGCGTTCAACGAGCGCACGCCCGACTGGCTGAGCTACTTCATGTTCACCTACTTCACCGACCGCGACGGCAAGTTCCAGCTCTGCGCCTTGGCCGAAAGCAGCTTTGACCCACTGGCGCGTACCACCAAGTTCATGCTCACCGAAGAAGCGCACCACATGTTCGTGGGCGAGTCGGGCATCAGCCGCGTGATCCAGCGCACGGTGGGCACCATGAACGAGTTGAAGACAGACGACGCGGGCACGTTGCGCGCGGCCGGCGTCATCGACCTGCCGACGATCCAGCGCTACATCAACTTCCACTTCAGCGTGACGGTCGACCTCTTCGGCGCCGACGAGTCGAGCAACGCCGCGACCTTCTATTCCAGCGGCTTGAAAGGCCGCTATGAAGAAGGCAAGCGCGTGGACGACCACCAGCTGCGCGGCCAGACCTACAAGGTGCTGGAAGTCAAAGGCGGCGCGCTCGTCGAGAAAGAAGTGCCCATGCTCAATGCGCTCAACGAAGTGCTTCGCGACGACTACATCAAAGACTCAGTGGCTGGCGTGGAACGCTGGAACAAGGTGATTGAGAAGGCCGGCATCAGCATGCGACTCGCCGTGCCGCACAAGGCCTTTCACCGCAACATCGGCGCGCTCTCGAAGACCAAGATCTCGCCCGACGGACGCGTGGTGAGCGACGCCGAGTGGCAGGCCAACGTCGAGCGCTGGCTGCCCTCAGCGCAAGACCGCGCCTTCATCACCAGCCTGATGGGCCGCGTGGTCGAGCCCGGCAAGTTCGCCAACTGGATCGCGCCGCCCGTGATGGGCATTAACCGTCAGCCGGTGGACTTTGAGTACGTAAGATTCGGCTGATGAACGTCACCGAAGTCCAGGTCATCAAGCAACACCTGATCGACCCCGAGATCTGCATCCGCTGCAACACCTGCGAGGCCACGTGTCCGGTGGGCGCGATCACGCACGATGCACGCAACTATGTGGTCGACGCGGCGATCTGCAACCTTTGCATGGCCTGTGTGCCGCCCTGCCCCACGGGCAGCATCGACAACTGGCGCACGGTGGCCAAGGCCAGTGCTTACAGCGTTAGCGAGCAGTTCACGTGGGACGAGTTGCCGGCAGAAAAGCCCGTCGACGACACCTGCGCGGCGGCACTTGAATTGCCACTGGCGGCTGACGCGTCTGCCGCCGTGCCAACGGCAGCCACGGAAGCCTTCAGCAGCACCAGCTTCAACGCCACGCTGCCGCCCTGGTCGGCCGCACACGCGTACACCAACCTCTACGGCCCCAACCCGCGCAACCCCGCTGCGCAGAAGACGCTAACCGCCACAGTAAGCGGCAATGTGCGCGTCACCGAAGTCGGCCGCGAATACGACACCCACCACATCGTGCTCGACCTCGGCGCCATGCCCTTCCCGGTACTTGAGGGCCAGTCCATCGCCATCGTGCCGCCCGGCGCTGACGCATTGGGCCGGGCGCACCACCCGCGCCAGTACTCGGTGGCCAGCCCACGCAATGGTGAGCGCCCCGGCTACAACAACCTCTCACTCACCATCAAGCGGGTGCTCGAAGACCACCAGGGCCGGCCAGTGCGCGGTGTCGCCAGCAACTACATGTGCGACCTGCAAGTCGGCGACAGCGTCGAGCTCATCGGTCCTTTCGGCAGCAGCTTCCTGATGCCCAACCACCCCAAGAGCCACATCGTGATGATCTGCACCGGCACCGGCAGCGCGCCCATGCGGGCGATGACCGAATGGCGGCGGCGCCAACGCGCATCGGGCAAGTTCGAGGGCGGCAAGTTGATGCTCTTTTTCGGTGCGCGCAGCAAAGAAGAGTTGCCCTACTTCGGCCCGCTGCAAAGCCTGCCCAAAGACTTCATCGACACCAACTTCGCCTTCAGCCGAACGTCAGGTCAAGCTAAACGTTATGTGCAAGACCTGATGCGTGAGCGCGCAGCCGACCTGGCGCCGCTGCTGGCTGACGCCAACGCCTACTTCTATGTCTGCGGCTTGAAGGCCATGGAAGAAGGCGTGCTGCTGGCGCTGCGCGACATCGCCAACCATGCTGGCCTGGACTGGGCCACGGTGGGCGCCACGCTTAAGCAACACGGCCGGCTGCACCTGGAGACCTATTGATGCTCAACAACACGCGCGTTCTTGTCGTTGGCGCCGGCATCATGGGCGCGGGCATCGCGCAGGTGGCGGCGCAGGCCGGCCACGCGGTGTGGCTCTTCGATCTTCGCGAAGGTGCTGCCACTGCCGCGCTGGCCAAGATGGCGGCCGGCCTGCAAGGGGTCGTCGCCAAGGGCAAGATGGACGCCGATGAGGCCGCGCGCATCCTGGCAGGCATCACGCCATTGGCGGCACTGGAAGACGGCAGCGACGCCGGCATGGTGGTCGAGGCCATCGTCGAGAACCTCGCTGCCAAGCGTTCGCTCTTCCAGCAGCTCGAAGCCATCGTCAGCACCGCTTGCGTGTTAGCCACCAACACCTCGTCGATCTCGGTCACCGCCATCGCCAACGGTTTGCAACATCCCGGGCGGCTGGTCGGCATGCATTTTTTCAACCCCGTGCCGTTGATGAAGCTGGTGGAGGTGGTGGCCGGTTTGCAAACGGAGCCCGCCGTCACTGAGGCCATCTTCGCGCTGAGCAAAGCCTGGGGCAAACAGCCTGTGCACACCAAGAGCACACCGGGCTTCATCGTCAACCGCATCGCGCGGCCCTACTACGCCGAGGCACTGGCGCTGCTGCACGAGCAAGCGGCCACCCCCGCCGTGCTGGACGCCTGCATGCGCGCCGCAGGCTTTCGCATGGGGCCGTGTGAGCTGATGGACCTGATCGGCCACGACACCAACTTCGCCGTTACGCAGTCGGTTTTCGAAGCCAACTTCTACGACAAACGCTACGTGCCTTCGCTGGTGCAGCGCGAGATGGTCGACGGCGGCCTGCTCGGGCGCAAGAGCGGGCGCGGTTTCTACCGCTACCCCGAGGGCGCGGCGGCGTTACCGGTGGCCGTGTTTGAAGCGCCGCACACGGCCGGCGCGATCACCGTGCACGGCAGCGGCGCGATGGCCGACCAACTCGAAGCCGCCACCACCGCCGCGCTCGCCGCGCAGGGCTGGGGCCCGGCGCGCGAACGCGGCAGCGACTGGGTGGGCCTGGCCATCGACGGCGCGCGACTGGTGATGAGCGACGGCCGCACGGCGCAGCAGCTCGCCGCGCAGCCGGGCACTGCCGATGTCGCCGTCTTCGACCGCCTGCCACCGGCGCCCGTGCCCCCTGGTAGCGCACTCGCTTATGCGCTCGCTCCTGGCGTTAGCACGGCATGGCAGCAGCAAGCCCCTGCCTGGCTGGCTGCCCTCGGTTTCACCCCGCTGCTGCTGTCTGACACGCCCGGCCTGATCGTCGCGCGCACGATGGCCATGCTCATCAACGAAGCTGCTGACGCGGTGCTGCAAGGTGTCTGCACGCCTGAGGGCGCCGACGCGGCGATGAAGCTAGGCGTGAACTATCCGGCAGGGCCTTTCGAGTGGCTGGCGCTCTGGAGCCCGGCCGGAGTGACGGCGATGCTCGACGCGCTGGACGCGCACTATCGCGGCGAGCGCTACCGCGTCAGTGCGTGGTTGCTGCGGCGGGGTTGAGGGGCTGCCCAGACCACCAGGACCTAACGCTGGAGTGGAGGCGGCGCCGCCACCTCAAGCCGAAATCTTCCGCAACGTGCAGGGTGCGAGCTCGGCGAGCGCAGCCATGATGCTTGGCACGGCGCGCGCCAAGTCGTCAATGCGGTTGCTGCGGGCCAGCACGATGAGGATCGCGATGGGCAGCGTGGCCAGGTTTTGCTGGTACGCCATGCCCTTGTCTGCGCTCAGCAGCACGTCCAACTCGTTCGCTGCCAGCGCGAGCAGCTTGCCGTTCTTGACACTGGCCCAGCCTCTGCGCTGAACCGTCGTCACAAGGTGCGGACTCAACAGCGCGCCCATGCGCCCAGGTACCGACTCATCAAGCAGGATGCGCATCGACTTCGAGTGCCCTCTTGGCATCCTGCAAAACCAGAACCGCCAGCTCGCGGCTCACCGACGGGAAGTCTTCGAGAAACACCTCAAGGGCGTCGCCAGCTTCAAGGTGTTCAAAGAGAATTCGCACCGGTACACGGGTGCCAATGAAGACGGGTGTGCCCCCAAGGATGTCGGGGTCGGAGATGACGCGTGGCGACTTCATGGCTGGCTCCTGGAGCGCGGCCAGTCTACCGCTGCACTGCAGCCAGCGTCACGCGTGTGACACCGAAACAGCGGCGGTCTCGTAGGCATGTCCATGGACATTGAGACCCGCGTCGCAAATGTCTCTGCGACGGGGACGCTGACTTTGGCGGTGCTTGCTGTTCTCGGAGTTGCCGGGCTCGGGTGGCGTCGCCGCATCGCTCAGTAAGTTCTCGGGCCTACGAACACGGGCTCGTCATTGCGTCCTAACGTGGGCGTCGCTTGAAATGCAGCCGCTTTAAGTGCCCAGGGTATGTCAGTCGCGGCAGGGTTATCGGCAGCGAGACCTGTCCCCAAGGTGAGCAAATTGCAAACCCGCAGGTCGCACTGACTCCGCAGCACCGCCACACCTCAAATAAACCCCAAGTTGCGCGTCGAGAAGCTGCCAATGTGCGGCACCACGATGGGCAGGTTGGCGTCCGAGATGCCCAGCCAGCTGGCCAGCGTGGCGCCGAATTGGTCGACCGACGTGCTGGGCAGCAGGCGGCCCTGGCCAACGTCATCGGGCCCGCTGACCGCCATCGCGGGTGCGCTGCCGTAGAAGTTCTTGCCCTTGACGGCGCCGCCCATCACGAAGTGGTGGCTGCCCCAGCCGTGGTCGGAGCCGTCGCCGTTGCTTGACAGGGTGCGGCCGAAGTCTGACGCGGTGAAGGCAGTGACTTTGTCGGCTACACCGAGCTCCACCGTGGCGGCATGGAACGAAGCCATGGCGTTGCCGACACTGGCCAGCAAACCTGGGTGTCTGTCGACCAGGAAGTCATGCAAGTCAAAGCCGCCCAGCGAAACCATGAAGACTTGGCGCGTCAGGCCAAGCGTGCTGCGCGCGGCGATCAAGCGCGCCACCATGCGTAGCTGGTTGGCCAGTGAGTTGGCGGTGTCGAAGGGCGTGGCCAAGGTGGGCAGGCCGGCGAGTGCCGCGGTGACCTGCGCTTCGGCGTCGATCGAGCGGCGCGTCACGCGGCCGTACTCGTTGCCGAAGAGGTGCGCGCTCTGGGCGGTGATGAGGCTGCGCAAGGCCGCCTGCGCGGTGGCCGAGCCGTTGAGCGCGCGGCTTATGCCGTTGATGGCCACGGCGCCGTTGCTGGTGAGCTGGTATTGCACCGCGCTGTCGCCGGTAAGGTAAACCGCGTTGCCCGTCACCGACGTGCAAGTGAACACACTTTGGCCGTTAGCCGCGAGCAGCATGTCCCCCATGCGCCCGCCCCAACCCGTCTTCGCACCTTCAGGGCGGTCAGACTGCCAGATCGAAACCTGGTCGTTGTGCGAAAAGAGCTTGGGCGGCAGCGGCACCGAGCGCGCGTTGTACTGCGCCAGCGTGGTCGGTTGCAGCAGCGGGCCGACGTTGAGTTGCACCGCGAGCTGGCCGCTGTCCCACAGTGGCTTGATCGGCGCCAGCTCGGGCGCCAGCGCGTACTGCGTGCCGTTGGCAAGTGCTGGCGCGCCGGTGAGCGTGGTGGCCGCCAGGCTCGCCTGCGGCGTGGCCAGGCTGCCGCGAATGCGTGTGTACGCGGCGTGGTTGCTGTTGTCCACCGTCACCAGGGTGTTGCCGTAGTCGTTGCCGCCGTACAGAAAGATGCACACCAGCGCCTTGTAGTCGTTGGGGTTCGTCGCTGCGGCGGCGTCGGCCATCAGCGACAGGTTCAAGGCCCAGGGTGCAGCCGTGCCAGCGAGGCCGGTCAAGGCGCTGCGGCGCAGGAAGGCGCGGCGCGCGAGGTCGGTGGCGGAAGTGGTCTTGGTCATAGTTGGCTCACTTCTGTACCAGGTAGTCAAGGCTGGCCATCACCAGGAATACCGCCGTGTAGACGCGGTAGTTTTTACCCAACGGGGTGGTCGACGCGATGCTGCTGATGGCGCTCACGATCGTGTTGCGCGTGGCCGGCTGAAGCTGGTCGGCGCAAAGCAGTTTCTCGATGCGCGCCAGCAGCGCCACGGCATCCGTGGCCAGCGCGAGTTCGGCGCTGTAGTCGGGCTTGATGTCGGCGTGGCCGCTGGCCGTGATGGTCTGCATCACGTTGAGGTAACCCGCCACGCTGCTTTCGTTGGCGAGTTGGAACTCAGGTGCCGCGAGCCCAGCGGCGGCGATGGCCGAGCCTGCGGGCACGTAGCCGGGGCGAAAGAAATTGAAGACCGAGGGCGAACGCAAGGGGCTTTGCCCAAGCGAGCGGCCGGGGTCGCTGGTATTGCCACCCTTCCAGTCGCCGCTCACCGAGCCCGCCTTGAAACTGCGCGCCCACTGAATGAAGCGCAGCAGCGGTTCACGCAGCTTGCCGTAGGCCGGGTCGGTGAGGCGGATGTCGTCGCGCGCTTCGTCGTCCAGCAGCACGGCGCGCACCACGGCCTTGAAATCACCCCGCACACCTTGGCCGTTATTGTTGAAGGCCGTGGCCACACGCGCCACATAGGCCGGGCTGGGGTTGCTGGTGGTCAAGCGCTGGATCAGCTGGCGGCCGATGAAGGGGCCTACGTTGGGGTGGTTGGCCAGCGTGTCCAGCGCCGTCTTCAGCGCCGTCGCGCCGGGCGTGTTGGCGGGGATGGTCACGCCCAGGAATGTGGCGGCCAGGGTGGAATGCTGCGAGGCCGTCAGCGTCATCGGCGCGCGCTGGTACTCGGGCGTGGTTGGGCCTACACGGGTGTCGCGGTTCCAGCCCGTGAACACGCGTGCCAGGTTGGTCACCGTGTCTTGCGTGTAGCTGTCCAGCGGCTCGCCGTCACTGCCCAGCTTGGGCGTGCCGTCCAGGTTGAGCAGGTCCACACCGATGCTGAAGAGCTGCATCACCTCACGCGCGTAATTCTCGTCAGGCACGCGGCCCAGGGCTAGGTCTTCTTTGCGGTTGCCCGCCGTGTTGAGGTAGCCGCCCATCGCCGGGTTCAGCGTCACGGCTTCAAGCAGCGTGCGGTAGTTGCCCAAAGCGTTGTCAGCCAGGATGTCCCACCAGGCGGCGAGCTGGAACTGCTTGTAGTTGCCGCTGATGCCGTCGAAGCCAACGACGAAAATCTCCGACAGCGCCAGCGCCACACGCTGGCGCAGGCTGTCGGGCGCGCTGAGCAGGCGTTGCCAGACTTGCTCGTCGACGAACTTGGCGATGTTGCGCGCGTCGGGGTCGACATCCACACCATTGGCCACCAGAAAGGCCCAGTTGCTGGTGGAGATGGGCCGCGCAAATTCCTGGCTCAACCAGGCTTCGAAGCCCATGCTGCGCACGGCTTGAATGTCGGCCTCAAGCACGCCCAGGGTGGCTTGCGCCAGGAAGCGTGATGCTTGCGTGTCGCTGTAGGCGAACTTGCCGGCATACACACGCTGGGCAAAGTCGGCGAGCGAGCCGACGTCGCCTAGCACCTCACCCGACACGGGACCAAGGATGTAAATGCGGCCATTGGCCACGCCGAGGTAGTTGCGCGTCTCGGGGTAATAACGATAGAGGTAAGGGGCGAGTGTGACGCTCTCTTGATGGCTGGGGAAGAAGACCGCGTAGTTGCGCTCCGCCCAGTCCATCAGCTCGGTGGCACTGGGCACCGGTGCGCTGATGGGCGCCGCCACGGCGTCGCTGTTCGTCGCATTGGTGGCCAAGGTTTGGCGACGGTCTTGTGCGGTTTCCAGCGCCATGAAGGCGGCTGGTGGTGCGTCGCCACCGCCACAGGCCGCGAGGCTTGCTGCGGCTGCGCTCAGCGTGGCCAGCCCAGGCCATGCCTTGGCGCTTGCCGCCACGCCCTTGTCATCACTTGAAACCAACTGCTCGCGCAGCGCCACATCGTCTTGAATCGTGTCCACGGCATCCCCCGGAAGTCGGCACGAGTATGCCGGCGCCAAGGGGGTGAGACCCGCAGATTTACAGCAAATTAACCTTGCTGCCGAATTCCTCTACACAGGCAACAAGCCCTTACACGAAACGAAAGCTCACGCTGCCAAGCGGCCCGTAGTCGGCGTGCAGGGTGTCGCCACGCACGGCCGTGGTCGGGCGTGTGAACGAGCCGGCCAACACCACTTCACCGGCAGCCAAGGACTCACCATGCTCTGCCAACTTGTTGGCCAGCCATGCAATGCCGTTGCCGGGGTGGTTCAACACGCCCGCCGCCAGGCCCGTTTCTTCGACCCCGCCGTTCTTGTGCAGCAGAGCGCCGACCCAGCGCAGGTCTACGTCCAGCGGGCGCACGGGGCGGCCACCGAGCACGATGCCCGCGTTAGCCGCGAAGTCGCTGATGGTGTCGACCACCTTGCGCGGGGCCTTGCTGTCGCGGTCGAACTGCTCGATGCGTGCGTCGATGATTTCGATGGCCGGCGTCACGTACTCGGTGGCGCCGAGCACATCAAAGAGCGTGACGCCGGGGCCGGCTAGCGGCCGGCCCAAGATGAAGGCGAGCTCGACCTCGACACGCGGCGCGATGAAGCGGTTGATGTCGATATCTCCGCCGTTGGCCAGGAACATGTCGTCCATCAAGGGCGCGTAGTCGGGCTCGTCGATCTGGCTGGAAAGCTGCATGGCGCGCGAGGTCAGGCCGATCTTGTGGCCGCGCACGCTGCGGCCAGCGGCGATTTCAAGCGCCACCCAGGCCGTCTGCACGGCGTAGCCGTCGGCCACCGTCATCTTGGGGAAACGCTGCGAGAAGTGGCGCAACTGGGTGCGCGTGGCGCGCGCCTGTTGCAGCTCGCGTGCCAGGGCTTGAATCGTGTCAGCGTTCATCACAAGTTAGTCACCGGAAAAATGGCGTTGATCTGCCCCGTGCCCGAGCTGCCGAAATACGGCGTGACGACCTCGACACCGGCGCGGTAGTGGTCCCAGCCCATGGCGCCCAGCAGCATGGCGGTGTCGTGCATGCCGCCTTCGCCGAAACACTTCTCGTTGTACATGGGCAGCATGGCGCAGAACTCGGCCCAGCGGCCGGCCCGCCACATCTCGACGACCGTGCGGTCGGTGGTTTCCAGGAACGGATCCCACACCTTATGCATGAACTCGGGCGCCGTGCCGTTTTGCGCGAAGCGGTGGCTGAGCGAGCCACTGGCAAAGATGGCCACCGTGCCGTCGTACGTGTCTTCAATCGCGCGGCGCACGGCCAAGCCAAAGCGGGCGCTCTCGGCCAGGTCGTGCCACATGCACCAGGCCGAAATGCTGATGAGCTTGAAGTGCTGGTCGGCGTTCATGTAGCGCATCGGCACCAGGGTGCCGTATTCGATCTCCAGCGTGGTGGCGCTGTGGGCCTTGGTCTTGACGCCCATCTTGTTGGCCGTTAGCGCGATGGCTTCACCGAGTGCCACGTTGCCCGGGGACTCGTAGGCCATGTTGCTGATGAAGTGCGGCAACTCGTTGCTGGTGTAGACGCCTTTGAAGTGCGGCGCGCAGTTGACGTGGTATTCGCTGTTGACGAGCCAGTGCACGTCAAAGACCACGATGGTGTCGACGCCGAGCGCGCGGCAGCGCCGGTCGATTTCATGGTGGCCGTCAATCGCCGCCTGGCGGCAGCCTTTGTGCGGGCCGTCGAGCTCGCTCAAGTACAGCGAAGGCACGTGGGTGATCTTGGCGGCCAAGGCGAGCTTGCCCATGTTCAGACTCCCCAGTGTGGGATGTGGTGCTGGCCGAGTGACACCGCCACGTTCTTCGGCTCAAGGAAGACTTCGTAGCTCCAGGTGCCGCC
>JANOJR010000320.1:0-1837 GCA_031418855.1 Rubrivivax sp.
GATTGACGCGCGCCGATACGGCCTGATCTGCCCAATCTTGACTCGGGTCAAGTGCGAAAGGCGAACTCGCTTTTTATCATCGACCCGCATTCGCCGACCCGCCGCTGACTCGAATTGAAGCCGCAACCTTGAGGCCACCCCCATGAGCACCGACACCACCACAGCCGCCCTGACCGACGGCTTTCACCTCGTCATCGACGCGCTGAAACTCAACGGCATCGACACGATCTTCGGCCTGCCCGGCATTCCCATCACCGACCTGACGCGCATGGCGCAGGCCGAGGGCATGCGCGTCATCTCCTTCCGCCACGAGCAGCACGCTGGCAACGCCGCCGCGGCTGCGGGCTTTCTGACGCAGAAGCCGGGCATCTGCCTGACGGTGTCGGCACCGGGCTTCTTGAACGGCCTGACGGCACTGGCCAACGCCACCACCAACTGCTTCCCGATGATCCTGATCAGCGGCTCCAGCGAGCGCGAGATCGTCGACCTGCAGCAAGGCGACTACGAAGAAATGGACCAGCTGGCGGTGGCCAAGACGCTGTGCAAGGCGGCGTTTCGCGTGCTGCACGCAGAAGACATTGGCGTGGGCATCGCACGCGCCATCCGCTCGGCGCTGTCGGGCCGCCCGGGTGGTGTCTACCTCGACCTGCCGGCGAAGCTTTTCGCGCAGACCATGGACGCTGCGGCCGGCAAGGCGTCGCTGATCAAGGTCGTCGACCCGGCGCCGCGCCAACTGCCCGCACCCGACTCAGTGCAGCGCGCGCTCACCGTGCTCAAGGGCGCCAAGCGCCCGCTCATTTTGCTGGGTAAGGGTGCAGCCTACGCGCAGTGCGATGCCGACATTCGCGCCTTGGTCGAAACCAGCGGCATCCCCTATTTGCCGATGTCGATGGCCAAAGGCCTGCTGCCCGACACGCATGTGCAGTCGGCCTCGGCCGCGCGCTCGTATGTGCTGGCAGAAGCCGATGTCGTGATGCTCGTCGGCGCGCGCCTGAACTGGCTCCTGTCGCACGGCAAAGGCAAGACCTGGGGGGCTGACAGGGGCAAGAGCAATACCAAGCAGCAGTTCATCCAGATCGACATTGCACCGACCGAAATCGACAGCAACGTGGCCATCGCCGCGCCGCTCATCGGCGACATCGGCTCATGCGTAGCTGCCTTGTTAGCCGGCATGGGCTCGAACTGGGCCAAGCCATCCGCAGAGTGGACGGGCGGCATCAACGAGCGCAAGGACAAGAACCTCTCAAAAATGGCCGAGACGCTGGCCAAGAACCCGTCGCCGATGAACTTCCACAGCGCGCTCGCAGCCATTCGCGAGATCGTGAAGAACAACCCCGAGGCCATCGTCGTCAACGAAGGTGCGAACACGCTGGACTTCACGCGCAGCATCGTCGACATGTACCTGCCGCGTAAGCGTCTTGACGTCGGCACCTGGGGCATCATGGGCATCGGCATGGGCTTCGCCGTGGCCGCCGCAGTGACGACGGGCAAGCCGGTGATCGCCATCGAAGGCGACAGCGCTTTTGGCTTTTCCGGCATGGAAGTCGAAACGATCTGCCGCTACAACCTGCCCATCTGTGTGGTGGTCTTCAACAACAACGGCGTCTACCGTGGCACCGACGTGAACCCTTCCGGCAGCGCGGACGTCGCACCCACGGTTTTTGTGAAGAACGCGCGCTACGACAAAATGATGGAAGCCTTCGGTGGCGTGGGCGTGCATGCCACGACACCGGCCGAGCTGAGCAAGGCCATCAATGAAGCCATTGCCTCAGGCAAGCCGACACTCGTCAACGCCGTGATCGACGAGACTGCCGGCACCGAGAGCGGGCGCATCACG
>JANOJR010000321.1:0-14896 GCA_031418855.1 Rubrivivax sp.
CCCACGCAACCCAGCGACAACCTGCGCTGCCAGCTCAAGGTGGATGCACTGGGTGGCTGGCAAGTGGCCACCATTCGAGCGCGTCCGTATCAGATTCCCACCGACGGCCCGGTCTGGCACAACGTGGTCCAGCCCGCGGGCCGCGACGGCTGGCGCGCTGCGCATATGCACCTGATCGTCAGCGCGCCCGGGCACCGCACGCTGGTGACGGAGATCTTCGACGCCGAAGACCACTATCTCGACAGCGACGCCGTGTTCGGCGTGCGCGAGGCGCTGATCGGCCACTATCGCAAAGAGACCGATGCCGCAGCCGCAGCGCTGTTGGGTCTGAGCGGCGACCAGTGCCTGGTGATGCGCACCGACCTCGTGCTCAGCCCACTGGCTTGAGCTCAGCGACCTCAAGACAACCGACGGAGACACCCACATGATCAAACGCACCTGCACGGCAGCCGCAATGGCGGCGATGCTGGCTACCCTGATGGCGGCCACACCGGCCAGCGCACAAGACTGGCCCAAGGCCAAGCCCATCACCTTCACCGTCGCCTTCGCGGCGGGCAGCTCCACCGACATCGTGGCCCGCACCGTGGGGCAGATAGTGTCTGAGGCGCTGGGCCAGTCGGTGGTGATCGAGAACAAGCCCGGCGCGGGCGGCAACATCGGCACGCAGCTCGTCAAGCGCGCCCCCGCTGACGGCTACAACATCCTCGTGGTCAGCGTGGCCTACGCCGTCAACCCGAGCCTCTACCCCAATGCGGGCTACGACCCGCTGCTTGATTTCGCGCCCGTGGCACTCGGGCCCAGCACGCCGAACATCATCACGGTGCATCCGTCGGTGCCGGCCAACAACATCAAAGAGCTGATCGCCCACGCGAAGAAGGAGAAGCTCTCGTATGCGTCGTCCGGCATCGGCACCACCACGCACCTTTCGATGGAGCGCGTGAAGATGGCCAGCGGCATTGACGTCACCCACGTGCCCTATCAGCCGGCACAAGCCATCGGCGCCGTGGTCGCGGGGCACACGCAGGTGTCGAGCACGTCGATGCCGCCGGCGGTGCCGCAGGTCAAAGCCGGCAAGCTGCGCGCGCTGGCCGTCACGAGCGCGCAACGCTCACCCGCGCTGCCTGATGTGCCGACCATGAACGAGCAGGGCTTCAGCGACTTTGACGACCTCACCTGGTTTGGCTTCTTCGCCCCGGCCGGCACACCGCCCGCGGTGGTGGCGCGGCTCAACGCCGAGATCAACAAGGCCATGGAAGCGCCCGACGTGGTGGCCAAGTTCGCCGAGCAGGGCTTGAGCTCGCGGCGCAACACACCGGCCGAATTCACGAGCTACCTGAAGAGCGAGATCCCGAAGTGGGCCAAGGCGGTGAAGGACTCGGGCGCAACGGCGAATTGAGGTGTCTGTGAACTCTTCGCGGGCCGAAGTTAGCGCCGGGGACCTGCGCCGCACTGTGCTGTGGCGCCGCCTCATCGGCGGTATCGCCTGCGCGGCGCTGGCGACTTTGCAGGGCCTGCCGGCCCACGCCCAGCTCGTGGCCAACACCGTGGCCGCTGACGAGTTCCGCGTCACGCTGCTGGGCACCGGCAGCCCAGCGCCGGTGATGCGCCGCTTTGGGCCCGGCGTATTGGTGGAAGCCGGCGGCAAGAAGCTCTTGATCGACTGCGGGCGCGGCATGACGCAGCGCTTGCTGCAGGCCGGCGTGCGGCTCGGGCAGCTCGACGGTTTGTTCATCACGCACCTGCATTCCGACCACGTCGTGGGCATTCCCGACCTCTGGTTGACGGGCTGGCTGGACGTGCCTTACGCGCAGCGCAAAGGGCCGTTTCGCGTCTACGGCCCGGCCGGCACGAGCGAGCTGATGCAGGGCCTGGTCAAGGCCTACGACTGGGACATCCGCGCCCGCACCGCCGACCAGAACCTGGTGCCAGAAAACGTGCGGCCAGAAGTCACCGAGTTCAAGCAGGGCGTGGTGTACGAGCAAGGCGGCGTCAAGGTCACCGCGTTTGAGGTCGACCATGGCGAACTGCTCAAGCCGGCAGTGGGCTTTCGGGTCGACTACGCCGGCCGCTCGGTCACGGTGTCGGGTGATACGCGCTTCAGCGAAAACCTGATCAAGCACGCGATGGGCACCGACTTGTTGGTGCACCAGGTGGCTGCCGCACCCGAAGCGCTGCTCAAGAACCCGGTGTTCCAGGTGATCCTGGCGCACCACACGAAGCCCGACGAGGCCGGCACGCTGTTCACCCGGGTCAAGCCCCGGCTGGCGGTGTTCTATCACTTCGTTTTGCTGGGCACACTGGCTGCGCCGCCGGTGACGGAGAAGGACGTCTTCGAGCTGGCACGCACCACCTACGACGGCCCGCTGGTGATCGGCGAAGACCTGATGGCCTTCCGCCTGGAGCGTGACGGCGTGGTGCCACTGCCCGGCCGAAGCCCCTGAGGCCAAGGAATGCACCATGCAACGACGCCCGCTCTTGCAAGCCGCCTGGGCCGCCAGCACGCTGGGCCCGGGCTCAGCGTTGTGGGCGCAGAGCTATCCCGCGCGAGCGATCAGGATGGTGGTGCCTTTCCCCGCCGGCGGGCCCACCGACAGCTTTGCTCGTCTGTACGCCGACGCTTTGGGCAGACAGCTTGGCCAGCCCGTGGTGGTGGAGAACAAGGCGGGTGCGTCGGGTGCGTTGGGCACACTCGACGTGAAACGCAGCGCGGCCGACGGTTATTCAATGCTCTTCGGCACCGCGTCCACGCATGTTTTGCACAACCTGATCCAGCCCAAACCGCAGTTCGACGCGCTCGCCGACTTCGCCTTCATCGGCGTGCTCGGCGGCGCCCCCGTGGTGCTGGCGGTGTCGCCGCAAATGCCGCGCACATTGAAGACCGTGGTCATCGCCGCCAAGCTCAACCCGGGCAAGTACAACTACGGCTCGCCGGGCAACGGTACGCTGCTGCACGTGGCCGCCGAACGCTTCAAACAAGTCACCGGCGCGCCGATTGCGCATGTGCCCTACAAGGGCGCGGCACCCGCGCTGCAAGACCTGATTGGCGGCCAGATCGAGATGACGGTGGACACGCTGGGTGGCTTGCTGCAGCAGCACCAGAGCGGGCGCGTGCGCATCGTCGGCGTGGCCACCACCAAGCGGCTGACATCTGCACCCGACATTCCCACCGTGGCCGAATCGGCCGATCTGGCCGCACCCTTCGAGGCCATGCTGTGGAACGTGGTGACGGTGCCGCGCGACACGCCGGCCGATGTGCAACGCCGGTTGTCCGAAGCCACACAAAGGGCCATGACCGACCCCGGGCTGCGCAGCAAACTGGAAAGCCAATCGATGTTTGCGGACTTGCACATTGGCCAGGCCGCAGCCACCGCCTACATTCGGGCCGAGAGCGCGAAGTGGAAACCCATCATCGCCACGCTGGGTGACCTGAGCAACGGTTGATGCTTTCGTCCCACCTCGTCATTCACCCTTCAAGGCCCACCACCATGGCCGAACACCTGATCCCCATCTTCAGCAGCCTCAGCCTCGCTGTCGCCACGCGCATCACCGACGTAGTGCTGCGTCTGCGCGAGCAGCATGGCCTGCTGCCGCTGGCCGTGGCGGTACTCGACGCCGGCGGCCAAACCGTGAGCTTCCGCCGCGAAGACGGCTGCGGCGTGCTGCGTCAAGACATTGCGCTTGGCAAAGCCTGGGGTGCGCTGGGCATGGGCATGGCGACGCGGCAGATCCGCGACCGGCTGGCCAGTCGCCCGAGCTTTCAGGCCGCCCTCTCGGCGGCGTCGCAAGGGCGCTTCATTCCTGCGCCCGGCGGTGTGTTGATCCTCAACGCGCAGGGCCAGGCCATCGGTGCCGTGGGCATCAGCGGTGATGCGTCGGACAAAGACGAGTTCTGCGCCATCGAGGCCATTCGCGCGGCGGGCTTGACGCCTGAGCCGCCCGCGCCGGCTGCAAATTGGAATGAAGCGGGCTTGTAGCGCGGCTGTCGCCAGCGGTTGTCGTGGGCGGCCTCAGGTGCCGGCGTCGACCTTCAATGTCGATCGCGCCTGGTCGGTCACGACGGAGGCCGTTCGCAGGTAGTGCGACTCCAGGGCCAGCACCGCAACATCCGCGCGCCCCTCGATCACGGCCTCGAAGATGGCCACATGCTCGGCATGCTCGTCGCGCCGCGTGAAGGCCTTGCCGGCGGCGACTTGGCGAAACCGATAGGACTCTTCAGCCAAGCTGTCGCAAAAGCCTCGCAGCCAACGCGACGGGCAACGCGACAACAGGGTTCGATGGAAATCCCGGTGTAGCGTTTCCCAGACCGGGTTGGTGACGTAGCTGTCGCTCGAGAGCGAGCGCGGCGTGCGCGACAGGCGGTGCACCAGCAGCACGAGTTGGTCTTCGAGCTGCGCGTCGCGCCGGTCGATGGACTCGCGCAGCGCAATGCTCTCCAGCTGCACGCGGTTGTTGGTCAAGACGGGCAGCTCGTCCCAATGCAGTGGTGCCACGCTGAAGCCGCGCAGGTCGGTGCGGTCCACCAGGCCCTCGGCCGAGAGCCGACTGAGCGCTTCACGCAGCGGGCTCGCGCCCACCGCGTAGCGGCTGCACATGGCCTCCACTCGCAACTTGCTGCCGGGCTCAAGCGCACCATGCGCGATGTCAGCGCGCAATTGTTCGTAGACCGCACTGGCGCGCGTGGCCGACGCTACGCCGCGCGACGAAACCTCAGAGAGTGCCGACTTTCTTGCCATGGCCGGAATGTTACCCACTAATCGATTAACGGCGCCGACGTTCCACGGTGGTGGCGAACGGCACGCTGCGGGCGGTGAAACCTTGCAGCTAGGCCATGGGTGACGACGAACGCCACGGCAATCCGCACAACTCACCGCGGCTAACATAATCGATAAAACCAAACTCGGAGATTTGCCTCGTGTCCACCCCTGATCTGCGCTTTGCCGCGCGCCGCCTGTTCACCGAGGCGCGCACTTGCAGCCGCTGGTTGCCGCAAGTCGTACCGCAGCAACTTCTGCGTGAGCTCTACGCATTGGCCAAGCTCGGCCCGACCTCGATGAACTGCCAGCCGATGCGCTTGCAGTTCGTGGTCTCGCCCGAGGCCAATGCGCGTCTGGCGGCTTGCGTCAATGCGGGCAACGTGGCCAAGGTGCAGGGGGCGCCGGTGGTGGCCATCGTTGGGCAGGACATGGCCTTTGCCGAGCGCCTGCCGGTGCTGTTCGTGCACAAGACCGACGCCATGAGCTACTTCGACGGCATGCCCGACGTGGTGGCCTCAACCGCGCTGCGCAACAGCAGCTTGCAGGGCGGCTACCTCATTCTCGCGGCGCGTCTGTTGGGCCTGGACTGCGGGCCGATGTCAGGCTTTGATGCCGACCGCGTGGACGCCGAGTTTTGGGCCGGCACCACCGTGCGAACCAACTTTCTGTGCAACCTGGGCTATGGCGACCGCAGCCAAGACAAACCGCGACCGCCGCGCCTTGACTTTGACGAGGTCTGCCAGTTTGTGTAATGTGATGTTCGAACCACCCGCACGAGGCTGCTGCCGCGCAGCGACACCGCCACCTGCCCCAGTTGGATGCCCGCGTCGAAGCCGGCCAGATTCGGCCATTGGTGCTGGCCGTCGAGCGCAAATGCAGCCAACGCCGATGCGAAGCCCAGGCCGTGAATCAGCGCACAAGCGATGACCAGCGACAGCCGCAGCCACGGTGACACGAGCTGCCCTTTTCGCCGGGCCGGGAAGTCGAAGACCGCCATGCCAACCATCATCGCCGCGAGCACGACGAGCAGGCACAGCAGATGCTCCAGCCCGGTGACGATGTGCTCGGCGCCGAGCACCACCAGCAGTTGGGTGGTCTACCCAGGGATCTCCGGCTCGACAAGTGTGGCCAGTTGCGCCAGCGACTCTTGCCAGCCCAGGTAGCACATCTCCAGCGGAATGATCTCGGGAATGCCGCTCTGGGCGACGCTCAATTCGGTGCCGCACAGCACGGGCTTGAGCGACACGGTCACCTCCATCACGCCGGGCAAATTGGGGTCGTCGAAGGTGTCGGTGTAGCGAAGTTTTTCGTTCGGCACGAGCTCAAGATAGTCGCCGCCGAAGGCGTGGCCGTGGCCGCTGGTGAAGTTTTGGAACGAGATGCGAAAGCTGCCGCCGACGCGGGCGTCCATGTGGTGCACCGTGCAGGTGAAGCCGTAGGGCGGCAGCCACTTGGCCATGGCGCCAGCTTCAAGAAACGCGCGATAGACCTTCTCGGGTTTGCAGCGCAGCACGCGGTGCAGGCGGACGGTGCGGTCGGGCATGACTTCGCTCCTTCGTGGTGGGTTTCGATGGCGGGCGCGGCGCTAACTATGAGCCGAACTTCGGGCCGAACTATGGGCCTGTAGGGAAGCGGTGGAACATGTTGAACTGCGCGTCCTGCTTCCAACCGCTCGCCTCGTACAGCGCTTGTGCAGACGGGTTGTCTTTGGCGACGTTGAGCGTGACGCGTGCAGCGCCATGCGCCCAGGCGTAGTTCTCCACCGCCGCCAAAAGACTGGACGCGACGCCCTTGCGGCGGCCCAGCTCGTGCACGAAGAGGTCGTTGAGCACAAAGACGCGTGCCAGCGACACCGATGAAAAGCTTGGGTACAGCTGCGCAAAACCGAGCGACAACGGTCCCTCGTAGGCGATGAACACGACCGACTCACCGTGATCAAACCGCGCCTGCAAGAAGGCGTGCGCCGCTGCTGGGTCGCTCGCCTTGCCTTGGAACTGACGGTACTGATCGAAGAGCGCGGCGAGCGCTTCGAGATCGGCGAAGACGGCTTGGCGGGTGGTGATGTTGGGCATAGCTTCTGGCAACTGATTGGGTGGGATGCGGCCTGGGCTCATTCAGTGGCCGCATGCACGCGCACCTGCCGCGCGCCGAGCTGCACCACATGCCCGGCACGCAGCTTGCGCCCGCGCCGCAACTCGGCTTCGCCGTTCACGCGCACCTGGCCTTGCGTGATGAAGACTTTGGCCTCCCCGCCGCTGCTGGCCAGGCCGGTGGCTTTGAGCAGCGCGTCCAGCGTGATGTGCTCACCGCGCAGGCTGAAGTCGATCGCCCTGCTTGCCATCACAGCCACGCCGATATCGCCGACAGCGGCTTTTTCACGCCACCAAACACCGGCACCGTGCAGCCCGCCTTGGGGTAGCCCACGACGAGCAGGATCACGGGTCTTTCCGACGGCGGCCGCCCGCACAGCTCGCTCAAAAACCCCATTGGGCTGGGCGTGTGGGTCAGCGTCGCCAGGCCCGCGTGGTGCAGCGCGGCGATGAGAAACCCGGTGGCGATGCCCACCGATTCGGGCACGTAGTAGTGGCTGAAACGTGTGCCCTGCTGTGGAGCGTTAGCATGCACGCCGTACTTCTGGGCAAAGATGGCGATGAGCAGCGGCGCCTCTTCCAGGAAGGGCTTGTTCGGGTCGGTGCCCAGCGGCGCCAAGGCGTCCAGCCATTCTTGCGGCGCGCGCCCAGCGTAGAACTCGCGCTCTTCTTTTTCAGCCGCCACGCGCACTTGGCGTTTGCGTTCGGGGTCGCTGATGACGCTGAAGAACCAGGGCTGCTGGTTGGCGCCTGAAGGCGCGGTGCCGGCGGCGAGCAGGCAGTGTTCGACGACTTCACGCGGCACCTCGCGCGCGTCAAACTCGCGCACGCTGCGACGGCGCTTGATGTCCTCGTAGAACCAGCTTGCGCGCTCACGCATCTCGGCTTGCGGGTACTCGCAGTAGGCGGGCAGTGGCTGCATGGCCACGTCAACAACATCGACGGTGGGTGCCATGGTGCTAACTCGCCAGCAACGCGGCATAGCGCGCCATGTCGACATTGCCGCCGCTGATGATGATGCCCACGCGTTGGCCTTTGAGCTTCTCGCCCAGGCCACGCGCCGCAGCGAAGCCCAGCGCGCCGGTGGGCTCCACCACGAGCTTCATGCGCTCGGCGAAGAAGCGCATGGCGGCCACCAGCTCGTCGTCGCGCGTGGTCAGAATGTCGTCGACATGCTGGCGAATGACTTCGAAGGTGAGATCACCCGGCGCTTGCGTTTGCGCGCCGTCGGCAATCGTCTGCGGCACGTCGATGCGCACGATATGGCCCGCGCGGAAGGACTGCTGCACATCGTTGCCAGCCTCGGGCTCGACGCCGTAGACCTTGCAGCGTGGCGACAAGGCGCGCGCTGCTAACGCGCAACCCGACAGCAGCCCGCCGCCGCCCAGGCAGACGAAGAGCGCATCGAGCTCACCCACGTCGGCGAAGAGCTCACCCGCCGCCGTGCCCTGCCCGGCCATCACATCAGCGTGGTTGTAGGGCGGGATCAGCGTCATGCCGCGCTCCCGCGCCAGCGCTTCGCTGATGGCTGCGCGGTCTTCGCTGTAGCGGTCGTACAGCCGCACTTCGGCGCCGTAGCCGCGGGTGGCGGCCATCTTCGCAGCCGGCGCGTCCTTGGGCATGACGATGGTCGCCGGGATGCCCAAGATGCTGGCCGACAGAGCGACCGCCTGCGCGTGGTTGCCCGACGAAAACGCCACCACGCCGGCCTTGCGCTGCGCGGCGCTGAAGCGCGACAGCGCGTTGAATGCACCGCGAAACTTAAAGGCGCCCATGCGTTGCAGGTTCTCGCACTTGAAGAAAAACTGCGCGCCGTGCGCAGCGTCGGCCGTGCGCGAGCGATGCACGGGCGTGTGATGGGCGTGGCCTTGGATGCGCTCGGCAGCGGCCATTACATCGTCGTAAGTGGGCAGGGTGGACATCGGTGCGCGCTCCAGGTTCTGCGCTGCATTGTGCCGACGCCGCGCGCCAGCTGCTACGCTCGCCCGCCACTGCTATCGACATCAAAGAGGAGCGCCCATGGCCATGCTCGCAAACGTTCTGGTGGCGCTGGTCGCCGCGCTGCATCTCTACTTTCTGGTGCTTGAGATGTTCTTATGGGACAAGCCGCTGGGCATGAAGACCTTTCGCAATTCGCCCGAGAAGGCCGCGATGACCAAAGTGCTGGCCGCCAACCAGGGCCTGTACAACGGCTTTCTCGTCGCCGGCCTGGTGTGGGGCTTGTGGTGGGGCGCGGGTGGTACGCACCTCAAGGTCTTCTTCCTCGGTTGCGTCATCGTCGCCGGGCTCTATGGCGCCGCCACCGTCAGCCGCAAGATCGCCATCGTGCAGGCCTTGCCCGGTGCGTTGGCATTGGCTGCCGTCTTGCTAACGTCAAGAGTCAGCTGACTGCGGTCGTCGCGGTTCGGCTCAGACGCCAGAAACGCCCAGCAGATCGACACCCGCCTCGCGCAGCTCAGCGTTCAAACGGGCCAGCTCGCCCGCCTGCAGCTGGGTGAACTGCGCCAGCAGCGCGTCGACCTTGGCCATGACTTCCTCGGACACCTGACGTGCGGGCGTGGTCGGCGCTTCGTCGGCGATGGCCACCACGCCGATGAGGTCGACCAGCGTGTCGCTAAGCCCCGCCGCGTGGCGCAGCACGTCACGAGGGGACTCGCGTTGGACGTCGACCAACTGCCCTTCAATCGCTACGAGCTCGCCCCCCAGCGCCTTGGCGCGGCCCGTCAGCGGCGGCTTGGCTGCGCCCAAGCTGGTTTGCAAGTCGGCCAGCTGGCGTTTGATGCGGCGGATCTTGTTCACCGCATCGTTGAGCGCGCCGAGCTTGGCGTAGAGCTGCTGCAAGAGCGCGGCTTGTTGCTCGAAGGCGCGCTGCGAGGTTTTGAGTCGCGGATCTTTGACGACGGCAAAGGCGGCTTGCAGCGTCGCCTCACCGGCTTGCAGCTGCACGCTGTAGCGGCCGGGCGCGACGGCTGGGCCCGCCACCTCGTCACTCTCTTCGGCCAGCGGCTTGTTGCGGCGGGTCACGAGCGACGCGTCGAGCTTGGTCGGGCCGCGGTGGCGCAGGTCCCACACGAAGCGGTTCAGGCCGGGCTTGACGGGCGGCCGCTTTGCCACCGGGGTGTCGTCGCCGGCACTGGTGAATCGGTTCACCAGTTGCCCGCGCGCGTCATTGATGCTCAAGCTCACGCTGCCCTTGAAACTGGCAGGCAACCAGTAGTAGACGATGGCGCCGCTGGGCGGGTTTTCGCCGACGTCGAGATAGGTGCGGCCGCTGGTGCCGTCGCTGCGCGTGATGGGCTCGGTGGCGCCGTTGATGCCAAAGGCAGGCCCGTAGCTGATGCCCTTCTTGGGCTGGCCCAAGCCCGCGCTCCAGGCGAGCTTGCTGCGCACGGTGTCGCGCGGCACTACGAGCTGCGGCCCGCCGCGCGCCTCCGTCAGCGCGCGCAAGGGCGAGATGTCGTCGAGGATCCAGAACGAGCGGCCATGCGTCGCCGCCACCAAGTCAGCATCCTTGATCTTCAGGTCGTACACGGGGCACACCGGCATGCCGCCGCCCATGCTCTGCCAGTGCTTGCCGTCGTCGCGGGTGAAGAAGATGCCGGTCTCGGTGCCGATGAAGAGCAGGCCGGGCCGCACCGGGTCGGCGCGCAGCACGCGTGTGATCTCGCCTGGGGGCAGATCGCCGTTGATCGACTGCCAACGCTTGCCCCCGTCACGAGTGCGGAACAGGTAGGGCTTGTAGTCGGCCTGCTTGAAGCGCGTGGCCGCGAGGTAGACCGTGTCGGCGTCGTGCGTTGAGATCTCGACGCAGCCCACGTAGGCGAGCTTGGGCATCCCCTTAGGTGTGACGTTAGACCAGCGCTTGCCGTCGTCGCGCGTCACGTGCACCAGGCCGTCGTCGGTGCTGGCCCAGATCTCGCGCGCTCGGTGCGGTGAGGGCGCCACGCAAGCGCAGGTGGCGTGCACCTCGGCGCCGGCGGTGTCATGGGTGAGCTCGCCGCCCGAGTGGCCTTGGCGCGTGGCGTCGTTGAGGCTGAGGTCGGGTGAGATAGCCGTCCAGGTGGCGCCTTCGTCGGTGGTGCGAAAGACGCGGTTGCCGCCGGCGTACAGCGTCTTGGCGTCACCCGGGGCGAAGACCAGCGGGAAGGTCCAGGCGAAGCGGTACTTCATGTCCCTGGGCGCCACGCCGGTGGACTCTTCGGGCCAGACGTTGACGAGGCGGATCTGCCGCGTGCGATGGTCATAGCGCTGCAAGGCACCCGAGCCGCCGGGGCTGGAGCCCACCGCGCCGCAGTAGACGATATTGGCATCCATCGGATGCACGGCGATGAAGCCACTTTCACCCGTGCCGGGGTAACTGCAGTCACCCAGCGTGATCGTGCCCCACTCGGAGGCACTGGGCACCGAGATCGAGGTGTTGTCCTGCTGCGTGCCGTAGACGCGATACGGGTACTGGTGGTCGACGTCGAGTCGGTAGAACTGCGCCGTCTTCTGGTTGTAGATGCTCGACCAAGTCTCGCCGCCATTGAACGAGACGCAGGCGCCGCCGTCGTTGCCTTCGATCATGCGGCGCGGCCTCAATGGGTCGATCCACAGGTCGTGGTTGTCGCCGTGCGGTGTGCTCACTTCGCTGAAGCTCACCCCGCCATCGCTGGACTTCCACATCTGCAAATTGGTGACGTAGACGGTGTCGCCGTGTACAGGGTCGGCGAAGACATGCGTGTAGTACCAGGGCCGGTGCATGAGGTCGCGGTGCGACGAGACCTGCGTCCAGCGCTCGCCGTGGTCGTCACTGCGGTACAGGCCTGTCTTGTCGCCTTCGGCTTCGATCAAGGCCCAAACGCGGCCGGCGCGTGCGCCCGAGACCGAGACGCCGAGCTTGCCGAGCTTGCCACCCTTCCCCTTCGGTAAACCGTTATCAGTCGACGTGGCACCTGTGAGTTCCTGCCAGGTGTCACCACCGTTGACCGAACGCAAGAGGCCGCTGCCCGGGCCGCCACTGTTCAAGTGCCAGAAGCTGCGGCGCGCTTCCCAACACGCCGCAAAAAGCACACGCGGGTTGTTCGGGTCCATGCAGAGGTCGACTGCGCCAGCGTCGGCGCTGCGGTAGAGCACCTTGGTCCAGCTGCCGCCGCCGTCGCGCGAGCGGTAAACGCCGCGCTCTTCGTTCGGCCCGAAGGCGTCACCGAGTGCGGCCACGTAAACCAAATCGGGGTCGTGCGGATGCACGCAAATGCGGCCGATGTGGTGCGTGGCAGCCAGGCCCACGTGCTGCCAGGTGCGACCAGCATCGCGCGAGCGGTACACGCCGTCGCCGAACGAAACGTCGATGCGGATGGTGGTCTCGCCCGTGCCGGCATACACGACGTTGGGGTCCGAGGGCGCCACCGCCAGCGCGCCAATGGTGGCGCTCTTGAGGAAGCCGTCGGAGACGTTGCGCCAGTACACGCCGCCGTCGCCCGTCTTCCAGATACCCCCGGCGCAAGCACCGAAGTAAAAGCTCATGGGGTCGGCGGGGTCACCCGACACCGCCACCACGCGGCCACCACGCGGCGGGCCGATGCAGCGCCACTTCAGCGCGTCGAGCAGCATGCGGTCGTCGGTGTGGGCGTCAGTGTGGTGCTCAGTGCGGGTGGCCTTGGCCATGGGGTCTCCTGGTGGACTTGTTGTTGGATGGGTCTGATTTGCTGGGACAAGCGCAGTCCGCGTAGAGGATGCCTTGCGGCCACGGTGTGGCGAGGCCGTGCTTGCCCCCGTTGACAAGCGTGGTCCTGGCGCTTGTAGTCAAGGCCTGCGAACCTGTCGCCGGCACGGCGCCTTCGCTGTCCCCCCCGCCACGCCGACCCCAACCCGAGAGCTTTCATGTACTCGTTGATCACCCGCCTGCCCGCCCGTGAGCTGCTGCTGCGCCACGCCCCCACCTTGCTCGGTGCGCTCGGCATCGCCGAGGTGTTCTACAAGTGGCACAGCTTCCTGTTGGAGGCTGGTGGCTTCCTGCTGACTTGGTATGCGCTTGACGCAGCGGTCAGCTTTGTCGAGCGCAAGGTCAAGGGCGAACGCGCGCCCTAAACCCACGTCACTCGCCGCCGCGCCGCCACACGGCCGCGAAGGCCTTGGCCTTGGACCAGACCGAGAGCTGCTCGTCCGACAGCGCGTCGAGAAAGTCTGACAAGCGCTTGGACTTGGCCATGGTGTAGATCGTCAGCGCCACCGTCGGCACAAAGACGACGGCGAAGATCGTCAACCTGCGTGGCCACGACGCGTCGGCTTCGGCCAACAAGTTCATGCCCAGGAAGCCCGTGGTCACCGTGCCGATGAGGCCGAAGATGGTGACCACCGTCAAGCGCACCACCGTGTTGGCCTGGCGGCGCAGGCTGTCGGCGTCGAGGTAGCCGTTCATCTCGCCGATGCGCTCTTTGACCTCGGCGTACAGCGGGTCGAGCTGCAAGTGCGTGGCGCACAGGTGCGAGAGCGCGCGCACCTGCACTTGCTCTGAGATTTCATGAAACCAGTAGCGGTGCGTAAAGCGCAAGAAACCTTCGAAGCTTTGGCGGATGTTGCGCTTGAAGCGGCGCACGCTGCCGGCGTTGCCGACGTTGAGGTTCTTCAGCGCTTCGACCAAGCGGTCGCTGAACATCAAGAGCGCAGCCTTCTGGAAGTGCACGATGAGGAAGAGCAAAAAGTGCTGGTGGCGAAACTGCGCCAGCACACCGCGGTCGCGGCATAAATAGAACTCGCTGCTGGCCTGACCCACCACCACCAGCGAGTGGCCGCTGCACAAATAACGCGTATTCGGAGCGGCGCCAGCGTCGGCCCAGAAGCGGTCAAAACAGTAGCGCTGCTCGAAGTCTTGCAGGTGCTGCTCGGCATAGGGCAAGCCACTGTCCAGGCCCTGGCCACCGGCGCCGGTGACGAGCCCCAAGCGCACGAAGTCGGCGCGTGTCAAGGCCCGAGGGTCGTCCAGCGCCAGGTGCGCCATCATGGGCATGCGGTAGTACTCGATCTGCCGATAGCGCAGGCCGCCGTCGCGCTCAGAATGGTCGGGCACCAGCGGCTCCAGCAAGTACGCCCAGTGCCTGGCGAAGCGCGGCGCGCGATGCTCGCTGACATGGGCCAGGAAGCTCGCGCGCTGCTGTGCATCGGAGCTGGCCAGCACCTCACCGCCGGCCCCGAGCCACTCCACGCTGTGCATGCAATGCAGCGCCTCGCCGTTGGCGTCCCAGCGCGCCGGGTAGGCGCGGCCGAAGCGGTAGAGCAGCTCTTGCGCGTGCGCCAAGGTGAGGTCATGGCTGCGCACTTCCAGGTTGAGCATGACGACGTCCACATCGTGGAAGAAGTAGAGGTCGACATGCACGATCTCCAGCAGCTGCGCGGCGGCGCCGACATGCGTCACCACGCGCGCCTGGTGGATGTCGTGACGGCGGAACACGCGCATGGGCGAGCCGCCGCTGCCATCGTCGTCATCCGCATCGCGGCTGGCGCGCCCTTCGCCGTACAAGAAGCGCTGTACGTAGGGCAAGAAGGTGACGAACTCGCTGTAGTGGCGCTCGTGAAAAGCTGCGTGGTCGCCGGTGTATTCGTCCACCACTTCACGCCATGGTGAGGCCGCGCCCATGTCGCGCAGTTGCTGCCACGGTGGCACGGACTTGCCGGCCTCGTTGGTGGCTCTGCGGTGCATCACGCGCAGCGGCCACAGCAAGACCTGGTGCATCTGGCGCACGCTGCCGCCGCGCTCGCTCGTCGTGGTCGTTTGCGCTCCAGCTGGGTCGGTGGCGGCGTGGGGGTCCATGGGCAAGGTCCTTAGGCCGCGCGCTTGGCGTTGTCGTGCATGCCTTGGGCCAGGCGCTCCAGCAAAGGCAGCGGCAGGTCGTGGCCCATGCCCGGGATGATGTCCTTCGTGCTGCCGCGTATCTTAGACGTTAGGTCGTGCGCGGCGGCCACCGGCACCAGCACATCGGCGCCGCCGTGCATCACATGCGTGGGCGCGCTGATGCGCGCAAGAAGCGCCGTGCGGTCACCGTCGGCGGCGATGGCCAGCATCTGGCGCACGGT
>JANOJR010000322.1:0-2741 GCA_031418855.1 Rubrivivax sp.
GTTTCGGGCCTTTGCGCCATCACGATGGCCACGCGGTCGCCGGCCTTCACGCCTTGGCGTGCCAAGGCGTGGGCCAGGCGGTTGGCCTGCAATTGCAGCGCGCCGTAGCTCAGCGCGCCGGCGGCGCCGTCTTCGCGCTCCCAGTGCACGGCCACACGCATGGCGCTGGCGGGATTGCGCGCCCAGCGCCCGCAGCAGACGTCGGCGATGTTGAAGTACTGCGGCACGCGCCAGCGAAATGCCCCGTGCAATTCGGCCCAGGAGTCGGTGGAAACGGCTTTTCTTGACATGTCGCGAGCTTAACCCCGGCCGGCACCGGCTCGGCAGGCGCGGCGAATCAAGTTCCGCGCGCCGGCGCCGAAATCTCAGGCATGGCGGCGTCCCACCCAGCGCCAACGCCCCTCCCCGTCACGACCACGAGTGTCAGCGCCCATGCAAACGACCATCCTCGCCGCCGTCAAACACCGCATCCACCTGGGTCAACCGCTGCCCTTCAATGTGCGCAATGCTGACGAGACCTTGCTGCTGGCCCGCGGCCATGTGTTCGAGAGCCGCGAGCAGATCGACACGCTGCTGCGCCGAGGCGCACTCGTCGACCTGGCCGAGCTGATCACGGCCGCCGACCGCGCCCGCCAGGCGCCGCGCGAGCTCTTGCCACGCTTGTGGCAAGAAGGCCTGTCGCGTGTGGACCAGGCCCTGATGCACGCCCCGCACCACAGCTTTCGCGCGGCCCTTGAAGACGCTGCTGACCCCATGCTGGTGCTGGTCGAACGCGACCCCGACCTGGCCATCTTCCAGGTGCTGCGCCACGACGCCAATGCCGCCACCGCCTATGGCGTGCAGCGCTCGATGAACACCGCCGTCACCGCCTTCCTGGTGGCGCAACGCCTGGGCTGGACACCCGAGGAGGTGGCCAAGGTCTTCAAGATTGCGCTGACCTCCAACGTGTCGATGCTGGAGCTGCAAGGTGAACTCGCCACCCAACGTGTGCCGCTCACGCCGGACCAGCGCGAACAACTGCAGAGCCACCCGCACCGCAGCGCCAGGCAACTAGAAGCCGCCGGCGTCACTGACAAGGACTGGCTCAATGCCGTGGCACGTCACCACGAAGTTGAAGACGGCACGGGCTACCCCATGGGCAGCAGCGACGTCGGCGACCTGGCCTCGCTGGTGCGCCGCGCCGACGTCTACACCAGCAAGCTGTGCGCGCGCACCCACCGCGACGCGCTCTCGGCCGACGTCGCCGGGCGCCAGATGTTCATGCAGGACCCCGGCCACCCCATGACCGCTGCACTGGTGAAAGAGTTCGGCGTCTACCCGCCGGGCTGCCATGTGCGCCTGGCCTCGGGCGAGCTCGGCATCGTGGTGAAACGCGGCCCCACGGTGACGACACCGGTGGTGGCCTGCCTGACGTCGGCGCAGGGCAAGCCGCTGCTGGCACCGCAGCGTGTGGATACCAGTCAGCCGGGCCGCAATGTTGTGGCCGTGGTGGGCCAGCGCGCGGTGAATGTCGAAGCCACGGTCGACAAGCTGATGCTGCTGACCTTGCGCTGAAGCGCCAGCGCGGCGATGCTCGGGCCGCCATGCCCGACAAACCCATCCTGCCACCGCCCACGCCCGGCGCGCTGCCTGACGCGTTGCTTGACGCGCTGCCCTTGTTCCCGCTGCAACGCGTGCTCTTCCCCGGCGGCGTGCTGCCCTTGCAGATCTTCGAGGTTCGCTATCTCGACATGATCGGCCGCGCCGCGCGCGAGGGCACGCCCTTCGGCCTGGTCTGCCTGAGGCAAGGCAGCGAGGTGCAGCGCCCCGCAGGCAACCACGGCGCCTACGCCGACGAGTCCTTCCACGACATCGGCACGTTGGCCGTCATCACCGACATTGCGCGGCCGCAGCCAGGGCTGATGTTCATACGCTGCGAAGGCACGCAGCGTTTCGCCCTGCGCACGCGCACGCGCCTTGCGCATGGCCTGTGGACGGGCGCGGCCACGCTGCTCGAGCCTGACGTTCATGTGCCCGTGCCAGACGATCTGGCGGCCACGCGCGACGCGCTGCGCGCCCTCGTCGCCGAGTTGCAAGCGCGCGCTGAACCGGGCCAAAGCCTCCCTTTTGCTCAGCCCTACAGGTGGGACGACTGCGCCTGGCTGGCGCACCGCTGGTGCGAGCTCCTGCCCCTGCCGCCTGCGCTGCAGCAGCGTTTGCTGGAAACGGCCAGCCCGCTGCTGCGCCTGGAGCTGGTGTCCGACATGCTCGACCGCACCACCCGGCGCGCGCCAGGGCGCTGAAGGCCGACACGGAAGGCCCACCACGCGGCGCCGCACCGCGTCGATTCCCGTAAAGTCTTCGCCACCCCTGGCCGCATGATCCTGGCGCGCCCGCCCACACCTGGAGTCCGACGCGTGAACGATCCATCCGCCTACACCCCGCCCGACGTCTGGACCTGGAACAAGGAAAGTGGCGGGCGCTTCGCCAGCATCAACCGCCCCATGGCCGGGGCGACCCACGACAAGGAGCTGCCGGTGGGCCGCCACCCGATGCAGCTGTATTCGCTGGCCACACCCAACGGTGTGAAGGTCACGGTGATGCTGGAAGAGCTGCTGGCGCTGGGCCACCACGGCGCCGAGTACGACGCCTGGCTGATTCGCATCAGCGCCGGCGATCAGTTTGGCAGCGGCTTCGTGGGGGTGAATCCGAACTCGAAGATTCCGGCATTGATGGACCGCAGCGGCCCGCAGCCGATCCGC
>JANOJR010000323.1:0-17793 GCA_031418855.1 Rubrivivax sp.
GCGGAAAACTTGAGCCAGATAAGCGGCCTGAACGGAGCGCCTTTTCGGCGCCTGGGATGGCGCCGAAAGCTACTTACCAGCCGCCGCCCGTCAAAACCGCTGGCTATAACGCGCCGAGATCAGACCTGCGCGCCCAGGGCCTGGCTCGAAAAAGCGGCCGTTGCCCTCACCAACGATGACGCTGGCCGCCACGATTCGGTCGGCCGCGTTGTCCACGCGCGCCAGCAGCTCGAGCGAGCCCGTACCCAACTCAAGTGTCCAGCGCGCGCGCAGTGCTACCAAGCCAAAGCCACGTGCAAAGTCGCTGTTGACGTCGTTCACCGCAATGCGGCCCTGGCCCTTGGCCTCGACGCCGAATTCCACGCCTGCCTGCGGCTTCCAGGCCAGCTCGGCGTAGCCAAATCGCGGCACGGTGCCTGCGATGCGGTTGCCCGCCGCCACCGGCAAGTCGGGCGTGACGCAGGGGACAGTGCGGCACACAAAAAAGTTGTCGAGGTAGCTCGCACTCAGCCAGCTGGCACTCGCCTGCGCTGACCATTGCGCGTTGACGCGCCAGCGCGCGTCAAGCTCCAGACCTTGGCGCTCGGTGCGACCGACGTTGCGGAAGGTGCTGCGCCCACCGCGGTTGCTGGCCACGCCGATCTCGTCGTCGGTGCGTGCCTTGAAGGCCGCGGCGTCGAGCGTGAGTCCCAGCGCCGCTTCACGCCACTTCGCACCCAGCTCGACTTGCCGGCTGCGCTGGGCTTTGAGCGAACTGTTGAAGCCACTGCCACCATCGCTGCGGTAGGCCAGCTCGGCAAACGTCGGCGACTCGAAGCCGCGCGCAGCGCTGACGTGCAGCGCCAGCGCCTCACTCACACGCCACTGCACGGCCGCCACCGGGTTGGTGTAGGCGTGGTCGAGTGCGCCCGAGTCGTCGCCGTTGCTGCCGCTCACGAAGTGGTCGCTCGAGCGAAAGGCCACGCGCCCGCTGCGCAGGCCCAGCGTGGCGACCCAGCGCGGCGCGAATTCGATTTCGCCTTGCGCGTAGCCGTCTTGCGTGCTGGCGCGGTTGCGCTCGTCACGGCGCAGCTTGCCGGTCACGCCCAGCAGCTGCGCGGCACCGGTGCCGCTGTAGTTCTCGAAGCCGCGGCGGTCTTCGTCGTTCTGGTCGACGGCGATGCCGGCCACGATCTGCGCACGTCGCTCGTTGGCCAGTTGCCAGCGCCAGACCAGGCGGGCGTCAACACCGGCATAGCGGCGGTCAAAGTCGATCACGCCGCCGGGCTGGCGCTCGGTCAGCGTGGGGTTGGCGGCGTTGAACTGCGTGGCCACCGGAATGGCCTGCCACTGCGTCACCGCGCGCGTGCCGCCGTAGAGTGCCAGCTGGCTCTCGGCCAGCGCGCCGGCGTCGTCAAAGCGGTGGCGCCAGGTCAGGCCGAGCTGCTGCTGGCGCGTGTTCTTGCGGGTGTTGAAGCGGTCGGCCTGGCCGGGTGCCGTTTGCGGCAAGGCTTGCGTGGTGGTCTGAAGTGGGTCGAGGTCGAATTGCGCGCGCGTCAGGCCCAGTGCGTCGAGTGCGGGCTGGTCGATGGCGTTGGCCACCAGCAGCACGCGGTCGCGCTCGCCGGCCCAGCCCAGGCGCAGATTGGCCAGCGTGCGCTCGGCGGCGCTTTGCGGGCGAAAGCCTTCGATCTCAAAGCGGCCGAGCTGGGCCGCCAGCGAAAAGCCACCGGGCAGCGGCGTGGCCACACCGGCGCGCCACTGGCGCAGGCCGTCGCTGCCGACATCGGCGTCCAGTGACCAGCGCGCTTCTTTGGGCGCCGCGCTAACAAGCGAGATGACACCACCCGAGCTGTTGCCGTAAAGCGCCGAAAAAGGCCCGCGCAGGACCTCGATGCGCGCGGCACCCGCCAGGTCGAAGTGCGAGACCTGGCCTTGCCCGTCGGGCCCGCTGGCGGGGATGCCGTCGCTGTACAGCCGCATGCCGCGCACGCCAAAACTCGCGCGCGCGCCAAAGCCGCGAGACGATATTTGCAGGTCTTGCGCGTAGTTGCTGCGGTTGGCCACATTGATGCCGGGCACACGTGACAGTGCCTCGGACAAGTTGACCATGGGCCCGGCCGCGCGCAGCTGGTCGGCGTCGACGACACCCATGGCCATGGGCGCGTCGAGCACACGCAACTCGGCACCGCTGGCGCTGATGACCACGCGTTCGGTGACGAGCTGGGCATGCGTCAGCGCCGGCGCCAGCGCCAGCGACATCGCCGCGCACAGCGTCGTCAGAGTCAGTTCAGCGCGGCAGCTGCGCTTCAATGCGGATCGAGGCGTACCAGGCCGCCAGATTGGAGATGTCATCGTCGCTCAATGGTTTGGCCATCACGGCCATGACTTCGTGGGCTCGCGTGCCGCTGCGGTAAGCCCGCAGTTGCGCCGCAAGGTAGATCGCCGGCTGGCCCGCAAGGTGCGGTGCGTCGGGTGTCGTGGAGATGCCGCTGGGGCCATGGCAGACGGCGCACATCTGCGCCTTGGCGCGGCCGGCTTCGGCGTCGCGTGTCTGCGCCTGCGTGGCGCTGCACAAGCACGCCGACGCACCGACAAAGAGCCAGACCAAGAGGCGCGGGTAGAGGTGACTCAACATCATCGGGGCTCATATGAAGACCTGCGCCAGCCCAAGCTTGGGCCGGCGCAGGTGCGCAACGATAAGGGCATGGCGACGGCCGCCACCATGCCGGCCATAGCGGCGCGCTTACGGCGCCGTGTAGCTCACGCGGTACAGCGCGCCAGCGAAGTCGTCGCTGATGAGGATCGAACCGTCCTTCATCACCGCCACATCAACCGGGCGGCCGCGATACAGGCCATTGCTGTCAAGCCAGCCGTCGGCAAAGACTTCCGTCTTGTCGGCCGTGCCGTCCGCCTTCAGCGACGTGAACAGCACCTGCGCGCCCACCGGCGTGGTGCGGTTCCATGAGCCGTGCTGCGCCGAGAAGAAGCCGCCCTGGTACTTCGCGGGGAACATCTTGCCGGTGTAGAAGCTCATGCCCAAATCGGCCGCATGCGCCACTGTGTAGACCTGCGGGTCGATGATGTTGGCCGGCAGCGGGTCTTTGTCGTAGCCGTGGTCGGTCATGCGCGTGCGACCCTGCTTCCACGGGTAGCCGAAGAACTGGCCCTTGGCAGTGATGCGGTTGATCTCACCATTGGGGATGTCGTCGCCCATGCCGTCGGTCTGGTTGTCGGTGAACCACAGCGTGCCGTCTTTGGGGTTGAAGTCATGCCCCACCGAGTTGCGAATGCCAGTGGCGTAGACCTCGCGCTTGGCGCCACTGAAGGAGTCCATGCGCACCATGCCGCCGATGCCGACCTTGTTGTACAGATCGATCTTGTCGCGCGGCTGCACGTTGTGCGGCTGGCCCAGCGAGACGTAGAGCATCTTGTCGGGGCCGACCTTGCACACGCGCGCGCCGTGGTTGTAGGACTCCTCTTCGACCGGGATCAGCCCGCCCTGCGGCACGACCTCGATCACCGCGACATCCGGGCCTTCGTAAAAGAACTCGGCCGCCGGGAAGTTCAGGATGCGGTTGTGCTCGGCGACGATGAGGAAGCCGTCTTTGGTCCAGCACACACCATTCGGATTGGTGAACTTCAGGCTCGGCGCGAAGGACTTGACTTCGGTCGCCACGTCGCCGCTGTTGCGGTTGGTCACGGCCCAAACGGTGGTCTTGCGTGTGCCTACAAAGAGCATGTTGGTGCTGGGTGCCACGGCCATGTGGCGCGCGTCGGGCACGATGGCATAAAGCTCGATCTTGAAGCCCGCCGGCAGCTTCACGCGCTTCAGGTTTTCCTTGATGGCGTTGGCGTTCGCGCCAGTCTGCGGCACCAGCGGAATGTTCAGGTCGGTGGTGGCGACCTTCATCTGCTTGAGCTTTTCGATGTTCTGCTGCGCTAGCGCGGGCACAGCCACGGCAGCGGTGAGCAGCATGGCAGCGGCCATGCGGGTCAGTGGCGGGAATGAAACGGGCATCGTCAGTCTCCTGGCATTGGTTGAATGCCACCGCGTGGGACATCCTTGCGGTGTGCCAGTGCTTGTTGCAAGCCGCATACCAATGCGGGTCGACCCTTGGTTGCAAACTTATGCGCGGGGCGTCGGCGCATGGTGGCAGCTGCGCTGACTGTGCAACTCTGGTACATGTGCGGCATGGCTTGTGCAGAAACTGTGCAGTTGCGCCGTGCGGGTTGCGCTGATAGTTTGCGCGCCAGCGCTGGGCTGGGCCCAGCCCATATGAAGAGTTCGCCAGGAGACGACACCATGAAGGCATTTGAGGAGATGTCGCTGTCCCACGCCAGCGCGGTGCGTGCGCGCGGCAATGCGCTGCCACCCGACGGGCTGCCAGCCACGCTGGTGCTGGACAGCTGGGTGCGCTGCATGGACGGTGGGCTGGACGCCACTGCGCCGCTGACGGTGCAGGTCGTGCCGCACGACGACTTGGTGCGCCGGCGTGAATGCAGCGAGTTCGTGCGCCGCCTGGCACGCGCCGAGCTTGAAACGCTGTCGCAGCAAATCGCCGGCTCGAACTTCTTGCTGGCCTTCGCCGACCACGACGGCGTCATCCTCGACCTCTACGCTGACAACCGATTCTCGATGAGCGGCAGCAACGCTGGCATCGTCGCCGGCAGCCGCTGGAGCGAGCCGCTTTGTGGCACCAACGGCTTGGGCACGGCGCTGGCAGCCGGGCAGTCGGTCGCCGTCACCGGCATGGAGCATTACTTCCACAGCCTGGGCCAAATCTCGTGCACGGCCACACCGGTGCGCGACGCTGCGGGCGCGATCGTCGGTGTGCTCGATGCCTCGTCGTACTTCGAGTCGCGCCAGCGCCATACCCAGGCCTTGGTGCAGATGGCCGTGGCGCACATCGAAAACGGCGTGCTCGTGCATCAGATGCGCCAGCAGCTGGTGCTGGCCATCCACCCCCGCGCCGAGTATCTGAACACCTTGTCGGCGGGGCTGCTGGCCTTTGATGAAACGGGCCAACTGCAAGCCGCCAACGCGCGCGCCACGAGCCTGCTCGCTGGGCTTGACGCCACACGCGGCTGCCACTTCGAGACCCTCTTTGGTGAACCCTTCGAGCATGTGCTGGCGCGCCTGCATGTCGGCAACGACGCCCGCCTGCGCGACGCGCTGGGCAGCACACTGGTGGTCAGTGTGGTGAGCCGCCCGCCCCTGCGGCGTGTGATGACGCCACGCAGCCATGCCCGGCTCCCGGTGGCTGCCGCAGTGCGCACGGGCAGCACGCCACCGCGTATGGCCGACGCCGCCTTCAGCGCCGGCTTTGTCGCTGCGGACCCGGCCGTGGCCGAGGCCTGCCGCATGGCGCAGGCCGCCGTGCGTATGGGCGCGCCCATCCTGATCTACGGCGAGACCGGCAGCGGCAAGGAGCTGCTGGCGCGCCATGCCCATGCGGTGAGTGGGCGGCGCGGTGCGTTCGTGGCGGTGAACTGCGCGGCCATCCCCGATGAACTGTTCGAGGCCGAGCTCTTCGGCCACGTCGGCGGCGCTTTCACCGGTGCGCGGCGCGATGGCAGCACGGGGCTCATTGCGGCGGCCGACGGCGGCACGCTGCTGCTGGACGAAGTTGGTGAGCTGCCCCTGCCCATGCAGGCGGCCTTGCTGCGTTTTCTCGACGACCAACAGGTGCGCGCCGTCGGTGCCACGCAGTCCCGGCACGTCAACGTGCAGCTGCTGGCGGCGAGCAACGTCGACCTGGCTGCGGCCGTGGCAGCCAGGCGCTTCCGCGAAGACCTGCTGTACCGCCTGGACGTCGTCAAGCTGCGCCTGCCGCCGCTGCGTGAGCGCAGCGACTTTGCCCTGGCCGCGCGCAGTGTGCTGGCGCAGGTCGATGCAGGTGCACAGATCAGCGATGGCGCGCTCGCGCGCCTGGCGCAGCAGCCCTGGCCGGGCAACTTTCGCGAGCTGCGCTCCACGCTCACACGCATGGTGCTGGCGCAGGCGCGCGTTGACGGGTCAGCGCAACTGAACGAACACGACGTCCCCGCGCAGCTGGCCGCACCCGCCAGCGCAGCCCGTGGCTCGGCGCTGCAGCACGGCGCCACCGATCAGGTGCTGCGCGCGTTTGAAGCCAGCGGGCGCAGCGTCAGCGCAACGGCGCGCCGCCTGGGCGTCTCGCGCACCACCGTCTACCGCCACTTGCGTGAAGGCGCACCGCGGGCGCAGGGCGGCGACTGAGCGTGGCGACGCGGCGTTAGCGATCGACGTCCGGCTTAGAAACCCAGGCTCGCCAGCAGGTCGTCCACTTCGCCCTGGTTGGCCACCGTATCGGTGCGACCGGTGTGGTCGACCACGGGGCCGCTGAGAATCTGGCTGGTCATCGCCTGCTGGACCTTGTGGGCCTGCTCGGGGGGCACCACCGAGACCAGCAGCTTGACCAGCGAATCTTCGAGGTCATTGGCCAGCGCCACCACCTTGGCCACGACCTGGCCAGTGAGGTCGTGGAAGTCCTGCGCCATCATGATGTCGGTGAGATGCGCGTCGATGCGCGCGGTGGCACTTTCGACCTCACCCACAAAGTTCATCACCGCACCGCTGGCCAGGGCCTTCACGGGGTCGGCGCTCAGGCGTGCGGCCAGCTTGCGTGTATGCGCGGCAATGCTGGCCTGCTCAAGCTTGGCCTGGTCGACCGAGTTCAGCACCTTCTCGGCGGCGGCGGCCGTCTTCGTGGCGATGTAGTTCAAGCGGCTGCGCGCGTCGGGCAAGCCTTCGGCGGCCGATTGCAGCTTGGGCATCACGCCGAGTTGCTCCAGCGTGTCGTGCAACTGGCGCGTCAAGGTGCCGAGTTGCAGGAAGACTTCGGTGGTGCTTGCGGAGCCGGCGGGAGCCAGCGTGTCGGGGGAATCCATCTTCATGTTCTTGTTCTTGTCCCTCGCTTCAGACCGTGGCGGCCAGTTTTTGCATGATCTTCTGCACCTTCTCTTCCAGCGTGGCCTTGGTGAAAGGCTTGACGATGTAGCCCGCCGCACCGGTCTGCGCGGCCAGCACGATGTCTTCCTTGCGCGCTTCGGCCGTGACCATCAACACGGGCAGGTGCTTCAAGCTGTCGTCGGCCTTCACGGCCTTGAGCAAGTCAAAGCCGTTCATGTTGGGCATGTTGATGTCGGAGACGACAAAGTCGTACTTGTTTTGCTTGAGCATGTTCAAAGCCACCTCGCCGTCTTCGGCTTCGTCGGCGTTGTTGCAACCCATCTCCTTGAGCAGGCCACGGATGATGCGTCGCATCGTCGAGAAGTCATCGACGATCAAGAACTTCATGTCGGTTTGAATGGTCATGTCTTGGCCTCGGTCTGCTGCTGAGGTGTTTGGGTGGGTGGGTGTGCTTGGTCTATCGGCCGGGCACGAGGGGACTTGAGATCAGGGTCGGCGTCGGTGCCTCTTGCACCTCGGCGCCAAGGCCTTCCACGCGTGTGCGAAAGACCCGGTCTTCGGCCTCGCGGTTCATGACGATGATGCTGATGCGCCGGTTCGTCGGCGCCAGTGGGTCGCCTTTGTCAAACGGCGTGCTGGAGGCCAGGCCCTGCACGCGCAGCACGCGGTCTTCGGGCAGGCCACCGGCCACGAGCTCGCGCCGCGAGGCGTTGGCGCGGTCGGCCGAAAGCTCCCAGTTGCTGTAGCCGCGTTGGCCACCGGGGAAGGGCGTCGAATCGGTGTGGCCTTCTAACGTCAATCGGTTGGGCACATCACCCAGCACCACGCCGATCTCGCGCAAGAGCTCGCGCATGCCGGGTTTGACGGCCGCCGAGCCGCTGTCGAACATCGGCCGCTTGTCTTCGTCAATGATCTGGATGCGCAGGCCGTCGCGCGTCATGTCGAGCTTGATCTGCGACTTCATACCGGCGAGTTTTTCGCTCGCCGCAATCTTCTCTTCGACCTTCTTCATCAGGTCTTCAAGCCGCGCGGCCTCGGCACGCACCTGCTCGGCCTTGAGCGCCTTGAAGTTCACCGTGTTGCGTGGCGCCTCAACCTCACCGCGCTTGACCTGGCCGGTCTGGCGCGTGAGATCCTGGCCACCGCCTTTGATGACATGCGAGGCATCACCCGCGCCCGAACCGCTGGAGAACATCGCCACCTTCAAGGGTGCCGCGAAGTAGTCGGCAATGCCCTTCTTGTCGCCCTCGGTGGTGGAGCCCAGCAGCCACATCAAGAGGAAGAAAGCCATCATCGCCGTCACGAAGTCGGCATAGGCAATCTTCCACGCACCGCCGTGCGCACCATGCCCACCTTTCTTGATGCGCTTGATGATGATCGGTTGCAGCTTCTTGGCGTCACCAGCCATGGTGATTCCCCCTGTCTTGCCCCCTCCCCCTGGAAGGGGGAGGGTTGGGGAGGGGGTCGACTGCTAACGCCCAAAGTAGGGGCGCTCCAAGAGTCAACCCCCACCCTGCCCTCCCCCTGCTAGGGGGAGGGTTCCAGATGTGCGGCGTCATCACTTTTTGCCCTTCACGTGACTCTCGAGCTCGCCGAACGTCGGCCGCATGTCCGAGAACAAAACCTTGCGTCCGAACTCGATGGCCACTTGCGGCGCGTAGCCCTGCATGCTGGCCAGGAGCGTGGTCTTGATGCACTGCAATTCCTTCCCGGCGTCTTCAACCTTCTGTTCGAGCAAGCCGCCCAGCGGCTCGACAAAACCGTAGGCCAACAAGATGCCCAGGAAGGTGCCGACCAGGGCCGAGCCGATCATGCCGCCCAGCACGGCGGGCGGCTGGCCCACCGAGCCCATGGTGTTGACCACACCGAGCACAGCGGCCACGATGCCGAAGGCCGGCAGGCCGCCGGCCAGGCGTGCGATAGCTGCTACTGCCGCGTGTTCTTCAGCGTGATGGGTGTCGATCTCACTGTCCATCAGACTTTCGATCTCGTGCGCGTTCAAGTTGCCCGAGACCATCATGCGCAAATAGTCGGTGATGAACTCGACGACGTGGTGGTCACTGCCCACCACCGGGTATTTCTGGAAGAGCGCGGAGCTGTGCGGCTCTTCAACGTCTTTCTCGATCGACATCAGGCCCTCTTTACGCGCCTTCTGCAGGATGTCGTACATCAGCGCCAAAAGCTCCATGTAGCGCGCCTTGCTGAAGCGGCTGCCCTTGAAGCAGGACAGCACGCCTTTGATCGAGGCCTTCACCACCTTCATCTGGTTGTTCGCCAGAAAGGCGCCGCCGGCCGCACCGAAGATGGTGGTCATCTCGAAGGGCAAGGCTTTCAGGATCACGCCAATGTTGCCGCCGTGCGCGATGTACACGCCGAAGATGCATGCGAGTGCGATCAACCAGCCGACGATGACGAACATGAGAGGGGTCTTCTTCGCTTGGGGTGTCAGGTCCCCGCACCTGCTGGTTCGGGGTTCACAAGCGGTTATCGGCAAGCACCCTGGCGGGTTGAGCGCGAACAGGCGCGCCGCTGCCCTTCAGTTGCTGCCCTTCAGTTGCTCCCCATGCGGTAGATCCACACCACGCGTTGCCCTGGCAAGGCCAGCCGCGCATGGGCGCGCCAGTCGGGCACGGCGAACTCCAGGCTCACCAGCCAGCTGCCCACAGGCATCTCGACTTGCGCCTTGGCCGCCGCACGCGCCATGCTCTCGGGGCGCTGGAAGAGGTACACCAATGCGAAGTCGTGCCAGTCGTCGCGCCACATGTCGCCGCGACGCACACGCGCAAAGCCGCAGCGCCAGCGCGCCAGCAGCGCCAGCGGCCGGCTCCACTCCACGCCCTCAATCTGCACCTGCGGCCAGGCCTCGCGCAGGGCGAGCAAGCCATGGCCCAGGCCGCAGCCGGCGTCCAGCACACGCGCATGCGGCGCCAAGGTGATGCGCTCGCGCGCGCCGAGCAAAGCGCCGCGCTGGGTCGGAAAAAACGGCGCATCGCGCCAGGCACGCATGGGATAGATCAACCATAGCGGCAACAAGGCCAGCAGCCAGATGAACGAAGGCAGTTGCACCGCGCCAAGCGCGGCCGCCGAGAGTGGAAAACCCAAGCCCACGATGGCGCGCCGGCGCCAACCGCGGCTGGCCAGCAATGCCACCGCAAATCCCAGCACGGTGGCCAGCAAGAGTGCCGCAGGCAGTGGCACCTTGTTCGCGCTTGCGCCGATAAACAAGCCCCAGGCGGCGCACCAGCCCAGCACTGCGGGCAGGGGCCAGAACCAGGTGCCGGGCTTGATCACTTGCATCACCACGTTGCGCCAAAAAAGTGCGGGTCCCGAAGGACCCGCATGAAAGCACAGAGGTCTGTGCCAGGAGGAGACAAACAATTCAGAACGCTCTGGCCGTGTGATCGACACGCGCCGGGGTCATCTTGAGCCGTGCAGCAGCGCCTGGCGCAGGCGCGGCGGTGTCATCTGTGAATTCATTCACCACTGCCGCAGCCTGGGCCCTGGCTTCGGCCACCAGGGCGGCCGCGGCGATGGCACTGCGCTCGGCAAGTTTGCTGCGGGCCTCTTCATCGGCCGCAGCCGTCAAAGCCCCGGCCATGCGGCCCTTGCCCGCGCGGGCTGGCGGCGCACACAGGCCACACACATAGTGGCGCGCCATCTCGTGCGGGTGGGTCACAAAGTGGCCCGCGCACTTCTTGCACTTGGTCATGGTGAGCATGCCGTTGTCGACAAACTTCACCAGGCGCCAGGCGCGCGTCACGCTCAACTGCGGCTCCAGGCCTTGCGCGGTGATCTGCTCCAGATAGAGCTGGAAGGCCTTGATGACGGTGTCGATCTCTTCAAGCGCGGCGACCTTGTTCAGGTACTCGTGGATGTTGAGAAACAGGCTCGAATGGATGTTGGGCTGCCAGGTCATGAACCAGTCGGTGGAAAACGGTAACTGACCCTTGCTCGGGCTCTTGCCCGCGACTTCTTTGTACAAGCGCAGCAGCCGCTCGTAGCTGAGGTCGGTCTCGCTTTCGAGCACCTGCAGGCGGGCGCCGAGGTTGATCAAGGTTACCGCGCGTTCGATCTGGCGCGCCTCGGTGAGGATGCTTTTGTTGCGCATGGCTGGCTGCTCCTGGCTGTTCTTGTGGACGTACTTTTGGAAGGACCTGTGGCGCGGTTGAGTCCGATCAGCTCAAGCCGCTTCTTGATGGCGCCCGGCCATCAAGATGGAGGCATGCAGGCGCGACACGCCTTCGTTCGCCGCGCCCTTGCCATGGTTGGTGAGCAGGTTCCACACGACATCGTCGTCCATGCGGAAGCGGCACAGCAAGGTATTGCCCACCGACATCTTCATCATCTGCGCCGGCGTCAGCCTGGACAGCAGGTTGGCGGTGTCTTCATTGATGCCCAGGCGGAACAGCGACTGGTCGCGGTCACTGCGCACCAGGCTTTGCGCCAGCATCAAATAGGAAAGATTGGCTTCGCGGATCTCGGCAACGATTTGTTCGGATGTCATGGTGTTCTCCAGCGGGGGTTCGTGGGCTGCCGTCGTGTGGTTTTGCGTGACGGCGTGAAACGAACTGTAGGCAGCAGAGATAGGCGGCGCGATCAGCCCAATTCGATCGCGCGTGTCTGGCAACGTCCGCAGGTCTTGTCAGGCTACTTCCTACACGACGGGCTTGGCCAGCGTGCAACAAGGCTTCAAGTCAGCGCGCGCGCCGGCCGATACCCCAATGGTCGGAAGGAATGTGTGCGGCCAAGTGTGTGGTCAAACGTGACAACTTCAACGTTTCAAACACTTGACAAGCACAGCGAAGCCAAACCCTAAAGTGCGGGGCAAAAGCGGTCGATATCCCTTCCAACGCAGCTGAGAAATCTGCTTCGTGGTCCGGTTGGACGAGAGAGCGTCATAGGGGGCTAACACCCAACATGACGGTCAAGCGCCCTTCGACGCCGGGCGGTTCCCGTGGTGGTCGCCTGCCTCCATGGGCTGTACGCAACCAAGGCGGGCAATCGTTGAGGTTGCAAGCAAGCCGGCGTCGGAGCCGGGCACTCTTCTTTAACCGTATAGGAGTTTTTCATGGCCCAGACCATTAACACGAACCTGAATTCAATCAACGCCCAGCGCAATGTGGCTGGATCCTCGATGGCCATGAATGTGGCCATGCAACGCCTGTCCTCGGGCCTTCGCGTCAACGGCGCCAAGGACGACGCCGCCGGACTCGCGATCTCTGAGCGTATGAACGCCCAGGTGCGCGGCATGGGGGTGGCGATCCGCAACGCCAACGACGCGACCTCACTGGCGCAGACGGCTGAAGGGGGCACCGGGAAAATCGGTGACGCCCTGCAGCGTATGCGTGAGCTGGCCGTGCAGTCGGCCAACGGCTCCAACAACGCCGGCGACCGCGACAACATGCAGACCGAGTTCGCCGAGCTGCAAGCTGAAGTCTCGCGGCTGGTGAGCGGCACCAAGTTCAACGGCCAGGCTCTGCTCGATGGCAGCGTTGCCAGCTTCACTTTCCAGGTCGGCGCAAGCACTTCGGCGCAGGACACCATCACGGTGACCTCAAGCGACCTCTCGACCACCAACACGGCGGTCGCTGCACTCGACATCTCGGGTGCCACTGCCGCCGGCGCGACGGCGGCGATCAACGCGCTGGACACGGCCATCGACGACGTGACCACGGCACGTGCCAGCTTCGGCGCCACGCAGAATCGTTTCGAAAGCGTGATTGCGAACCTGCAAGTGGCGAGCGAGAACCTCACGGCCGCACGTTCACGCATCGTTGACGCCGACTTCGCGGTGGAAACCGCCGCCATGTCACGCGCCAGCATCCTGCAGCAGGCCGGCACGGCGATGGTGGCGCAAGCCAATCAGCAGCCCCAGCAAGTGCTGCAACTGCTGCGCAACTAAGTACGTCCGCGCCAGCTAGGCACCGCCAATAGCGTTGCCCGAAAGCCCCAACCGCCATGAGCCTGCAGAGGCCATGGCGGTTTCCTTTTGGGCGACCCCACGCTGCGCATCTAGGACCGAATCCGCCCTCTTATCGAGGCAATGCCCCGCGCCACATGCTTTGAGAATCGGCATCAACAGGAGTACCCCCGTGCCTCTGTCGTTTGGTGCCGGATTGACCGGTCCTTGAAGGAGTGTTGGGAATGCCGCAAACGATCAATACCAATCTCACGTCGCTGAATGCGCAGCGTAACCTCTCGTCGTCGCAGACGGCGCTGATGACCGCGATGCAGCGGCTTTCGTCGGGCTTGCGCGTCAACAGCGCCAAGGACGATGCTGCGGGCCTCGCGATTGCCGAACGCATGAACGCGCAAGTGCGTGGCATGCAGGTGGCCATCCGTAACGCCAACGACGCGATCTCGCTGTCGCAGACGGCTGAAGGCGCCATCGGCAAGATCGGCGACGCCTTGCAGCGCATGCGAGAGCTCGCCGTTCAATCGGCCAACGGCACCAACAATGCCGGCGACCGCACCAACTTGCAGACCGAGTTTTCCGAATTGCAGAACGAAGTCGGGCGACTCGTCGACGGCACACAGTTCAACGGCACCTTGCTGTTCGACGGCAGCATCGCGACCTTTACCTTTCAGGTCGGCCCAGGCACCACCGCCAACGACACCATCGACATCGCCGGCACTGACCTCACGACCAGTGTGCGTGATGCCGTGGGTGCGGCGACGCTGAACATCAGCGGCGCGACCTCGGCCGGCGCCATTGCCGCCATCAACGCCCTTGACGCCGCGATCGACCAGGTCACGACCTCACGTGCACTCTACGGTGCGGCGCAGAACCGCTTCGAAACGGTGGTCGCCAACCTTCAGGTCTCGGCCGAGAACCTCACGGCCGCACGCAGCCGCATCATGGACGCCGACTTCGCCGTCGAAACGGCGAACCTGTCGCGCGCGCAAATCCTGCAACAAGCCGGCAACGCCATGGTGGCGCAAGCCAACTCGCTGCCACAAAACGTCTTGCAGCTGTTGAAGAACTGAGCCTGACGCACTGACGCACTGACGGGGCACGCAGGCTCGGCGCCGGTGGCGACGCCGGCGTCTTGATCACGCCTCAAGCTTGCCCATCCAAGGCCGATATCGACGACAGGACCCCAAGGAGTCACCATGGCCACCCTGTCATCCCCCGGTATCGGCAGCGGCCTCGATGTGCGCAGCATGGTGGCGCAATTGATGGCCATCGAGCGCCAGCCGCTGGCGGCGCTGCAGGCTTCGACCAAGCGCACGCAAGACCAGCTCTCGGCCTACGGCAAGCTGCAAAGCGCCATGACCGCCGTGCGCGACGCGGCCAAGAAGCTCAGCAGCGCCGACACCTGGACGGCCACCGCTGTCAACAACCCGAGCCCCGCCGCGCTGACGGCCACCGCCGATGGCAGCGCCCCCCCGGGCAGCTACGCCGTCAGCGTGAGCAAACTCGCCGCCGCGCAAACGCTGGCCAGCAGCCGCATCTGGGCCAACAGCAATGAAATCGTCGGCCCCGGCAGCTTGACCATCGAGCTCGGCGCCTGGAACACGGGCCAGACCACCTTCACCCCCAAAGCTGGCGCGACCGCCGTGACGCTGCGCATCGACAGCGGCAGCGACAGCCTGGCGCAAGTGCGCGACGCCATCAACGCCTCGGGCGCGGGCGTGCTCGCCTCCATCGTCAACGACGCCTCGGGCTCGCGCCTGGCGCTGCGCTCGAGCGCCACCGGCGCCGAGGGCGGCTTTCGCATCAGCGTGAATGACGACGACGGCGACAACGTCGACGCCGCAGGCCTGTCGCAGCTGGCCTTCGACCCCGCTGCGTTGGACGGCCCGGTGACCCGCATGAGCCAAACACTGGCCGCAGCCAATGCGCAGGCCACCATCAACGGCGTGCCGGTGAGCTCCAGCACGAACACCTTGAGCGACGTGCTCGATGGCATCACGCTCAAGCTGGCGCAGGTCACCACCGCGCCGATCGATCTCGTGGTCAGCCGCGACTCCGTCTCGGTGCGCAAGTCCGTCACCGACTTCGCCACCGCCTACAACGACCTCATCAAGCTTGTGCGCGAGCAGACCCGTACCACCGTGGGCGCGGCTGCGGGCGGTGTGCTGCAAGGCGACAGCTCGGCCAAAAACCTGGCGACGCAGCTGCGTACGCTGGTTTCTGGAAGCAGTGCGGCGGTGCTCGATTTCACGCGCCTGGCCGACATCGGCCTGGAGCCTTTGAGTGACGGTAGCTTAAAGGTTAGCGACACCAAACTCGACGCGGCGGTAGGCAAACATGACGCCTTGCGCGACTTCTTCTCGCGCGACGACGACGGTGTGGCCAGCGACGGCTTTGGCGCGCTTTTCAAGAGCTTTGGCGATGCGCGGCTGGCCGACGACGGTGTCTTCGACACGCGCAACAAGGCGCTGAAAGACCGTATCGAGCGCGACGGCGACCGCGCCGAGCGGCTGCAAGCACGCCTGGCGCTGACTGAGAAGCGGCTCAACGCGCAGTACACGCGGCTGGACACGAACCTGTCGAATTTGACCTCGCTGCAGAACTACGTGACGCAGCAGATCGCCAGCTGGAACCGCACGCCTAGCCGTTGAGCGCGGGCTGACCGTGTGGCTCCCTCCCCCTAACAGGGGGAGGGTTGGGGTGGGGGTTTGATGCCCGCACGTCGCAGGCCTTCAACCCCCTCCCCAGCCCTCCCCCATGCAGGGGGAGGCAGCCATTGCGGGTGCCGTTCCCGCGCAGAAAACTGCGCCTTGGACGCCCTGCATCTCGACACCAGCTCAGGCTCAAGCGGCGCCGCCACCCGTCGATAACCAGTGCAGGCGCCACGCACTTGTGGCACGGCGCCCGCCCACCGAACTGGCAGCGCTTGGCCCCGACCCGCGCCACCAGCCCGCAAGCCCCGTCACGCGAAAGAGCCCTTCATGCAGCCACAAGCCCTTGCCCCGCCGCGCCCCAGCAGCCGCATGACAGGCATGTACACCGACGTCGGTGTGCAGGGTGCCGCCGCCAGCGACAACGCCAGCCACGCGCTCGTGGGCATGCTCTTCGACGCCGCGCTGGGTGCCCTGGCACGTGCCCGCGGTGCCATCCAGCAAGGTGACATCGAGGCCAAGTCGCAGGCCATTCGCAAGGCGCTGGCCATCGTGGGCGAAGGCCTGCGCGCCAGTCTCAACGTGGCCCAGGGCGGCCGCCTGGCGCAAGATCTCGACCGCCTCTACGGCTACATCGAGCTGCGCCTGACGCAGGCCAACTTGCGCAACGATGAAGCGGCCATCGAGGAGTGCGCCGCGTTGCTGCGCCCGGTGCATGAGGCCTGGCAACAGATCGGCCCGCAAGTCCTGCAACCCGCCCACGCTGCCGCTTGAAACGCGCCGCGTTGCCGTTCGCCCCCGACACACCAGAGAACACAAGCCGATGAATACCGACCTGCTGAGCTTCTACGAAGCCATCGAACAGGCCAGTGCCGACATGCTCAACGCCGCGCGCACCGGGCATTGGGATGAGGTGGTCAAGCTCGAAGGTGCCTGCGTGCTGCTGATCAGCCAGCTCAAGGCTGCCGCACGCCAGACAACGTTGAACAGTGATGCGGCCAAGGCCAAGTCACGCATCATGCAGCGCATCCTCGTCAACGACGCCGAGATCCGCCACCTGGCCGAGCCCTGGCTGCAAGAGCTTGAGCACACGCTGACGGGCAAGCCGCAGCAGCTGCACTGAACAGGCGTTCGCCATGTTCCAGCACACGCAGCCCGCACAGCTCGACGAGCACGCCGGCGCCGACCCCTGGGCGCCGTTTCGTGTCGCGCAAAGCGCCGAAGTGCTAAGCCTCTTGCGTGAAGTGCGCGACGCAGCTTCAGCGGTCGTGCTGGCCGCGCCGGGCGGGATGTCCATGAGCTGCACGCTGTGGACCATCGACACCACGCGCTCGCGCCTGAGCTTCAGCGTCGAGCCCACAGCACCGCAGTTGTCGGCCCTGGTCGACGCCGATGAAGCCGTGGCCGTGAGCTACCTGGAAAGCGTCAAGCTCCAGTTCGAGGTGGAGGGCCTGGTGCTCGTGCACAGCGCACACGCCACCGTGCTGCAGGCGGCCTTGCCGGCCCAGCTTTATCGTTTCCAGCGCCGCAGCAGTTTTCGCGTGCGCCCTGCCGGCAGCGCCGCGCGATGTGGGCCGACGCTGACGCTGCGCCACCCTGCCCTGCCCGAGATGCTGCTGGAGATGCGCTTGCTCGACGTCAGCGTGGGCGGCTGCGCGCTGCTGCTGCCGCAAGACATGCCCGAGCTGCGCCCGGGCAGCCTCTTGCACGGCGTGCAGGTGCAGCTCGACAGCGAGACGGCGTTTGTCGTCTCCTTGCAAATGCACCACGTCAGCTCGCTGCATCAAGGTGGTCACCGCATCGGCTGCGAGTGGCACCGCCTGGACCCAGGCGCCGAGCGCAGTTTGCAGCGCTACGTCAACCAGACCCAAAAGCGCCAGCGCGTGCTGACGGGAACGTGAGCATGCGTACTATCGGTTTCACGCTGGTCGAAGTGGCTGTCGTGCTGACTGTCGCCACGCTGCTGGTGACGCTGGCGGTGCCGTCGAGCTTGGGCTATTTGCAGAAATCTCGGCGCAGCGACGCGGTGGCCGCACTCGCACGCTTGCAGCAAGCGCAAGAACAGTTCCGCGCGCACCACGGCGTCTACAGCGTGAGCACCCGCGCCTTGCTAGGCGCCAGTGCGGCGCGCAGCGAAGCCGGCTACTACGACATCACCTTGGTGCAGGTGCAGGGCGAGCGCTACCAGGCCCGTGCCGTGGCCCGCGCCGACGCCGCGCAAGCCAAAGACCAAGCGTGCGCGCAGCTCACGCTGTCCGTGGTCGAAGGCCTGGCGGAATTCGGCCCCAACGCGCGCTGCTGGAACCGATGAA
>JANOJR010000324.1:0-1908 GCA_031418855.1 Rubrivivax sp.
GATCGGCGTTCAACGAAGGGCGACGTCCCGGGCGCCCCACTGGCTCAATCGGCTTCTTCGTCGCCATACGTCACCCCGCTCTGCATTGCCTCGGTCAGCAGGTAACGCATCGACTATTGATTTCGTTTACACCCTCTGAGAGGCTGAGAGTCTTTCGATCACGCCTCAGTGCAGGGTTCAGATCAAATCCGGCGACATCACCGTGTGCAGCACCACCTGGCGCGCGCCTTCGCGCTCGCGCGTACGCAGCCACCACACCGCCGCCTTGCGCACCGGCCACACGGTGGCTTGACCCGCCAGCAGGTAGGCCGCCGTCAGGCCCAGGGTGGGCTGATGCCCGATGACGAGCACACCCTCGCGCCCTTCGGGCCAGCGCACGGCTTGCAAGAGTGCGTCGACCGTGCCGTCGGGCGCCAAGACCGGCACCGTCTTGAACTTGCGCTCCAGGTGCGCCGCCGTTTGCTGCGCGCGCCGCGCCGGGCTCACCAACACGCGCACGTTGGCGGGCAGCTGGCGGTTGAGCCAGTCGCCCATGCGCTGCGCCTGGCGCTCGCCTTTGGGCGTCAAGGGGCGGTCGAGATCGTCGTCACCTTCTAGCTCGAAGGCGTCGGCGTGGCGCCACAGGATCAAGTCCACTTCGCCCCCGAGGCAAAGCGCTGCATCAGCGCCTGTTGTGCGCTCACCCCGCTTTGCGCCACTCGCGTGTAGTGGCCCTCGTGGTCCAGCGCCCAGGCGTCGCGCTGGTCATGCAGGTAGGGCACCAGGCCTTCGTCGATGATGCGCTGGCGAAGCCGCGCGTCGCGCACGGGCCAGGCAAGTTCGATGCGGCCAAACATGTTGCGGCTCATCCAGTCGGCGCTGCTCAGGTAGAGCACTTCGTCGTCCTCACCCGCACCCCAGCGAAAGTACATCACGCGGGAATGTTCGAGAAAGCGCCCGACCACCGAGCGCACGCGAATGTGCTCGCTGTAGCCCGCCACGCCGGGGGCCAGCATGCAGGCGCCACGCACGATGAGGTCGACCGAGACGCCGGCGCGGCTGGCCTGCACCAGCGCGTCGATGAGCGCCGGGTCGGTCAAGGCGTTGACCTTGATGACCACACGCGCGGGCAGGCCAGCGGCGGCCGCCTGCGCCACCTGCGCCAGGTGCTTGAGCATGCGCCGGTGCAGCACAAAGGGCGCCGTCAACAGGTGGTGCGGCGCTTTCACGCGCGCCTGGCTGGCAAGTTGCAAGAACACCGCGTCGGCGTCCGCCGTCAGGCCGGGGTGGGCGCTGAAGTAGCCCATGTCGGTGTACAGCCGCGCCGTGCGGGGGTTGTAGTTGCCGGTGGACAGATGCAAATAACGCCGCAACTGACCTGACTCGCGCCGCGTCACCAAGAGCATCTTGGCGTGCGTCTTCAAGCCCACGATGCCGTACACCACCTGCGCGCCCACGGCCTCCAGCCGCTCGGCCCAGTTGATGTTGGCCTCTTCGTCAAAGCGCGCGGTGAGCTCCACCACCGCCATGACTTCTTTGCCGCGCCGCGCGGCTTCGATCAGCATGTCCATCAGCTGCGACTCGGCGCCGGTGCGGTAGATGGTCTGCTTGATGGCCAGCACGTCGGGGTCGTCCACCGCCTCGCGCAGGAAGGCCAGCACGGGCTCGAAGCTTTCGAACGGATGGTGTAGCAGCACGTCGCCATGGCGCAGGCGCTCGATGATGGGCACGTCGCGCGGCAGCTGGGCTTCAGGCCACACGGGCTCAAACGCCGGGAAGCGCAGCGCTGGCGCCTGCGCCAGATCGATCAGCGCATTCATGCGCACCAGGTTCACCGGGCCACGCACGCGGTACAGCGCCAGCTCGGGCAGCTTGAATTGCGCGAGCAAAAAGCGCCACAGGTCTTCAGGGCAGGTGCTCACCACTTCG
>JANOJR010000325.1:0-2123 GCA_031418855.1 Rubrivivax sp.
CGCTGCTATGTGGTGAACTAGCTCAAGGGCGGCAAGTACAAACCCTAACATCTGGGCCAACTTGGCTTCTATCTCACGGCCGTGGATGCCCACGACAAGCACGCGCAATACGGCCCCACCATCGGCCTGCTGCTGTGCAAGAGCAAGAACAAGGTGGTGGCCGAGTACGCGCTGCGCAACAAGGCCCAGCCGCTGGGGGTGGCCGAATACCAATTGGTGGAGTCCTTGCCGCCCGAACTGCAGACCAGCCTGCCGAGCATCGAACAGATCGAGCGCGAGTTGGGGGGCTCCACATCATTGGACGACGACACGCCATGACACATCCCGGCAACCCCACCAATGCCTACACCGTGCCGTCGGTGTCGATCATCACCGCGCGCACCGGAGCTTCCGCCAAGGCCAACGCGCTGGGCATGCGTGCCATGCAAGAGCGCGCCTATGCCAAGCGCGGCGAGCGGTACCTGTTGATCAAGTCGCCACCGGCGTCGGGCAAGTCGCGCGCGCTGATGTTCATTGCGCTGGACAAGCTGCACCACCAGGGCTTGCGGCAAGCCATCGTGGTGGTGCCCGAACGTTCCATCGGCAGCAGCTTTGCCGACGAACCCTTAAGCGAATTCGGCTTCGAATGGGATTGGCAGGTGGCCCCGCAATGGAACCTGTGCAACGCGCCCGGCGCGGACGAGCCGCGCGTAGCCAAGTCCAAGGTGGGTGCGGTGCGGCAGTTCCTGGCCAGCACCGACAAGACGCTGGTCTGCACGCACGCCACCTTCCGCTTTGCGGTGGAGGAGCTGGGCGTCGAAGCCTTCGACCAGCGGCTGATTGCCATCGACGAGTTCCATCACGTTTCCAGCAACCCAGGCAACGTGCTGGGCAGCCAGTTGGGCGCGTTGATCGCGCGCGACAAGGTGCATCTGGTGGCGAGACCGGCTCTTACTTCCGTGGCGACAGCGAGGCGGTGCTGCTGCCCGCCGATGAGGCCCGCTTCGAAAAGGTGACCTTCACCTACTACGAACAGCTCAACGGCTACCGCTGGCTCAAGTCGCTGGACATCGGCTACTTTTTCTACACCGGCGCGTACGTGGATGCCGTGGCCAAGGTGCTGGACCCGGCCTTGAAAACCATCATCCACATTCCCAGCGTCAACTCGCGCGAGAGCTTGCAAGACAAGGAGCGCGAGGTGAACGAAATCATGCACGCGCTGGGCGAGTGGAAGGGTGTGGACCCGGCCACCGGTTTCCATCAAGTGCTGGGCCAGGACGGCCGCGTGCTGCGCGTGGCTGACCTGGTGGATGACAGCGACGCGGGCAAACGTTCCCGCGTGCTCACCGCGCTGAAAGACCCGGCGCAGAAGAACAACCGCGACCATGTGGACGTCATCATCGCGCTGGGCATGGCGAAGGAAGGCTTCGACTGGATCTGGTGCGAACACGCGCTGACCATCGGCTACCGCAGCAGCCTGACCGAGATCGTGCAGATCATTGGCCGCGCCACGCGTGACGCCGAGGGCAAAGAGCGGGCACGCTTCACCAACCTGATCGCCGAACCTGCAGCCGAACAGGCCGCAGTGGCCGAAGCGGTGAACGACATGCTCAAGGCCATTGCAGCCAGCCTGCTGATGGAGCAGGTGCTGGCGCCGCGCTACGAGTTCACGCCGAAAGACGCCGGGCCGAAGGATGGTTTTGACTATGGCGAGGCGGGCTACCAGGCGGGTGGCCACAACCTCGGGGTGAACCAGGAAACGGGCCAGGTTCACGTGGAAGTCAACGGGCTGGCCACGCCCACGAGCCCCGACGCCACGCGCATCTGCAAAGAGGACTTGAATGAGGTCATCACCAGCTTCTTGCAGGACAAGACCGTGTTGGAGCGCGGCTTGTTCGACAAGGAAAACACCCTGCCCGAAGAGCTGACGCAGTTGCGCATGGGAAAGATCGTGCGCGAGCGCTACCCGGAGCTGAGCGACGCCGACCAAGAGGCCGTGCGGCAACACGCCGTTGCCGCCATGAACATCACGCAGCAGGCCAAGCTGGCCTTGGCTCAGGCCGACGCAAGTGGTGCCAATGCAGGCGGCGGCACGGTGCAGGGCCACATGGGCTTGCTGGACGGCGTGCGCAAGTTCGTCAACG
>JANOJR010000326.1:0-11712 GCA_031418855.1 Rubrivivax sp.
CACAGCTGCCAGGCGGCGAGCAACACCAGCGGCAAGGCCACCGCCTGCCACAACGTGATGCTGCGTGAACGGGGTGCGGGCAGTGAAGCGGCGCTCACAGCTCCGTGCCCTCAGTCCACGGCGTCAACCACCGTTGCAGCGCGCGCAGCAGCGTGTCGCAAACGAAGCCGACGATGCCGATGAGCACGATGAAGCCGAAGACCTTCGGGCTCATCAGCAACTGGCGGTACCACTCGATCGCAAATCCAAGGCCACTGGGCGCGCCGATGAGCTCGGCCGCAACCACCGCCGCCCACGCGCCTGCAAAGGCCAGCCGCAAGCCAACCATCACAGTGGGCAGCGCGGCAGGCACCACCACATGGCGCAGCGTGGCGCGGCGCGAGATGCCCATCGTGCGCGCGGCAGCCAGCAACTTTGCATCCACCCCGCGCACCCCCGCCACCGTGTTCAGCAGCAGTGGGAAGGTGGCGACATACACCATGATGAACACGGGCAGCGTATTGCCCACGCCGAAGATGAAGAGCGCCAGCGGTATCCACGCGATGCCCGAGATCGGACGCAGCAGCTCGACGAGCGGGTCAACATAAGCCTCGACGCGGCGTGACAAGCCCATCACGAAGCCCAGTGGCACGGCAATCAGCGTGGCGATGGTCAAGCTCAATAACAGCCGAGCGGTGCTGACCGAGGCGTGCTCCCAAACTTCGCCATCACGCGCCAGCTCGGCCATCGCACGCGCCACGCTCAGGGGGTCGGGCAACTGAATGGCGTTGTTGTTCCACTTCGCGAGCAGCCACCACGCGGCAAAGAAGATCGCGAAACTGCGCAGCGCGATGCCCAGGCGGCGCAGCCAGGCCGGCACGCCACGCCGTGGCGCTGCGGCGTTGGCAAGGATGGGCAAGGTGGCGCTCACCGGCACGTTCATTTGGTGACGGCCAGGAAGCCGCCGTCCACATAGAGCACGTGGCCGTTGATATAGCCGCCGGCCTTGGACGCCAGCAGCAGTGCAGCGCCCACCAAGTCTTCGGGCTCGCCCCAGCGCTTGACCGGCACCCAGTCGGCGATGAAATCGTGGAACTCTTTCTTGCCCGACTCGCTGAACTCGGTGGCGGTGTAGCCCGGTGCGAGCGCGTTGACGGTGACGCCGGTGCCCGCCAGATCCGCAGCCATCGAGCGTGTCATCGCCGCGAGCGCGCCCTTGGCGGTGACGTAGGGCGTGAGGTTCGGCCGCGACACGTGGTTCATGATAGAACTCATGTTGATGATGCGGCCACCGCCCTGCGCCACCATCAACTTCGCCGCGCGCTGCGCGATGTGAAAGCAGGCCGTGAGGTCGATGTCGATGACGCGTTGCCAGTCCTCATGGGTGAGCTCGAGAAAGGGCTTGCGCACGATCACCGCCGCGTTGTTGACCAGCACGTCAACCTTGCCGAAACGCTGCATCGCCTGCGCAAACGCGTCATCGACCGCCGCGCGGTCGGTCACGTCAAACATCAACGGCAGCACGTCGACACCGGCCGCGCTGAGTGCTTGCGCGCGCGCCAGCACGGCGTCGCTGCGGTCGGCCAGAACGAGCTTGGCGCCAGCGGCGGCGAAGCCCGGAATCAACCCGGCCGCGATGCCCCCTGCCGCGCCTGTCACGAACACCACCTGCCCTTGCAGAGAGAACAGCTTGGCAGGTGACAGATGCTCGAACATGCGCAGGGGCTCCTAACGATCGTTGGTAAAAGCCAGCGCATCCTAGGCAAGCACCTCGCCCGCGTGAATTCGAATTCGGGCAATCGTGTCTTGCCGTTTTGTTGATGGCAGCAACGCACGGCGCTACCTACGATGCCGCCATGACGACGAAGGCCGCCGCGACCCAAGTGCTGCCCCGCGCCACACGCGTAGGGAGCCAGACCGACTTGCTCGGTGAATGCCCCCTGTGGGACGAGCGCCTGCATTGCCTGTGGTGGGTCGACATCCGCGCGCCATCGCTGCGGCGCTGGGACCCGGCGCGCCAGTCGCTGCACACCTGGCCAATGCCTGAACTCGTGGGCTCGATCGCATTGACCGAGCGCGACGGCGTGGTGCTGGTGGCGCTGCGTTCGCGCCTGGCGCTCTTCGACACGGCCAGCGAAGTTTTCGAGACGCTGGTCGACGCGCCGCTGCCACCCGACCACCGCTTCAACGACGGCCGCTGCGACCGCCAAGGCCGCTTCTGGGTCGGCACCATGCACCACCTCACGCGTGCGCCCGAAGGCAGTTTGTTTCGCCTGGATGCAAGCGGCTTCAAGGAAGTTATCCAAGGCGGCCTGGCCATCCCCAACAGCCTGGCCTTCAGCCCCGACGGGCGCACGATGTACTTCGCCGATTCGCTGCAACACCGCATCGACGCCTTCGACTACGAGCCGGCCACGGGCGCGCGTGGCGCCGGCCGCGCGCTCGCCCACATCGCGCCGCCCGCCTTCCCCGACGGCTCATGTGTCGACGCCCAGGGGTATGTCTGGAGCGCGCAGTTCCACAACGCGCGCCTGGTGCGCTACGCGCCAGATGGCCGCGTCGACCGCACGCTGACGGTCCCGATGAAGCGCCCCACCTGTTGCACTTTTGGTGGCAACGATCTCGGCACGCTCTATGTCACCGGCGTGAGCCACAGCATGAGCGACGCCGAGCGCGCGGCCGACCCGCTGGCCGGCGCGCTCTTCGCCTTCGACATCGGCCGCGAGTGGGGCATCTTCGGCTTAACCGAACCACGTCTCAAACACCATTGACAGGCATGTCCACCATCCAACTCGCACGCATCGAGGCCTACGCATTTCGCGTGCCGATCAGCAACCCGATCAAGGTCGCGTTCGGCACCTTCCGCGACCGGCCGATGGTGCTGGTGCGCGCGGTCGAGCAAGACGGCAGCGAGGGCTGGGGCGAGGTCTGGTGCAACTGGCCCGTCGTCACCGCCGAGCACCGCGCACGGCTTGCGGCGGACATCGGCGAGCGGCTCGTCGGCCGCAGCTTCCAGGGCCCGGCGCAAGCCTTCGAGCAGCTCACGCGCGAGATGGAAGTGCTGGCGCTGCAGACCGGCGAGCACGGGCCCATCGCGTCGGTGATCGCCGGCATCGACATCGCCCTGTGGGACCTGGCCGCACGGCGCGACGGCGTGCCACTGCAGCGCTACCTCGGCGGCGACGCCAGCAAGACGCATGTGCCGGTGTACGTGACCGGCATCAACCCCGACGCGCCCGAGCAGTTCGCGCTTGCGCGGCAGCTTAAGGGCCACCGCGCGTTCAAGCTCAAAGTCGGTTTCGAGATGGCCAAGGATCTGGCCAATCTGCGCGCCATGCGCGAGGCGCTGGGTGTCGATGCCGTGATCACCTGCGACGCCAACCAGGCCTGGTCGCTGACTGCTGCCAAGCACTTCGTGCGCGAAGCCCAGGGCCTGAATTTGCAGTGGCTGGAAGAGCCCATGCGCGTCGACGCCAGCGACGCCGATTGGCTCTCGCTCGCGCGCGCGTCAAGCATCCCGCTGGCCGGTGGCGAGAACCTGCAAGGCGCGGGCTTCGACGCCGCCATCGCACTCGGCGCACTGCAAGTCATTCAGCCCGACGTCACCAAATGGGGCGGCATCACCGGCAACCTGCGCGTGGCGCGCGCTGCGGTGGCCGCAGGCAAACGCTACTGCCCGCACTACTTCAGCGGCGGCCTGGCGCTGCTGGGTTCACTGCACGTACTGGCTGCCGCAGGCGGCACGGGGCTGCTCGAATTCGATGCGCACCCGAACCCGAACCGCGAAGCCATCGTCGGCGAGCTGCTGCCCCTGAACGAGGGCCGCGTGCCTATCCCCACCACGCCGGGCTTGGGCGCCGAGCCTGACCTGAAGGCGCTGCAAGCCTTTCGCACCTGGCCACGGTGAGGGACGTGAGCGACGGCCCGCACATCGACGCCCTGCCCGACATCACCCGCGCAGCCGCCGAACTGCTGTGGCGACATCGTTGTGCCGGCACCGTGCTGCACGAGTTGCCGCCCGCCCTGCGCCCGAGCAGCCACGCGCAGGGCCACGCGATCCAGGCGCAACTGCCGCAGGTCGCGGGCCAGCGCGTGGCCGGCTGGAAGATCGCCGCCACCAGCCTGGCCGGCCAGGCGCACATCAAGGTCAGCGGGCCCTTGGCCGGGCGCATCCTCTCGGGCGGCGTCGTCAAGGCTGGCGCGGCCGTATCGCTAACGGGCAACCGGATGCGTGTCGTCGAGCCCGAGTTTGGCTTTCGCATGGGCCGCAGCCTCGCGCCGCGCGCCACGCCGTACACAGTGGATGAAGTGCTGGCCGCCGTCGCCTCGCTGCACCCGATCTTCGAGGTTCCCGATTCGCGCTTCGCCGAATTCACGCGCGCCGGCGAGCCGCAGTTGATCGCCGACGCCGCCTGCTGCGGCCCTTTCGTCTTCGGCCCCGCCGCGCCCGCGCTCCATGCCACGAACTGGCGCGAGCTCGACTTGAGTTCGCACCGCGTGCGCGCCACGGTGTCGGGCCATGCGGGCGTTCGCTTTACGCGCGAGGGCGAAGGCCGCGCCGCGCTGGGCGACCCACGCGTGGCGCTGGCCTGGCTCGTCAACGAGCTCGCAGCGCTGGGCATCACGCTCGAAGCTGACCAGCTCGTGTCCACCGGCACGTGCATGGTGCCGCTTGAAGTGCAGAACGGCGACACCGTGCAGGCCGACTTCGGCACGCTCGGTGCGATGAGCTTGCGTCTGATCGAGTGATGTGAGTTTTGCTCGCAGAGGCATGAATTCATATCGCCCTGGCGCAGCACCGCAAAAGTAGCTCGCCGCCGCAGAATGAAAGCGACGAGAACTCACGATGACCATGACACTCTTCCCCGGCTTCAAGACCCATCGCATCCGCCATGGCGGCGTGACCATCCACACGGTGGTGGGCGGCGCAGGGCCGGCGCTTTTGCTGCTGCACGGCTACCCACAGTCGCATGTCATGTGGCACCGGCTGGCACCCAAGCTGGCCCGCCACTACACGGTGGTCTGCCCCGACCTGCGCGGTTATGGCGACTCGTCCAAGCCACGCGGACTTGCCGACCACAGCAACTATTCCAAGCGCATGATGGCGCAAGACATGGTGGACGTGATGGCGCGCCTGGGCCATGCGCGCTTTCACCTCGTCGGCCACGACCGCGGCGCACGCGTGGGCCACCGCCTCGCGCGCGACCATGGGCCGCAGGTGGTGCGCAGTTTCACTGCCATCGACATCGCGCCGACGCTGGCCATGTTTGAGGCCACCGACATGGCCTTCGCACGCGCCTACTACCACTGGTTCTTGATGCTGCAAGCGCCGCCGCTGGCCGAGAAGATGATGGCAGCCGTGGCGCCGTATCACATCCTGGCCGGCAGCGGCCTCAGCGCCAAAGGGCTGAAGGCCTTCGCCAAGCCCGCACTGGCCGAGTACGTGCGCAGCTTCGCCGACCCGCGCACGATCCACGCCACCTGCGAGGACTACCGCGCCTCGGGCGGCATCGACCTCGAGCACGACCGCGCCGACCGCAGCAAGAAGATCACGATGCCCGTGCAGATTCTGTGGGGCCAACGCGGCGTGGTCGGCACGCAGTTCGACCCACTCGCCGAGTGGCGCAAGGTGGCACGCGATGTGTGCGGCCAGGCCATCGACTGCGGCCATTTCATTCCCGAAGAAGCGCCGGCCCAAACGCTGGCGGCGATCAGCGAATTCCTTGCGCGCCACCAAGACACGTAAGTCCACCCACCCCGACCCAGGAGACACCGCTATGCAACGCCGTTCCTTTGCAACGAATGCCCTCACGGGCGCCGCGCTGGCCACGGGCCTCGCGGCACCCGCCATCGTGCGCGCGCAGCCCAAGCTGCGCTGGCGCTTGACGTCGAGCTGGCCGAAGAACCTCGACACCATCTATACCGGCGCCGAGCAGGTGGCCCGCCGTGTCAAGGAAGCCACCAGCGGCGCCTGGGAAATCACGGTGCATGGCCCCGGTGAACTGGTGCCTGCCTTCGGCGCGCTCGATGCCGTGCAGCAAGGCACCGTGGAAGCCGCGCACACCGCCTCGGTATTCTTCTTCGGCAAGGACCCGACCTTCGCGCTCGATGGCCAGATCCCCTTCGGCATGAACTCGCGCCAGATGACGGCGTGGATGAAAGACGGCGAAGGCCTGCCGCTGCTGCGCGAGTTCTACCGCGACTACAACGTCGTCAACTTTCCCTGCGGCAACACCGGCACGCAGATGGGCGGCTTCTTTCGCAAAGAGATCAAGAGCCTGGCCGACATGAAGGGGCTGAAGTTCCGCATCGGCGGCTTCGGCGGCGTGATGCTGCAGCGCCTGGGCGTGGTGGCGCAGAGCATCCCCGGCGGCGAGATCTACACCGCGCTCGAGAAAGGCACCATCGACGCGGCCGAATTCATCGGCCCCTACGACGATGAAAAACTCGGCCTGCACAAGATCGCCAAGTTCTATCACTACCCGAGCTATTGGGACGGTTGCGGCCAGATCTCGATGTACGTCAACAGCAAAACCTGGGAGGCGCTGCCCAAGGAGTACCAGTCGATCTTCGACATGGCCTGCGCTGAAGCGCACGTCGACATGCAAGCCAAGTACGACGCGCGCAACCCGCAAGCGCTGAAGCGCCTGGTCGCTGGCGGCGTGCAATTGCGCCCCTTCCCCAAGGCCATGGCCGACGCCGCGCTCGTGGCCGCCGAAGAGCTCTACGCCGAGCTGGCCGAAAAGAACCCGCGCTGGAAAAAGATCCACGCCAGCTACGACAAATTCCGCCGCGACGCGATCATGTGGTCACGCTTCTCCGACGGCGCTTTCGACAGCTACATGGCCACCACACTCAACCGCAAGGCCCCGGCCTGAGGCGCAAAACATCATGCTGAAAACCGAAGTCGCACGCGGCCCTGGCGGCACTGTGCTGATCATGGATTCGATCACCAAGGTCGCCCCCGAAGACCAGGGCGCGATCGTCGTCTCGGCCTCGCACGGCGGCGCCAGCTCAGGTGAATTTGCGCTCGAGGTGCCGCTGAAACTCGTGTTCTTCAACGATGCTGGCGGCGGCAAAGACGCGGCCGGCGTCGCGGCTCTGGCCATGCTGCAAGCGCGCGGCGTGGCCGGCGGCGCGGTGGCACACACCAGCGCGCGCATCGGCGACGCGCAAGACATGTGGGCCTGCGGCGTGATCTCGCATCTGAACGACGCGGCGCGCGGGCTCGGGCTCGCGGTCGGGCTTCCGCTGCGCGAGGCGCTTGAGCGCGTGGTGCGGGGTTGAACCCACCTTGCCATCGACGGAGTGTTTAGGCATCAGACAGCGACGCGCTGCTCGAGCGCTTCTTGAGCCAGCGTGTTGATGCTCTTGCCTTCGGCCTGAGCGGCGATGGCGAGCTTCTCATGCAGCGCCGGCGGAATTCGCAGGTTGAACTTGCCCGAGTAGTTGCGCCGCGGCTCGATGCCCTTCTCTTTGCAGACCTCAAGAAACACCGTCAAGGATTTCTTGAACTCTGCTTTGAGCTCCTTCGGCGTCTTGCCATAAAAGTCCGCTCCGCCATTGAGACCAAGGATCTCGCCCCTGAACCTATCGATCTCGGGGTCGTATTCAATCTTCGCGTTGTATCCATCGACCGTCATGACGTTCATGGTTTAACTCCATGTTGTTCGAGCCACTTCTTCACTGACACCACCGCGCCCTTGTCCGTCTTTGGCGAGGGGGTGCGCGAAGACCGCTTCCAGAGTTCGCTGATGGGCGCGCTTCGTGTGGGCATGGTGCCAACTCTCGGTACCGAATGCTAGGGGCGGGTCTGCTGATGCGAGATGGCACTCGATCACATTGGACTGGGCTAGTCGTGGGCCATTTGGGATTGATCGCTGGCCTATGTCGAGTTTGACGGCGTTTATCGGCCGCAGCGGCAAAGCCGAGGCCGCTCAGGCCGGTGCGGGCGCGAGTGTCGGTCGGGAATACCGACTGCCCTCCAGCGCTTCGTCCTGGCGTCGCGTCGATCAACTCGCTGCGTTCGCTGCGCTCTCTGCACTCAAACACGATCGACGGTCTAGATGACGAAGCGCGTGAGTACACGCGCCGACGCCAGGCCAAACCGCTTCCGGCGCCACTCGCTGACTGCCCGCACCGGCCTGAGCGGCCTCGGCTTTGCAGCAACGGGTTTGGCGCTCCACCACGCGGCGCGCCACGGCTGGTGGACGCAAGGCCATGACTGGCGCGTGGCTGGGTCGGTGCGCGTGCTTCGTCGACTGACTCGCCGGTCGTGTCTGGAAGAATCGACCAAGACGAAGTCGACGCATTGAAGAAGCTTGCGGCGCACCTGCTGTCATTGACAGCGCAGGCGATCGTGATGGCACAAGGTGCTGGTGAACTGATGGAGGTGGATTGCGATGCGCAAGACGAAGTCGACCCTTCTTGAAGCGGTGCACGACACGGCCAAAGGGCTGCACAAAGCAGGCGTGATGGACAAGTTCACGCTGCGCGAGTTTGATCGCCTGTGCCTGCCACCCGTCGAGCCGCTGGCACCCGAGCAAATCAAACACATCCGCGAAGGCTCGCGCGTCAGCCAAGCCGTGTTCGCGCGCCTGCTCAACACCAGCCTCTCGACGGTGCAGAAGTGGGAGATCGGCCAGAAGAAGCCAACCGGCACGGCGCTCAAGCTGCTGCATTTGGTACGTACGCGCGGGCTGGAGGTCGTTGCCTGAGCAGGCCAAGCTTTCAAGCTGCCTAACCCCAAGTGGGCATCATCTACCCAGAAGAATTGCGAATCCTCGCGGGGACTCACCCCCCACTACGCCGCATCTCCCTCACCAACCACTTCGCCAGCGCCTCCACATCCGCGCGCCCGTCGAGTTGCGGCGCGATCCACAGCACCAGCTTCTGCGGGCCGGGCACAAAGCCGAAGGGTGCCACCAGGCGGCCGCTCTTCAGCTCGTTGAGCACCAGCATCTCGGGCACGGCAGCCAGGCCCAGGCCGCAGGCTGCTGCCTGAATGAGCAGGTAGAAGTGCTCGTAGCTTTCGGCCGGCTTGCGCTGGGTGATGGGCGCGCCGCACGCGGCCTCCCACTCTTGCCACGCGGCGGGCCGGGTCTTGGTGGCCAGGCGGCGCACGCCGGCCAGGTCTTGTGGCGAGCGCAGGCGGCTGGTCTGCTGGTAGTCGGGCGAGCACACGAGGCCCACGCGCTCGACCATCAGCTCGCGCACGTGGGCGTCCTTCGGCGCCTCGATCACGGTGTTGCGGATGGCCACGCCAATGTTGTCGCGCACGAAGTCCACACGGCCGTGGTTCATGTTGAGCTGCACCTCGATGTCGGGGTGCGCGCCGTGGAAACCGGCAATGCGCGGGATCAGCCAATGCATCATCACCGACGACGAACATGACAGCGTCAGCGGGCCCGGCTTGAGTCGCTCCACGCTCTCCTGGATCAGGCGGAAAGCGGCCGCCAGCCCTTCGGCCAGGCGCGCGCCGTCGGCGGTGGTCTTGGTGGCGGCACCGGCGCGTTCGAGCAAGGCGACACCGAGTTGTTCTTCGAGCGCGCGCAGATGGCGGCTCACGGCGCCGTGGGTGACGAAGAGCTCGGCTGCCGCCGCCGACATGCTGCCCAGGCGCGCGGTGGCCTCGAAGGCGCGCAGGGCGTTGAGCGACGGTCTGGGGGTGGCGGTGGACATGGCAGGGGTGTGAGGTTTTGTCGCAGGTCGCCGAGATCATATCGTTTGCCGCCTGGAGCCGAGACCCCTACGATGCGCTTCGTCTGCAACGAAAGCTCACAGCCCCGCACCATGTCAAGCGCTCCCACCCGCGCCGAGTTCCGCGCCCGCTACCTGGTGGAGTGCAGCGTGCCGCTGGCGCGCGTGGCCGACATCATCGCGGGCGAACAGTCGAGCGGCACGTTTGTGGCACTGCCCGGTGAAACCGACGCGCTGCGCCAACGTGCGGCCGCGCGCGTCACCGCCGTCGAGCCGCTGGCCGATGTGCCGCAGGCCACGCTGCACAGCGCGTACGCCGAGCGGCGTGGCCAGCACGGGCCCTTTCATCGTGGGCATATCGAGATTGCGTTCCCGGTGGCAAGTGTGGGCAACAACTTGTCGACGCTGCTGGCCACCGTCGCGGGCAACCTCTTCGAGCTGGGTGAGATCACCGGCTTGCGCCTGCTCGATCTCGATCTAAGTCCCGAGCACGCGGCAAGATTTGCCGGCCCGCAGTTCGGAGTGGACGGCACGCGCCGCATGGCGGGTGTGCATGGCCGCCCGCTCATCGGCAGCATCATCAAGCCGAGCATCGGCCTCACGCCCGAAGACACGGCGGCGGTGGTCGACGCGCTGTGCGCGGCCGACATCGATTTCATCAAGGACGATGAGTTGAATGCCGACCCGGCCTATGCGCCGTTTGATGCGCGCTTGGCCGCCGTGATGCAGGTACTGCACCGGCACGCCGATCGCATCGGGCGCATGCCGATGTACGCGATCAACATCTCCGGCGGCATTGACGAGATGCGGCGTCGCCACGACGCCGTGATGCTCGCAGGCGGCAGCTGCGTGATGGTCAGCGTGAATGCCGTGGGCATCGCCGGCGTTGAGCATTTGCGCAGCTACAGCCAATTGCCGATCCACGGCCACCGCAACGGCTGGGGCGCACTCACGCGCCATCCGGCACTCGGCTTTGATTTCATGGCCTATCAAAAGTTGTGGCGTCTGGCTGGCGTAGACCAGCTGCATGTCAACGGCCTGCGTAGCAAGTTCTGGGAGAGCGACGACTCGGTGATCGCCTCCGCGCGCGCTTGCCTCGCGCCCTTTGCGGGCACACAGCCCATCGTGCCGGTGTTCTCGTCGGGGCAATGGGGTGGGCAAGCGCCGGACATGTACGCGGCCTTGCGCAGCACCGACCTCATGCACTTGGCCGGCGGCGGCATCATTGCCCACCCGCAGGGCATCGCAGCGGGCGTGGCGTGCATGCGCGAAGCGTGGCAGGCAGCGGTTGAGGGTGTGAGCTTGGAGAGCTTTTCGCGCACGCGGCCGGCGCTACTTGCGGCGATCGAAAAATTCGGGGCGACGTCGTGAGTGCAAAGCTGGCGTTCTACGGCGACGACTTCACCGGCTCGACCGATGCGCTGGAAGTGCTCGCCTTCGCGGGGCTGAACTGCGCGCTCTTCCTGAAGGCGCCCACGCCATCGATGTTGGCGCGATTCGGCACACTCGACGCCATCGGCCTGGCGGGAGACAGCCGCGCGATGACGCCAGCCGAGATGGACGCGGCGCTACCTGCGGTACTGCACGCACTGGCGCAGTTAGCACCCATCGTTCACTACAAAGTTTGCTCGACGTTTGACAGCGCGCCGGCCATCGGCAGCATCGGCCGCGTGATTCAGATCGCGCGGCGCGAATTTGGCGGCGGCGTGGTGCCGATCGTCGCCGGCAACCCTGCGCTTGGACGTTATTGCTTGTTCGGCAACCTGTTCGCGCGCTCGGGCACCGACGGCGTGGTGTACCGCATCGACCGCCATCCGATCATGCGCGCGCACCCGGTGACGCCGATGGACGAGGCCGACCTGGCGATACACATCGCGCGCCAGGCGCCGCTGTCGATTGCCAAGCTCACGCTGGCGGATCTGGCGCGCGGACGCGAGGCGGTGAATTCGCAGTGGCCGGCCCTGGCGGACCATGACGCCGTGCTCATCGACAGCGCCACGCCTGAGCACCTGACCGACGTCGGCCGGCTGCTCG
>JANOJR010000327.1:0-22847 GCA_031418855.1 Rubrivivax sp.
CGCCGCAGGCGGTGGACGTGGCCGCGCTGGTGGGCAACTACAAAGGCGACGCGCAGGTCGCCGCCGCCGAGGCCTTTGACGCCTCGCCGGCCAACCTGGACGCGCGCACGCGCACCAGCAGCCTGGCCAGTGGCATGAAGGTCGCGTTGCTGGCCAAGAGCAGCCGCGGCAAGGTGGTGCAAGCGCGCCTGCGTTTGAACTACGGCGACGTGGCCAGCCTGCAAGGCCAGGCGATGAGTGGCAGCCTGCTCGCGGCCCTGATGGACAAGGGCGGCGGCGGCTTGAGCCGACAACAGTTCAGCGACCGCCTGGACAAACTGCAAGCGCAGGTGAGCTTTGGTGCCGACGCGCAAGCCTTGGTGGTCACGCTGCAAACGCGACGCGAACCGCTGCCCGAGCTCATCGCCCTCGTCGCCAGCGTGCTGCGCGAGCCGTTGCTGGCCGCTGACGCACTGGACGAAGTGCGCCAGCAGCGCAAGGCGGCCCTTGAGCGCCAGCGCAGTGACCCGAGTGCCATGGCCGGCAACGCGCTTGACCGGCTGGGCAACCCCTACCCGGTGGGTGACCTGCGCTACGCGCCGAGCATCGACGAGAGCGCGCAGTGGCTGCAAGCCACGAGCATCGAACAACTGCGTAACTTTCACCGCCGCTTCTACAGTGCGGCCTCGGCCGAATTCGCAGCGGTGGGCGACATGGACGAGCCGGCTGTGCAGCAGGCGCTGGCCAAGGCCTTCGGTGACTGGCGTACGCCTGCGGCCGGTGCCCTGGCGTACGAGCGCGCGCCGCGCCCGTTCACGGTCGTGCCCGCACAAACACTCACGCTGCCCATCGCCGACAAACCCCAAGCCACCATGCGCCTGACCCAGCCGCTGCCGCTGGCCGAGCTGCACACCGACTACGCGGCACTGTTGGTCTTCAACGAAGCCTTCAGCGGCGGCGGTGGCTCACGCCTTTGGGACCGCATCCGCGAGCGCGACGGCCTGAGCTACAGCGTGAATTCGGCGATTCAGTGGAACCCCTTCGAGGCCAACTCACGCTACATCGTCGTCGGCATCTTCGCGCCGGAAAACCGCGCCAAGTTCGAGTCGGCGCTGCGTGAAGAAACAGCCCGCGCGCTCAAAGACGGCATCACGCAAGAGGAGTTCGAGCGCTTCCGAACGGGCCTCTTGCAAGAGCGCCGGCTCACACGCGCGCAGGACGCCGCGCTGGCCGGCGGCCTGGCGCGCAACCTGCAATTGCAGCGCACGTTTGCCATTTCGCAGCAGGTGGACGAGGCGCTGGCCAAGCTCACGCTGGCTGAGGTCAACGCCGCCATGCGCCGACACATCGACCCGGCCAAGTGGGCTTACGCCTGGGCCGGGGACTTCAAGTAACGCGCCCTACTTCAACACGTTGCTGATGCCCGACGCAACATGCCCGGCGGGCACGTGCTGAGCGGCACTTTCGATGTGGCCGGTCTGGTCGTCGAAGAAGAAGTCGGGCTCGAATTCGCGCAGGAATTCGCCTTTGGGCAGGCCGCCGAGGAACATCGCTTCGTCGACCTCGATGCGCCAGTCCATCAGCGTGCGGATGGCGCGCTCATGCGCCGGCGCACTGCGCGCGGTGACCAACGCCGTGCGCACACGCATGCCGTCCACGTTGGCCAGTTGCAGGCGATGCAAGGCCTGCAAGAGCGGCTTGAAGGGGCCGGGCGCCAGCGGCAGCGCCGAGTTCTCACGCTCGTGGCTTTGAAACGCGGCCAAACCGTCGCGCTGGAAGACCCGCTCGGCTTCGTCAGAGAAGAGCACGGCGTCGCCGTCAAAGGCGATGCGCACTTCGCCCGGGTGCGCGTCGGACGCGCGTGCGCTGTGCGGGTAGACACGCGCGGCGGGCACGCCGGCTTGCAGCGCCGAGCGCACGTCGGCTTCATTCACCGACAAAAAGAGGTTGGCCGCCAGCGGGCGCAGGTAGCGCCAGGGCGCCTGGCCGCGCGTGAAAACGCCGCGCTGGATCGGCAGCTCGAAGTGCTGGGCTGAGCGAAACACGCGCATGCCCGAGACGGGGTCGTTGCGCGAGAGGATCACCACCTCCACACGTGGCGCGTCGCGGTTGAAGGCCAGCAGTTTGCGCACCAGCGAAAACGCCACGCCTGGGCGCGCTGGCGCGTCGACGCGCTGGAGTTGCAGCTGCATGTAGGCACGGTCGTCACTGGCCTCGAAGACGCGGTTCTCTTCTTCGAAGTCAAAGAGGGCTCGCGAGGAGATGGCAACCACAAGCTGGCCATCGAGGTTGGTGGGCATGCGATCCATGATATCGATGCATGCATGCAACACCGAGAACACCTACACACATTTGGTCATGCGCCAGACACACGCAGCGGGCACACTTGGGGCGTTAGCACTTTGATTCACCCTAGCTCCGAGACTCACCGCCATGAACGCCCTGCCCACCGTCACCACCGCGCCGCCTGTAGAGGCCGAACGCGCCGACGAGTTTGTGGCCGGCGCACCGCCCTGGCTCTACCGCAGCGAAGGTTTTGCCGAAGACCTGGACGGCCAGACCAGCAGCGACGAAGGCAAAGACAAGCTCACCACCGGCCTGCGCATGGCCGCCCCGGCGCTGGCTTTGTGCATCGGCCTCGCGGCCGCCCTGCTCAGCCTGTACTGAGCGCCGTCGCCGGCAACGCCGGCTGCTTTACGGCTGCTTTGCGGCTGCTTCACAATTCCTCGCATCGCGCCCACCCAGGGTGCTTCATCTCGAGGTTTCTCTGAACGCTTTTTGGCTCGTGGTGCGCTTCGTGCGCCAGCTTGATTGACGCCGCCGTGATCACGCTGCGCGCACTTCACTACCGCTGGCCACGCGACACGCGTGATTGCCTGGCCATCGATGCGCTGGATGTCGCGCGCGGCCAGACGCTCTTTCTGCACGGCCCCAGCGGCTGCGGCAAGAGCACCTTGCTGGGGCTGATGGCCGGCGTGCTGCTCGCCGGCCCTGGCCAGGTTTCGGTGGCGGGCCAGGACTGGGCGGGCCTAAGCGCGCACCGGCGCGACGCGCAACGTGCCGACAAGCTCGGCGTGATCTTTCAGCAGTTCAACTTGCTGCCCTACCTGAGCGCGCTCGACAACGTGCTGCTGCCCTGCCGCTTCTCGGCCGCGCGGCGCCAGCGCGCTGCGCAAGCCCATGGCAGCGCTGAGCACGCCGCCGAGTCACTGCTTGAGCGCGTTGATCTGGCCCGTGCGCTGTGGCCGCGCCCGGCCGCCGAGCTCTCGGTGGGCCAGCAGCAGCGTGTGGCCGCCGCGCGCGCGCTCATCGGCGCGCCCGAACTCATCATTGCCGACGAGCCGACCTCGTCACTCGACGCCGAGCTGCGTGAGGCCTTCATGGCGCTGCTGCTCACCAACGTGCGCGAGGCCGGCAGCACGCTGGTCTTCGTCAGCCACGACCAAAGCCTGGCCGAACGCTTCGACGTGCGTGTCTCGCTGCCCGCCATCAACCACGCCGTGGTTAACGTCATGACCACGCCATGAACGCGCTCCTGAACCTCGCCGCCCGCAGCGCCTGGCATCGGCGCGGCACGCTGGTGCTGGTGGTGCTGTCGATCGCGCTGGCGACACTCTTGCTGCTGACGCTGGAGCGTTTGCGCCAGGACGTGCGCGCCGGCTTTGCGCAGGCCGTCAGCGGCACCGACCTCGTGGTGGGCGCGCGCACTGGGCCGGTGCAGCTGATGCTCTACGCCGTGTTTCGCATCGGCAGCGGCACCAACCCGGTAAGCACGGCCAGCCTGCGCGAGCTTGAAGCGCACCGCGCCGTGGCCTGGCTGGTGCCGATTTCGCTGGGCGACTCGCACCGCGGATTCCCGGTGATGGGCACCACCACGGCCTACTTCACGCGCTTTCTCTACGGCGACAAGCAGCCGCTGGCGCTGGCGCAAGGGCGCACGTTTTCCGGCACGCTCGACGGCCTGTATGAGGTGGTCATCGGCGCCGAGCTGGCCGAGCATTTGCACTATGAGCTGGGCCAGAAGATCACGCTGAGCCATGGCGCGTCGGTCGACGAACACGATCACGACAAGGAGCGCGGCCCGCTGGCGCAGCACCACGGCGACAAGCCTTTCACGGTGGTGGGCGTGCTTGCGCGCACCGGCACGCCGGTTGACCGCACGCTGCACGTGAGCCTGCAAGCCATCGAGGCCATGCACCTCGACTGGGCCGGCGGCGCGCCGCTGCCGGGCCTGAAGGTAGCGCCCGAGCAGGCGCGCAAGTTCGACCTCGAAGCCAAGCAAGTCAGCGCCGCGCTGGTCGGGCTGAAGAGCCGTGCCGCCGTCTTCACCGTGCAGCGCTGGGTGGCCGACTACACCGGCGAGCCGCTCTTGGCGGTGCTGCCCGGGGTAGCGCTGGACGAGCTGTGGCAGCTCGTCGGCGTGGGCGAGCGTGCGCTGATGCTGATGTCGGCCGTGGTCGCGGCGGTCAGCCTGGCCGGGCTCGTGGCCGTGGTGCTGGCAGGGCTCAACGAGCGCCGGCGTGAACTCGCCGTGCTGCGCGCGCTGGGTGCGGGCCCGCGCCATGTGCTGTGGCTTTTGATGCTGGAGGGCGCGCTGGTCACCGGCCTGGGCGCTGCGCTCGGTCTCATCGCCAGCCTGGCTGCCGTGGCCGTCGCGGGCCCCTGGGTGCAGCACGCCCTGGGCATCAGCCTGCGGTTTGCCGCACCCAGCGCCACGCAATGGGCCTTGCTCGCCGCCGTGCTGGTGGCCGGTATGCTTGCCAGCCTTGTGCCTGCGGCACGCGCTTACCGCCTGTCGCTGGCCGACGGGCTTACGCCGAGAAGCTGATGAACATGACCTCGCTGCCCCGCCGGCTCGCCGCCGCCCTGTTGACGTGCTGCCTGCACGCGGCCTGGGCGCAGACCCAGCCTGTGCTGCCCGCACCCGCCGGTGCCGCCAAGCCCGCCGCGAAAGCCGCGCCGGTCATCGTCGGCGGCTTTCGCGTCATCAACTGGGAAGAGCTCGTGCCGGCGGGCTGGGACCCCATGGCCGAGTTCAAAGGCATGGACTTGAGTGCCATGAACGATGGCGACCCACGCACGCTGCAACTCATGAAGCGCCTGCGTGAAGTCTGGGACCAGGCGCCCGCCAACCCCGCGCTGGACGGCCACAGCGTGCGCGTGCCCGGCTTTGTGGTGCCGCTGGAAGAAGGCAAAGACGGCCTCACCGAATTCCTGCTGGTGCCTTACTTCGGCGCCTGCGTGCACAGCCCGCCGCCGCCCGCCAACCAGATCATCCACGTGCTGGCAAAACCTGGCGCCAAAGGCCTGCGCTCAATGGACGCGGTGTGGATCAACGGCAAGCTCACACGCACACGCAACGACTCCTACATGGGCGTGAGCAGCTGGCGCCTGGACGCCAAAAGCGTTGAGCCCTACAGCGAAAAGCGTTGAACATCGCGCCATGAACCAAGACGACATTCGCGACCTGCCGCGCACCATGCTGGCGGTGTTGGTGCTGGCCGCCCTCATCGGCACCTCGCTGTGGCTGCTGCGCCCGTTTCTCGGCCCGGCGATCTGGGCCACCATGGTGGTGGTGGCCACCTGGCCGCTGATGTTGCGCGTACAAAGACTGTTAGGCGGTCGGCGCAGCCTGGCCGTCGTGGTCATGACACTGGTGCTGTTGCTGCTCTTCGTGGTGCCGCTCACGGTGGCCATAGGCACCATCGTCGGCAATGCCGATCAGCTGGTGGAGTGGGCCAAGCTGGCCGCAGCGTATGAGTTGCCTTACCAGGCGCCGCGCTGGCTGGAGCAGCTGCCGTTGGTGGGCGGCAGCTTGGCGGGACTGTGGCACCAGGCCAGCGAAGCCGGGCTCAATGGGCTGGCGGGCAAGCTCACCCCTTACGCCGGCAACCTCACGCGCTGGTTTGTCGGCGAGGTTGGCAGCCTCGGTTTCATACTCTTGCAGTTCTTGTTGACGGTGGTCATCGCCGCGCTGATGTACGCCAACGGTGAAGGTGCCGCCAGGCTGGTGCGCCGCTTTGCCGCGCGGCTGGCGGGGCAGCGCGGTGGGGATTCGGTGGAACTTGCCGCTGGCGCCATCCGCGGTGTCGCACTCGGCGTGGGCGTCACGGCCATCGCGCAGTCGGCTCTGGGTGGCCTGGGCTTGTGGATGGCGGGCGTGCCGGGTGCCGGCTTGCTCAGCGCGGTGATGTTCATGTTCTGCCTGGCGCAGCTCGGGCCGGCGCCGGTGCTGGTGCCGGCAACGATCTGGCTCATCTGGAGTGGGCAGACGGGCTGGGGCATCTTCGTCGCCGTGGTCGCCTTCGTGGCCATGATGCTCGACAACGTGCTGCGCCCCATCCTCATCCGCATGGGTGCCGACCTTTCGCTGTTGCTGATTTTCGCCGGTGTGATCGGCGGGCTGCTGGCCTTCGGCCTGGTCGGCATCTTCGTAGGTCCCGTGGTGCTGGCCGTGAGCTACCGGCTGCTGGAAGCCTGGATCGCTGACGGCGACAAGGTCGCGCCGCCGCCGCCCGTCAAACGGCGCTGAATCAGCCCAGAATCAGCCCAGACGCTGGCGCCTGAATTCGCGCGCCAGCTCGTCGGGCAGCGCGTGAAGTGAGGCTTCCGCGACTTCAAGCCCCGTGCGCAGATCGAACGAGGACTCGTAAAAGCCCTGCCCGGCAACGGCTGCCTTCACGCCACCGCGCGTGGCCAACGTGACCCAGTCGTTGCTGCGGTCGATGGCGCGGCTAACGCTGGTACTGACCGTACTGCTGAGGCTACTGCTGACGTTACGAACGGCCTTGGCGAACATGGGCTGGTTTCCTTCTGCCTTGATGCTGACAGCTGGCAACGCGCCATAGGGCCATGAAGTCCCCCCCGTTTGAGGGCCCCACCTCATGCAAGTTAGCAAAGCGCGCGCTTTGTCACGCCGCGCGGCGCCGCTTCAGGGCTTGAAGCGGTCTTCCAGGCCGGCCCAGCACTCGGCATAGCGCGCGTCGCGCGCCGCGTGGGCCATGGCAAACGCGGTGGGCCGAAGGCACCAGCGGCTTTCGAACATGAAGGCCAGCGTGTCGTCGAGCTTGTGCGGCGCAAGCGTTGCGGCGCTGGCTTTGTCGAAGGCCTCCGCATCGGGCCCATGCGGCACAAACTGGTGGTGCAGGCTCATGCCACCGGGCTTGAAGCCGCCGGGCTTGGCGTCGTATTGGCCATGCACCAGGCCCATGAATTCGCTCATGGTGTTGCGGTGGTACCAGGGCGGGCGGAAGGTGTCTTCCATCACCAGCCAGCGCGGCGGGAAGATCACGAAGTCGCAATTGGCCACGCCAGCCGTGTCGCTTGGGCTGGTGAGCACGGTGAAGATCGACGGGTCGGGGTGGTCAAAGCTGATCGACCCGATGGTCATGAAGTGCGCCGTGTTGTAGACCAAAGGCACCAGGTTGCCATGCCAGGCCACCACGTTGAAGGGCGACGCCGCAAGCCGCGCGCGCCAGAGCTGGCCACCGAACTTGCGCACCATCTCCATGGGCCGCACGTCGGCTTCAAACGCGGCCACGGGCGCTCGAAAGTCGCGCGCATTGGCCAGGCCGTTGGAGCCAATAGGGCCGAGCTCGGGCAGGCGAAACGGTGCGCCGTAGTTTTCGCAAACATAGGCGCGCGTGGGGCCCTGCACGGCAACGCTGAAGGCCAGGCCACGCGGCAGCAGCGCAATCTCACCCGGCGCCACATGCAGGCGGCCGAGCTCGGTGGTGATGTCGAGTGCGCCTTGCTGCGGAACGATCAGCATCTCGCCGTCGGCATTGACGAAAACGCGCCGCATCGAGCAGTTGGCCAGCACCAGGTGCGCGGCGATGCCGGTCTGCGCTTGCACGTCGCCATTGACGACGATGGTGCGCATGCCGGCTATGAAGTCCAGCGGCTCGTCGCGTTCATCAGGCACGTCGATGGCCGCCCAGCGCAGCGGGTCGGGAGGTGCTGCCACGCCCTCGGCCGCGCCGCTCTTCCAAAACGCATGCGCCAGCGCGGCGTAAGACCCGGCCACCACGCTGGGCTGCCGCCGGTACATCCACGTGCGCCGGTTCTCAGCGCGTGGTGCCGTGAACGCGCTGCCCGACACCAGCTCGGCGTACAGGCCATGCGGCGCGCGCTGCGGGCTGTTGCGGCCCTGCGGCAAAGCACCCGCCACCGCCTCACTTTCGAACTGATTGCCAAAGCCTGTTTGATAGCGCAATTCGGTCATGTCGCAAGCCCTTCACGCGCCGCCGCCAACGCCTCTTTCAAGACATTCAGGCGCCCAATCTGGTTGGCCAGCAGCAGCACCAAGCGTGCGTTGAGATCGTGGCTTTGCTCGTCGCTCAAGCCTTGATGGGCGTCAAGCAGTGCCTCGTAGAAGTCGTCGGGCGCTTCGAGGTTCGCGTCGGTATTCAGCGCCGGCACGTCAAGCCTCCAGCGCCTTCCACATCTCGACGTCGCGCTCGGCCGTCCAGATGCGTGGGTCGCGGTGTGCGGTGGCTTCGTCAAACGCGCGTGAGACATCGAAGGGCATGCAGTGGTCGAAGATGACCCAGTGGCCATACTTAGGACGAATGTTAGCCAGCGCGGTCTGGTAAGCCGTCTTCAAGTCTTGGCCCGCCGCCGCACTGGCCTTGACGCTGGCATAGACGTCCTTGATGAAGTCGCGCGTGCCGCGCAAGCCCGTCGCCACCTGGGCTTCGTTCTCCAGCGCCGCGCCGCGCCCGGGCACGAGCTTGACGGGCTTGAGCGCGGCCAGGTTGTCCAGCGTCTGCGGCCAGTCGCTGAAGTAGGCGTCACCGGCATAGGGCGTGGCGTCGAACTCAACCAGATCACCGGCAAAGAGGATGCGCTCTTGCGGCAACCAGGCGACCGTATCGCCCTTGGTGTGGCCGCGGCCGAGTTGCAGCAATTGCACTTCAAGTTTGCCCAGCCACAGCGTCATCTTGCCGCTGAAGGTGATGGTCGGCCAGGTCAGCCCCGGTGGCACCGATTCGACGTTGCGAAAGAGTCTGGGGAAGCGGCCGATCTCGCTGGCCTTGTCTTGCTCGCCACGCTCTTTGATGAGCGAGAGTGTGTCCTCGCTGGCGATGATGTGTTCGGGCGCATAGGCCGAGGCACCGAGCACGCGCACCGCGTGGTAGTGGCTCAGCACGACGTACTTGATGGGCTTGTCAGTGACCTCGCGAATGCGCCGGATGACGTCCGCCGCCATCACTGGCGTGGCCTGCGTATCGATGACCATCACGCAGTCGTCACCGACGATCACGCCCGTGTTGGGGTCGCCCTCGGCGGTGTAGGCATAGGCGTGGTCTGACAGCTTGGTGAAGCTGATCTTCTTGTCGGCCAGGTCGGCCTGGCTGGCGAAAGCTTTGCTCATGCGCGTGTCTCGGTGGCTTCCTTGGGAGTGGCAATGCTAGTACGCCAACCCAGCGGGGCCGGCGTCACAAACACCGCGCATACTCGCCCGCGTTGCGCACACCGAGTGGCACACATCCTCCTCAACCAGATACCGGAGCAAGACCATGGGACTCATGTCATTCATCAAAGAAGCCGGCGAAAAACTCTTTGGCAAAGGCGAGGCCAAGGCCGCGCAAGACGCTGCGGCGAAAGCCCCCACCGAAGAGAACCTTGCCGCGTTGAGCAAGGCTGCGGGCGACGCCATCGCCACCTACATCGGCACGCAAGGCTTGGCGGTGGACGGCCTGGACGTGGGCTTTGAAGCCGCCACGGGCACCGTCACCGTGTCAGGCACGGTGAGCGACCAGGTGACGAAAGAGAAGGTGCTGCTGTGTTGCGGCAACGTGGCCAATGTGGCCGCCGTCAACGACATGCTCACGGTGACCGAGCCGCAGGACGAATCGCAGTGGCACACGGTGGTGAGCGGCGACAACCTGTCGAAGGTTGCCAAGGCGTTTTATGGCGACGCCAACAAGTACCCGGTGATCTTCGAGGCGAACAAGCCGATGCTGTCGCACCCCGACAAGATCTACCCGGGGCAGATGCTGCGCATCCCGCCGCTGTAGAAGGCGCGCGCCAAGCTCAAAACAAACGCTAGACCAACGCAAAAAGGGGCAGCGCCTGAGCGCTGCCCCTTTTTGACTTGCGAGCCGAAGCTTTACTTCTTGGCGGCGCTGGCGGCCTTGGCTGCCGGCTTGGCTTCAGCCTTGGCGGCGGGCTTGGCGTCCATCTTCGCAGCGCTGGCGGCCTTGGCCGGGGCAGCAGCAGCGTGGGAAGCGGCTTGGGCGCCAGCGACGCCGAAGGCGAAGGCGGCGGCGATCAGGGCGGATGCAATTCTGCTCATGGTCTGTCTCTCTCTTGGGGGTTGATGTCAGTTCTATTCGCTTGCGAGCATGGCCTTGGGATCAAGACGCCACGCGTGTGAAACACAGGCGGCGCGGATGATAGCGGGCGCTCGTTGTAGGGGCATTGGTATCGACACCAAGCTCGCAAACGCTGTGGCTATCATGCGACGCTGACCTTGAGTCGCCTGCCATTTATCCGTTGATCGACAAGGTCGTGACGATGTTTCACCTGTATTTGCGCCTGACTGCGGTGCTCGCGCTCTGCCTGCCCCTGCGGGCCCCAGCCGCCCCCTTTCTACCCATCTCAGACACCCAAGTGCTGGAGCGCTTGCCCAGCCGCGCCGACGCGCCACGACTGCGTGAGATGGCGGCGCTGCGCCGCGCACTTAAGTCCGCGCCAAGCGACGCCGCACTGGCGGTGCGCCTGGTCGACAGCTACCTGGTCGAACTCTTTGCCGAGGGCGACCCGCGCTACCTGGGCTATGCGCAGGCGGCCCTGGCGCCCTGGTGGAAGCTGCCCGCACCGCCCACCGCCGTGCGCGTCAAACGCGCCGTGCTCTTGCAGTTCAACCATGCCTTCACGCCGGCACTGGCCGACTTGCAAGCCGCGGTGGCAACGGAGCCCGAGCACGCCGAAGCCTGGGCCTGGATCGCCGCCATCAGCATGGTGCAGGCGCGCTATGACGTGGCGCGCCGGGCCTGCGGCGCGCTGCAAGTGCACAGCACGGCGCTCATCGCCACAGCCTGCGCGGCGCAGGTCGATGCCACCACGGGCCGCGCCACGTCGGCCATCGCGTCCTTGCAACAAGCCCTGCGTGTCGCGCCCGACGCACCACCACAAGAGCGGCTGTGGGCGCTGACGCGGCTGGCCGAAGCGCAAGAGCGTGTGGGCGATGTACGAGGTGCCGAGGCCAGCTTTCGCGAGGCACTTGCCCTGGGCGTGGAAGACAGCTACCTGCGCGCCGCACACGCCGACTTTTTGCTCGACGAAGGCCGCGCTGCCGAGGTGCTTGTCGCGCTGAAGGACAAAGGCCGCGCCGACGTGCTGCTGCTACGCCTGGCCCTTGCCGCCAAGCTCACGCAAGACGCTTCGCTGGCCCGCCACAGCGCCGCACTCACAGCGCGCTTTGACGCCGCGCGGCTGCGTGGCGACACCGCGCATCAAAAGGAAGAAGCGCGCTTTGCCCTGCACGTGCTGGGCGACGCCGCGCGCGCGCTACCGCTGGCGGTGGCCAACTTCGCCGAGCAACGTGAACCGGCCGACGCGCGTTTGTTGCTTGAAGTCGCCCTGGCCGCCAAGCGGCAGGATGCGTCGACAGCCGCCGCACCGGCACTGGCCTGGCTGCGCGAGTCCGCCATTGAAAGCCGTGTGCTGCAAGCGCTGGCCGCCAAGGTCGGAGCGCTGAAGTGATGCGCCGCATCGTCTTGCTGCTGTGGCTGGCGCTCGTTGCCGCCCCGACCCTGGCGCACAAGCCGTCCGACAGCTACTTGCGGCTAACGCTCAACCAGAGCGCCGTCATTCAAGGCCAGTGGGACATCGCCCTGCGCGACCTCGACCACGCCATCGGGCTGGACGCCAACGGCGACGGCGACATCACCTGGGGCGAGCTGCGCGCGCGCCATGCTGACATCGCCGCCTACGCGCTGGCGCGGCTGGCGGTGCAAAGCGCGGGCCAGCCCTGCCGCGCCAGCGCAGGTGAGCAGCTCGTTGACCAGCACAGCGACGGCGCCTACACCGTGCTGAACTTCAGCTTGGCCTGCGCGCAAACGCCCAGCAACTTGGACGTTAGTTACACGCTCTTCGCCGAGCTCGACCCGCTGCACCGCGGGCTCTTGAAGCTGGACAGTGGCGGGGGCACGCAGAGCGTGGTACTGGAGCCCGCCGCCGGCACGCAGCGCTTCACGCTGCAAGCGCCCAGCCGCCTGGCGCAGTTCACGACCTATGTGCGTGAGGGTGTGTGGCACATCTGGATCGGCTTTGACCACATCCTCTTTCTGCTTGCCCTGCTCTTGCCGGCGGTGCTGCTGTGGCGCGCGCCGGGCTGGGCGCCGGTGGCGACGTTTCGCGCGGCGTTCATCGACGTCGTGAAGATCGTCACCGCCTTCACGCTGGCGCATTCGATCACCTTGACGCTGGCCTCGCTGCGGGTGGTGGAGCTGCCTTCGGCGCTGGTGGAGTCCACCATCGCCGCGTCGGTCGCGCTGGCCGCATTGAACAACGTCTGGCCACTCTTTCACGGCCGGCGCTGGACGGTGGCCTTCGGCTTCGGCCTCATCCACGGCTTTGGTTTCGCCACCGTGCTGGCCGAACTCGGCTTGCCGCAGGGCGCGCTGGTGATTGCGCTGGTGGCCTTCAACCTCGGGGTCGAGCTCGGTCAGCTGGCGATCGTGGCGGTGTTCTTGCCGCTAGCCTTTGCGCTGCGCGCCACGCCTTTCTACCGCCGCGTGGTGCTGCGCTGGGGCTCGCTGGTGATCGCGCTCTTGGCAGCGGTGTGGCTGGTCGAGCGCGCGTTCGGGCTGGTCATCTTCAAGGCTTGACGGCCTCGAAGCCGAGCATCACGAAGCGGCTCTCCCAGGTGTCGGCCACGCTGGTTGACACGCGCAGGTCCACACCACGCAAGAGGTAGGCGCCGGCCAGTGGCAAGCGCACGCTGGCGCGGCCTTGCGCGTCGGTGGTGAGCCACTGGCCGATGGGTGTGAGCGCACTTTGCAGCTCGACGGCGAAGTCGGGCAGCGGCTGGCCGTCGCGCAGCACCTGGAAGGTGAGCAGGCTGCCGGCGCGCGGTGGGCGCAAGGGCCCTTTAAGCACGATGTCCAGGCCCATCGGCACGGGCATGGCCGCCGGCGGCTCGGCCTCACCCAGGCGCGCGTCATAACGCTCAAGCCGAACGTGCTTGGTGTAGCGCTCTTGCCAGCGCACACCGCGCGCGAGCATCTCGCGCCAGGCCTCGCGCACGGCCGGCGGCGGGTTGATTTCTTTAAAATAAAGCTCGACGGTGGCGGCGTCGATGGCCACGTCAAACGCCACCAGCTGCGCCCAGCAGGTGATGGCGCCATGGTCGGCCTTGCGGCTTGCCGCGCTCACCGGGCGCGCGCTCAGCAACACCGCCACGGGCGTGTCACGCTGCACCCGTAAGGGCACCGGCGCTGCCGTGCCGTGGCGGCAGCCGTGCTCGGCCAACGCGCCAGCACCGACCGTGCTTTCCAGCTTGGGGAAGCGATTGCCGGTGCCCAGTGCCAGCCGCACATCACCCGCTGCAGGTGTGGGCAGCACCTCAAACCAGCTGTCGTGTGCGTGGCTGGGTAACGCAAGCGCCAGCGCCATCAGCAGGAGCCAACACGCGCGCATGGGGCGGCCCCTCACCATGTCAGCGCCGCGTCGCCAGCCAGATGCTGGGCAGGATGAGCGCCGCGCCCGCCGCATGGTGCCAACCCGGGCGCTCGCCCAGCAAGACCCATGCGCCAAAGGCGCCGTAGACAGGGGCCAGGTAGATCATCAAGGCCGTGCGCGAGGCCCCGAGCTCACGCTGCAGCAGCGAGAAGGCGCCGTAGGACAAGACACCAGGCACGAGTGCGGCTACAACGATCAGCGACGTCGCCTTGATGCTCCATGCGGGCTGCGCCACCAAGGCCACTTCGATGGCGGTAAAGGGCAGCAGCACCACGACACCGCCGCCGATGATGGCCACCAAGCGCGCCAGCGGCGACAGGCTCGAGCGCCAGTGCTTGAGCAGCAGCGAGTACGCCGTCCACGACGTCGCCGCGACGACGATCCAGCCGTCGCCCGCCGACCACTGCACCGCAAGCAGGTTCAGCAGCTGGCCTTTGGCAATGACCAGCAGCACGCCGAGCAATGCAAAGGCCACCGCCACGCGTTGCGCGCCGCTCATGCGTTCATGCAGCAGCCTGACGCTGGCCGCCGCAATGGCCACCGGCGTCACTGCGTACAACAGCGCGATGTTGGTGGCTGTGGTGCTGAGCCCACCCTGGTAAACGAAGGCGCCGCAGATCCACATGCCCAGCGCGCCCAGCACCAGCAACTGGCGCCACTCGTGGCGCCAACGTGGCCACGCTTCGATCAGCTCGCGCGCCACCCAGGGCAAGAGCAGCAGCAGCGCCAGCGACCAGCGGCCCAGCGCCAGCACGTGCGGCGTGACCACGTCTTGCGCCAGCCGCGCCACCAGGTAGTTCGTCGACCACAGCGCCGGCACGACCCACAGTAGCAGTGGCGCCCAACGTGCCGTGTTCACGCGGTGTTCACGCGGCACCGCGCTCGGCCATGGCCTCGCCCATGCGGATGGCTGCACCCGGCGCCCAGCGTGGGTTCCAGTTCAGCTTGCCTTGCGGAAACAGCATCACCACCGTGGAGCCGAGCAAAAAGCGGCCCATCTCGGCGCCCTTCGCGAGTCGTACATCCTGATCCACATAACGCCAATCGCGAACGGAGCCTGTGCGCGGCGGATTGACCACGCCATGCCACACGGTGGCCATGCTGCCGACGATGGTGGCGCCCACCAGCACCAGCACCCACGGCCCGCTCTTGTCATCCGCGCCGTCGAAAACACAGACCACACGCTCGTTGCGCGCGAAGAGCCCGGGCACGCCGCGTGCCGTCGTCGGGTTCACGGAAAAGAGCGCGCCGGGCACGTGGATCATGCGCAGCAGCCGGCCGTTGCTGGGCATGTGGATGCGGTGGTAATCCTTCGGGCTCAGGTACAGCGTGGCGAAGTGGCCACCGTGAAAGTGCGCGGCCAGCGCACCGTCGCCACCGAGCAGCGCGCTCGTCGTGTAGTCATGGCCTTTGGCCTGGAAGATGCGCTCGCCATCAATGGCGCCGAACTGGCTGATCGCGCCGTCGACCGGGCACACCAGGTCGGCTGCGGCCAGCGGTCTCACACCCGGCTTCAGCGCACGCGTGAAGAAGTCGTTGAAGCTGGGGTAGGCGGTGATGTCGGGCTCCGCAGCCTCGGCCATGTTCACGCCGTAGCGCGCCACGAAGTTGCGGATGATGGCCGTCGTCACCGCGCCGCCGTGCGCGCCCGCCACCCAGCCGGCGAACATGGTCAGCGCCTGTTTGGGCAACAGGTACTGCGGCAGCACCGCACGCTGCTCGGGCGTCAACATCTTGCGCGTACCTTGCCGGTTAGCGCAGTGGCGCCATCTCGCGCAGCGCCTTTACGGCACCGCTGCCCACCGCCGCACCGAAGCGCTTGGCCAGGCGCTCGGCGACGTTGTCGCGCGGCGTGTAGTCGATGATCTCTTCGGCCTTGATGACATCGCGCGCCACATGGTCGACATTGCCGATCTTGTCGGCCAGGCCGATGCGCACCGCCTCTTCGCCGTTCCAGAACAGGCCCGAGAAGGTGTCGGGCGTTTCCTTGAGCCGCTCGCCGCGGCCGGCCTTCACCACGGCGATGAACTGCTGGTGGATCTGCCCAATCATGGCCTTGGCATAGGCCGTCTGCTTTTCGTTTTGCGGGCTGAAGGGGTCGAGCATGCCTTTGTTGCTGCCCGCGGTGAGCAGGCGGCGTTCGACGCCCAATTTGTCCATCAAACCCGTGAAGCCAAAGCCGTCCATCAGCACGCCGATGGAGCCCACGATGCTGGCCTTGTCGACGTAAATCTCGTCGGCGGCCACGGCGATGTAGTACGCACCGCTGGCGCACATTTCCTCGACCACGGCGTAGACCTTCTTCTTGTGCTTGGCCTTCAAGCGGCGGATCTCGTCGTTGACGATGCCGCTTTGCACCGGGCTGCCGCCGGGTGAGTTGATGCGCAGCACGATGGCTTGTGCGCTGCTGTCTTCAAAGGCCGTGCGCAAGGCCGAGATCAGGCCTTCGGCGCTGGCTTCGGAATCGGCCGAGATTTCACCGCGCACGTCGATCAGCGCCGTGTGCGGGCGGCTCACCGCCGTGCTGTGCATGCGCTGCGACATCAGGCCCCAAGCGATGGCCAGCACGAGGGCAAACCAGGCCAGGCGCATGAAAGTGCGCCAGCGGCGTTCATTGCGCTGTTGGCGCAAGAGTTCGCGCGCCACGCGCTCGATCATGTTTTCCAGCCCGGCTGTGGGAGCAGCTGGCGCTGCAGCGGCTGGCGCGCTGGCTACAGGCTCAGGGGCCACGGCTGGGCCAGGCATCGGCGTCGTGGCCGGGTTGTCGTCGTGCGGATTCATGGGGGGGTCTCTCGGGCCGGGGTGTCGAAGGCGACGCTCCGTATGTCGCGGGAAGGATACCAAGACACCTGGCCACCGCGCTCGACCACGTGAATGGCCGTGAGCTTGCCGCGCCCACAAGGCCCGCCCACGCAGCGCCCGTCGGCCGGCTCGTAGGCCGCGCCGTGGATGGAGCACAGGATCCAGCGTTTGTCCATGTCGAGGAACTGCCCCGGCTGCCAGTCCATCTCGGTGGGCACATGCACGCAACGGTTGATGTAGGCCACCAGGCGGCCGTCGAAACGCAGTGCAAAAGCGCGCACCGGCTGGCCGTAGAGCAGCACGTCCCAGATCCAGGCGACGCCGCGCTCGGTGATGTCGGCGGACGCGCACAGCGGCTCGGCGACGTGTTCCGGCGCAGCGTCCTGCAAGGGCTCAAGCATGCGCCACCAACCAGTCATGCAACTCACGCGTGGTCTTGGCCACCAGCAGCGGGCCGTGCGCTGCGAAGGCCGCGCCCTCGTGCGCGCCATACGTCACCGCCACGCTGTGCGTGCCGGCGTTGGCGGCCAGCATCAAGTCATGTGTGGTGTCGCCGATCATCAGCGTGCGCTCGGGCTGTGTGTCGAACTCGCGCATGAGCTCAAGCAGCATTTGCGGGTCGGGCTTGGAGGCGGTCTCGTCAGCCGTGCGTGTGGCGTCAAAGAGCGCGCCGAGTTCGGAATGCTGGAGCGATTCGTCCAGACCACGGCGGCTCTTGCCCGTGGCCACCGCCAGCCAGTGCTGGCGCGCCTTGAGTGCGTGCAGCATGGGCAGCACGCCGTCGAAAAGTACAAGCTCGTCGGCTCGCGCGAAGTAGTGGTGGCGATAGCGCGCACCGAGCTCGGTGTAGCGCTGCTCCGGCAGCTCGGGCACGACATGTGCCAGCGCGTCGCGCAGGCCCAGGCCGATGACGTAAGCGGCGCGCTCGTCGCTGGGTTTGGCCAGCCCGAGGTCGACGCAGGCCGACTGAATGCAGCGCACGATCAGCCCGGTGGAATCGGACAGTGTGCCGTCCCAGTCGAACACGATGAGGTCAAAGCGGCGGGGCACGGGTGGGTGGCTCATCGTTGCGTCAAGAGTTGCGTCGGGAGTTGCGTCAGAAGGGTGGTGCATTCGGGCGGCAGCGGCGCATTCAATGTGATGCGCTCCCTGCTGGCGGGGTGGTCAAAAGCCAGCTCGCGCGCGTGCAAGAACATGCGGCTGAAACGCTGCTCGCGCGCCACAGCCTTGTTCAGCGTGAAGTCGCCGTACTTGGGGTCGCCCACGATAGCGTGGCCGGCATGCGCCAAGTGCACGCGGATCTGGTGCGTGCGGCCGGTTTTCAGCGTCACGTCGAGCAAGGTGAAGGCGGCGAATTTGCGCTCGATTCTCACCAGCGTGATGGAACGCCGGCCGTCTTCATTCGATTCCGGCACCACGCGCACGTGGCGCTCGCCGGCGGCGTCCAGGCCTTTGTGCAGGTTGCTGTCGATGACCTTCAGCGTTGGCGGCCATGCACCCGCCACCAGCGCTTGGTAACGTTTCGCGGTGTCGCGCGCACGAAACTGATCTTGCAGGTGGGTCAGCGCGCTGCGCTTTTTAGCCAGCAAGAGAACGCCCGAGGTTTCTTTGTCGAGGCGATGTACGAGCTCCAAAAACGCAGCCTCGGGCCGCGCGCGGCGCAGCTGCTCGATGACGCCAAAGCTCACACCACTGCCGCCATGCACCGCCACGCCGGCGGGTTTATGGATGGCCAGCAGATGCTCGTCTTCATATAGCAGCGGGAATTCGCGCGGCGGCACGACGGTGGTGGAAGGCTCGGGCAGGCGCATCGGTGGCACGCGAATCTCGTCGCCCGTGGCCACCCGCGTATCGGCACTCGCCCGGCCTTTGTTGACACGCACCTCGCCCGAGCGGATGACGCGGTAGACATGCGTCTTGGGCACGCCCTTGAGCCGGCGCATGAGGTAGTTATCCAGCCTTTGGCCGCAGGATTCCACATCCACGACCAGGCGCTGCACGGCGCTCGGGGCGGCCATACCCATCGGGGGGGCCACTTTGGCCGGTATACTGCGCCGCTCCACGTTCGTGCTCTAAGTGCTTGATTTTCCGGAGTTTACCCGGCGTCATTCGCACCCCAAAGCAGGCCGTGGTGGCTTGTGCGCGGTGCTTTTTGACAGCGCGCGCATTTTCAAAAAAGGTGATGCAACGCTTGTTCCCGCAGCGTTCGGGCCGGTGCCCCCAAGGTGGGCCGGCAGGGCGCCGCAGCAGGCGGCAGAGAATCGTCAAGAGAACCCCCGCCACCCTTGAAGTGTTCTTCAAGTGCGGCCACGAAAAATTCAGGCGGCAGCGCCCAACAACGCTGTCGCCCGCGTCCCGCGACGCCAAACACCCATGCCCTGGATGACCACCGCCCTTCGCGCGCTGCCCTTGCCCCGGATCCCGTCCGTCGCAACGCTTGGCCGCGCGAGCAACACGCCGCGCGATCCGCGGCGTGGCGGTGGCCCGCCCGGCGCTTGGGGCTGGCCCGCCGGGGCGCACGCGCCAACGCTGCGCCACTGACCGCTAGTCAAGCGGCAGCACGCAGTCCAGGGCATTTCGCGCCAACGGTTCCCCGCGTTTCTCGTGCGTCGAATGGCCAACTGCGGTTGAGGCAGCTGGCGTGTTGGTGCGCGCCGTATTCAAAAGTCGGCGTGCAAGTCTGGAGTGCCCATGAAACGCATGTTGATCAACGCCACGCAGCCCGAAGAGCGGCGCCTGGCGATCGTGGAAGGCCAAAAGCTCGTCGACTTCGAAACCGAAATCGAAGGCCGAGAGCAGCGCAAGGGCAACATCTACAAGGCCGTCATCACGCGCGTCGAGCCTTCGCTCGAAGCCTGTTTTGTCGAGTACGGCGAAGAACGCCACGGCTTCCTGCCGTTCAAGGAAATCTCACGCAACTACTTCCGTGAAGGTGTGGACGTGCGCACCGCGCGCATCCAGGACGCCGTCAAAGAAGGCCAGGAGCTGCTGGTCCAGGTCGAGAAAGAAGAGCGCGGCAACAAGGGCGCGGCACTCACCACCTTCGTGAGCCTGGCCGGGCGCTACCTGGTGCTGATGCCCAACAACCCGCGTGGTGGTGGCGTCAGCCGCCGCATCGAGGGCGAAGACCGCGAAGAGCTGAAAGAAAACCTCGACCAGCTCGAATACCCCAAGGGCATGAGCCTGATCGCGCGCACCGCTGGCATCGGGCGCACGGCCGCCGAGCTGCAGTGGGACCTGAACTACATGCTCAAGCTCTGGGACGCCATCGACGGCGCCTCGGGTGCGGGCAAAGGCGCCTTCCTGATCTACCAGGAAAGCAGCCTCGTGATCCGCGCCATCCGCGACTACTTCACGGCGGAAATCGGCGAGATCCTGATCGACACCGACGACATCTACGACCAGGCCAAGCAGTTCATGAACCACGTGATGCCGGAGACGGCAAACCGTGTCAAGCGCTACCGCGACGACGCGCCGCTGTTCAGCCGCTTCCAGATCGAACACCAGATCGAAACCGCCTTCAGCCGCACGGTGAACCTGCCTGCGGGTGGCGCCATCGTCATCGACCACACCGAAGCGCTGGTCTCGATCGACGTCAACTCAGCGCGCGCCACACGCGGCGGCGACATCGAAGAAACCGCCACGCGCACCAACCTCGAAGCCGCCGACGAGATCGCGCGCCAGATGCGCCTGCGCGACCTGGGTGGCCTGATCGTCGTCGACTTCATCGACATGGAAGAGAGCAAGAACCGCCGCGAGGTCGAGCAGCGTTTAAAAGACGCCATGCGCTCGGACCGCGCGCGTTTGCAGTTCAGCGCCATCAGCAAGTTCGGCCTGCTCGAACTCAGCCGCCAGCGCCTGCGCCCGGCTTTGAGCGAAGGCAACCACATCACCTGCCCGCGCTGCAACGGCACCGGCCACATCCGCGACACCGAATCCAGCGCGCTGCAAATCCTGCGCATGGTGCAAGAAGAGTCGATGAAGGACAACACGGCGGCCGTGCATGTGCAGGTGCCGGTGGAAGTCACCAGCTTCCTGCTCAACGAGAAGCGCACCGAGATCACCAAGATCGAACTCAAGCAGCGCGTGACCGTGCTCTTGGTGCCTAACAAGCACCTGGAGACGCCTAACTACAAGCTTGAGCGGCTGCGCCACGACGACCCGCGCCTGGAGAACTACCGCGCCAGCTATTCGATGATCGATGAGCCGGACGATGAAGTCGGCATCACGCGGCGTGAGAAGGCGAAAGCCAAACAAGAACCGATGATCAAAGGCGTGTTGCCCGACATGCCGGCACCGCCGGCCGCGCCCAAGCCGGCACCTGCGCCGGTGGCCGCGCCCGCACCTGTGGTGGCGGCACCCGCGCCCGCAGCCGCAGCGCCCGCTGGCAGTGGCTTCTTCGGTTGGGTAAAGAAGATCTTCGGCGCGGGCGACCAGCCTGAAGCCAGCAAGACGGTGGTGGCCACGACGGCGACAGTGGCCTCGGCCGCAGCCGCCGCAGCAGTGCCCGCCGCCACCGGCGGCAAACGTGAGGGCGGCCGTGAAGGTGGCCGCAGCGACGGCCGGCGCGGTGAACGCGGCGGCCGCGGTGGCCGCGGCGGTGAACGCGGTGGTGAGCGCGGTGGCCGCAATGGCGGCCGCGACGGCGCACCCCGTGACGCAGCGCGCGATGGCGCACGTGAGCTGACGCGCGAAGCTCCGCGTGACGGCGGTAAGGAAGGTGGTCGCGACGCCCCGCGTGACAGCGCGCGTGACGGCCGCAACCCGCGCCGCCTGGAGGCCGATGGCGCCAGCGCAGAGCACAGCGAACCACGCCGCCAGCAAGGTGGCGAACGTGCGCCCGCAGCACGCGGCGAAGAAGCCAGCCCCAACGCCGCCGGCTTTGTTGACACCATCCCGAACACCGACGCCGCGCTCGGCGCCGATGGTGAGCGCGGCCGTGGCCGCCGCCGCCGCCGTGGTGGCCGTGACCGCACGGAAGGCGGCGATGGCGAGAACGCATCGCCGCAACAGGCCTTGCTCGACGCCAACGGCGCTGCGCTGGATGCAAGCGGCACGCCTGCGACTGACGCCGCGCAAGTGGTCGGTAACGCCGAAGGCGTGAATGCCGGAGAAGGCGGCGCAGACGGCGCCGAGCGCGAGCCGCGTGACGGCAGCGCACGCCGCCGTGGCGGCCGTGGTGGCCGCAACCGCCGCGACCGTGTGGAGCGTGTCGAAGGTGCTGAGGGCGCAGAAGGCGCTGCCACCGCGCAAGGCCAAGAGGCCGGCGAAGGCGCCAGCGTCAGCGCCCCAGCCGACAGCCACATCGAGCAACCCACCGCAAGCGTGCAGCCCATTTCGCAAGCCTTGGTCGACACGCTAGTGACGATGCCCGTCAGCGAGGCACCGGTGCAAGCCGCAGCGCCCGTTGCCGCCGCACCCGTGGCAGCACCTGAGGCTGCCGCACCCGTGGCGGCTCCTGCCCCCGCAGCAGCGCCCGCAGCTGCTGTAGCAGCAGCGGCACCCTACGTGCTCAACACCAGCGCGCTGCAAGACCTCGCAACAAGCTCGGGCCTGAGCTGGGTGCACAGCGACACCGACAAGGTGCGCGCGGTGCAAGCTGCCATTGCCGCCACGCCGGCCGCCATCCGCGTGCCACGCGAGATCAAGCCGGTGGTGCTGGACGACCACGGCCCGCTGGTCTTGGTCGAGACCCGCAAAGACCTGTCGCAGCTGAAGCTGCCATTCGACGCGGCCCGCTGAGCCTGTTGACCGTGCGGCGCCGGCCTGCTTGAGGCCGCGCGCCGCGCGCCAGGCGGTGCACCCCGTACACATAAATCTCTGCCGCGCGGCCTGCGTGGCGGAAGATTCGCCGCGCCCGCGCGTATGCTGCCTTGAGGCCGCCTCTCGTGAGGCGCCCGGCACCCACCACAACCCCAAGGCAAGCGCGCTTGCCAGCTATCCAACGGGAGACAGCCATGAACCTTCGACATACCTTGTTCGGCCTGATGGCGCCTGCCTTGCTCGTCGCCATGGCGGCCTGCAACAGCGACACCGCGTACACCGTGGGCGGCACGATCGCGGGCTCAGTCGGCCCCGTCGTGCTGCAGCTCAACGCCAACGCACCAACGACGATCACGGCGCCAGGCGCCTTCACCCTGGCCGGTGAGATCGGCGAGGGCGCGGCCTACACCGTCACCTTGGTGTCGGCGGCGCAGAACTGCACCCTGGGCAACGCCAGCGGCACCATGTCCAACGTCAACCTGAGCAACGTGACGGTGACCTGCGGCGCCGTGGTGCGCTCTGCCAGCCTGGCCGGTGCGGCCGAGAACCCAGCCGTCACCACCGCCGCCAGCGGCCGCGGCGGCGTGGTCGTCAATCCGGCCACGCGCGAG
>JANOJR010000328.1:0-20173 GCA_031418855.1 Rubrivivax sp.
GGGGGGTGTGCTTCTCTGTTTGTTTTTTCTCCGCTGGCGTACGAAATCACCCGATCGCCCCCCTTCCGGTTCCGACGCCCGCCCCCGGGGGGGGGGGGTGGGGGGGGGGGGGGCGCCCGCGTGCCCGCACCGCCGGAGATGAGTGCTTTGCCAGCATTCCACCCCCTCCCTAGCCCTCCCCCTTGCAGGGGGAGGGAACAAGGCAGCCGATGACCCACTTCGTCGATTTCAAAAACGTCTGGCTCGCCTACAACGACGAGCTGCTCGCGCAGAACCACTTTGCGGTGGAAGACATCTCGCTGCAAATGAGCCAGGGCGACTTCATCGCCATCGTCGGGCCCTCGGGCTGCGGCAAGTCGACCTTCATGAAGCTGACCACCGGGCTGAAGATGCCCAGCCGGGGCAGCATCCACATCGACGGCGCGCCGGTCACGGGCCCTTTGAAGATCAGCGGCATGGCCTTCCAGGCGCCGAGCCTGCTGCCCTGGCGCACGACCCTGGACAACGTGCTCTTGCCGCTGGAAATCGTCGAGCCCTACCGTTCTAACTTCAAACGTAAGCGCAAGGAATACGAAGCCAAGGCGCGCGATCTGCTCAAGAGCGTGGGCTTGGACGGCTATGCCGACAAGTTTCCCTGGCAGCTCTCGGGCGGCATGCAGCAGCGCGCCAGCATCTGCCGCGCCCTCGTGCACGAGCCCAAGATGCTGCTGCTGGACGAGCCCTTCGGTGCCCTCGACGCCTTCACGCGTGAAGAGCTGTGGTGCGCGCTGCGCGACCTGCACGCGGCGCAGAAGTTCAACGTCATCCTCGTCACGCACGACCTGCGTGAAAGCGTTTTTCTGGCCGACAGGGTCTATGTGATGAGCAAGAGCCCGGGGCGTTTTGTCGTGCAGCGCGACATCGACCTGCCGCGCCCGCGCGACCTGGAAGTGACCTACACGCCGCAGTTCACCGACATCGTGCATGAGCTGCGCGGGCACATTGGCGCCATCCGCAAGACAACCGCGGTGACGTCATGAAAGGCGCAACATGAAGATCACCAAGACCATGGAGCGCTGGTCCCCGCTGGTCGTGCTGGCCGCCATCCTGCTGCTGTGGCAGCTCGTCGTCGTGGCCTTCAGCATCCCCGACTTCATCTTCCCCAGCCCCTGGCAGATCACCCTGCAATTCTTCGAGTTCAGCGGCCCACTCTTTGAAGCCGCCTGGAAGACCTTCTGGGTCACCATGCTCGGCTTCGGCCTGGCCATCGTGGTCGGCGTGATGCTCGGGTTTTTGATCGGCAGCTCGCGTCTGGCCTACACCGCGCTGTACCCGCTGATGGTCGCCTTCAACGCCGTGCCCAAAGCGGCGGTCGTGCCCATCCTGGTGGTGTGGTTCGGCATCGGCCTGGGCCCGGGCATCCTGACCGCGTTCCTGATCTCCTTCTTCCCCATCACCGTGAACATCGCCACCGGATTGGCTACGCTGGAGCCGGAGCTGGAAGACGTGTTGCGTGTGCTCGGCGCCAAGCGCTGGGACGTGCTGGTGAAGATCGGCCTGCCGCGCTCGATGCCCTACTTCTACGCCTCGCTCAAAGTCGCCATCACACTGGCGTTCGTGGGCACCGTGCTGGCCGAGATGACGGCAGGCGATTCGGGCATCGGCTACCTGATGCAAAGCGCGGGCAGCCAGCAGCGCATGCCGCTGGCGTTTGCCGGCCTCGTGACCATCGGCGCGATGGCGATGGTGATGTACGAGCTGTTCTCCTGGATCGAGAAGCGCACCACCGGCTGGGCGCATCGGGGCTCACAAGCCGCCTGAGAGCATCGCAGGCCGCCATTGGTGCCCGGCGTTCACACAAGAAGCGACCGTTGCGCGCGTTCAGTCGCAGACCACGGGCCAGTACCGTGCGAGCTGGCGAGGCCGTTGGGTATGGGGTTGCGCTCATGTCCGCCGTCGTCGGCCTATCGGCCTCCTCCTCCCCCTTTACTTCGCTCCACCCCATACCCAACGCCCTCGCCAGCCGTCACCAGTGCGGCGCCCTAACGAATAACGAGTCCGGGCGCCGAGGTGGTGGTTCGAGCGACGGGGAGGGTCACCGGGTGGAGCGAAGTAAAGGAGGAGGGTCGGGTATTTCCCGGCCCGGGGGACATGAGCGCAACCCGGTGATCCTCCCCGGCGCTCGCGCGCAAATGGGAGCCGTGGGGAATGGGCTGTTCTTCTATGAGGCTGACCACAACAGCGCCACACCCATCAGCGCAAACACCGCCGCCGCCACACGGTGCACCCACACGACTGGCAGCCAACGCATGATGCGTTCGCCCAGCAGCACGGCGGGCACGTTGGCGATGAGCATCCCGAGCGTGGTGCCCGCCGTCACCAGCCAAAGCGACTGGTAGCGCGCGGCCAGCATGACGGTGGCGATCTGTGTTTTGTCGCCCATCTCGGCGAGAAAAAACGCAACCACGGTGATGCCGAACACGCCCCAGCGCGAGCCGCTGCCAGCACGCACATCGTCAACGTTATCGGGCACCAGCAGCCACAGGGCCACGGCGATGAAACTCAGGCCCAAGCCCCAGCGCAGCCACTGCGGGTCGAGCGTGGCGGCCAGCCACGCACCCAGCGCGGAGGCCAGTGCGTGGTTCAGCAGCGTGGCGACCAGGATGCCGGCGATGATGGGCAGCGGCCGGCGGTAGCGCGCGGCCAGCAGCAGAGCCAGGAGCTGCGTCTTGTCGCCGACTTCGCCGAGTGCGACGACGCTGGCGGATACGCCAAGAATCTCGAACACGACGCGCCGGCTACACCGGCACGGTGTAGTTCAGCGTCATGCGCCCGCCGTCCACGACCACGATCTCGCCCGTCATGTAGCTCGCCGCGTCGCTGAGCAAGAAGGCCACCACGTCGGCGATCTCACCCGGTTCACCCAAGCGACCCATCGGCGTGCGGCTCATGATGCGCGCGCGCGCCTCGTCGCTGGTGAGCACGGCGCTGCGCGCAAGCTCGGTGGCAATCGTGCCCGGTGCAACAGCATTGACGCGCACGCCTTTGTTGGCGAAGGAAAGCGCCATGACACGCGTGAGCTGGTTGATGGCGCCTTTGCTGGCGTTGTAGCTGGCGATGCTGGGGATCGCGAGCGTGCCGTTGACCGAACTCATGTTGACGATGGCGCCACGGCCGGCGGCCACCATCACACGCGCCACGGCCTGGCCGACGAGGAAGCTGCCTTTGAGGTTGACGTTGATGACCGCGTCCCAGTCGGCTTCGGTGATGTCCAGAAACTCGGCGGCCTTGAAGATGCCGGCGTTGTTGACGAGGCCGTCGACCGTGCCGAATGCATGCATGGTGGACGCTAGCGCGGCGTCGACCTCGGCCTTGCCTGAGACGTCGCAGTGCACATAGATGGCGCGCCCACCGCCGTCCACCAGCTCGGCGGCCAGGGCTTGGCCGCGTGCGTCGGCCATGTCCCAAAGCGCAACCCCTGCGCCGTCGGCGACCAGCTTTCGCGCGCAGGCCTCGCCGATGCCTTGTGCGCCACCGGTGATGACCACCGTGCGCCCGGCCAGTCCATAGCTAATGTGTTCGCCCATCGTGTTCTCCTTCAGCGATCCAGCCAGATCGCCATACCTTGTGCGTTGAGTTCGAGGTCCATCGCCAGCAGCTGGGTGACGGCCCGGGCACCGAGTGTGCAGCCATGTGCTGCCAGGCTGGCGCTGAAGATCTCCAACTGCCCGCGCTTCAGCGCCTCGTGGCGGTTCGCCGCGCCGCGCAGGGGCTGCGCCATGCGCACCATCTCATCGAGCAACGTGAGCAGCAGCAGCCCCAGCCGCGGCACCTCAGACACACGCGAATAATGCGTGAGATACATGCACAGTGGCTCACGCGCCAGCAAGCGCTCGATCGACTGCACCAGGCGCTCGGGCTCGAAGTGGATGGGCGTGGAGGTCGGCACGATCCAGGGCCCGGCGGCGGTGTCGAATTCGCGGTAGCTCAGGCCGAAGGTGTCGCCGGTGAACCAGCCGCGCGAGGCCTCGTCCCAAATGCAGTGGTGGTGTTTGGCGTGGCCGGGTGTGTCGTGAAACAGCAGCGGCCGGCCGGCGAGCTCGATCACCATGCCGTCATGCGTGGTGCACACGCGCGACGCGTCCACCGGCACCAGCGTGCCGTACGAACGCGCCATCTCGTCGCTGCCGTACACGCCGGTGGCGCTGCCGAAAAGATGGGCCGGGTCAATCATGTGGCGCGCGCCGCGTGGATGCACGACGAGCCGGGCGCGTGGCAGCTGTTGCATCAAGAGGCCAGCGCCACCGGCGTGGTCCAGGTGCACATGCGTGGGGATCACGTAGTCGACCGCCTCAGCGTCCAGACCGCAGGCGGCCAGCGCCTGCATCAGCCGGGGCACGGCGTCGTTGGGGCCAGTGTCGATGAAGGCGGCGCGGCCTTCATGCACCACAAGGTAGGCGGCATCGAACTGCGGCCGCTGGAAGCCCGTGTCGACGGCATAGACGCCGTGCGACAGCGGCTGCACGAAGTGCGGCAGCACGCTTGCTGCCGTCATGCCCCGTGGCTCAGTTTGGCTCAGGAATTGCCCACCACCACCCACAGCCGCGCGACTTCGGCGGCGCCGTCGTTGCCCGTCACGCTGCGCAAGGTTTGCGTGGCTTTGGCCTTGAACTTGGGCGATTGCTGCTGCGCCATGCCCAGGCGCAGCTTGGCGTCTTCGGGGCGCTTCAAGCTGCCCTTCTTGATGCCGGCTTCGATCAGCTCGATGCCTTTGTCGACCTCGCCCATCGAGACGAACTGGTAGCCCACCTTGACCAGCGCGTCGCCTTCCTTTTCGTTGGCGGCTTCGCTGGCCTGGTTGGCGATCGCCGCCTTGGCCTCAGTTTCCTTTTTCACTGCCAGGTCGCGCAGGCGCTTGTGGCGCTCGGCCTCGGCGCCTTCACCCAGGGCCTTGCTGGCGAAGCCTTTGTCGACGATCTTGCGGCCCTCGGTGGGCAGGCCGGCTTGCAGGGCGAGCTGGGCCATTTCCATGTAGTCGTCGGTCTTCGTCAGCACGCCAGCGGCCAGCTTCAGGCGCAATACGTCGAGCGCGAAACGGTCGCCAAAACCTGTCTTGCGCGGCAGGCGGCCAAGGTAGGCGTTCCAGTAATCCTTCTTCGGGTAGTAGGCCAGCAGCTTCTCTAAGGTCAGCACGTAGCTGTTGGTATTGCCCAGGCGTTGCTGCGCGTCGGCTAGGCGCAGCAGGTCGCCTTCTTCGGGGCGGCGGCCACCTTGTTCGGCAGAAGACACTGCCGCACTTGAGTCTTTGGCAATGGCGCTGTAGTCACCGCTGGCCGACTGCAAATAGCTTTGCAGCTGCTTGATGCTGCCGCCGGTGTTGCCGGCTTGAATCGCCTTTTGCAGCCACTCGCTGGCACGGGCGTTGTTGCGCTGCTGGGCATAGGCTGAGGCCAGCTGTTCGGCCACTTGGCCTTGCTCGGCGCCACCGGTCTTGCTATAGATCGACTCCAGCGCCTGGATCGCCGTTGCGCTGTCGCCGGCGCGCTGCGCGGCGGCCGCCTTCATGCGGTCGATGGTGAGCTGCTCGGCGCCCGTGCGGCCGCCCACGGCTTCGGCCTCGCGCACCTTGGCCAGCGCCTCCTTGGCCTTGCCGGCGCGCAAGAGCTCGCTGGCTTGCTGCAGCGGCTTGCCGACTTCAGGGCGCACACCTTGGGCGTTAGCGGCTGAGAGGCAGGCGGCCGCGATCACGCTGGCGGAGAGGGCAGAAAGCAGAGCACGGACGATCTTCATGGGCTTGCATCCGATAACAAAGAGGCGTGGCAGAAAACAAAACGGGGACCGTGCGCGTCGCGCCCGATCCCCGGGAGCAAAAGTCGTCAAAGGAACTGTTCGTTACCGACGATACCGATCTTGGTCACACCCAGCCGCTGCGCGGTGGCCATGATCATCGCCACGTGCTTGTAGGTCACGAGCTTGTTCGGGCGCAGGTGCACTTCGGACTGGTCGGACATGGCGGCGATGGCCGCCAGGCGCGTTTCCACCGCCGCGCGGTCGCCCGCAGGAATGGTCTCGCCGTTCCAGCTGATGGTGCCGTCAAAGTCGACGTCGATGCGCACGATGTCCGGCTGCTTGGGCGGCGGCGTGGTGTTCGGCGTGGGCATGTTCATCTTGACCGCATGCGTCTGGATCGGAATCGTGATGATGAACATGATGAGCAGGACCAGCATCACGTCAATCAAGGGCGTGGTGTTGATGTCCACCATCACTTCGCCGTCGGGGTCGTCGCTGGCAGTGCCGACATTCATTCCCATGGTGTTCTCGCTGTCCCTACTTCAGCCGCGCGCCACCACCGGCCGGCGGCTCGGTGATGAAACCAACTTTGAAAATGCCCGCGCGCTGGCAAGCGACCACCACGCGGCCCACGGCCTCGTAGCGCACTTCAGAGTCACCACGGATGTGCACTTCAGGCTGCGGCTCTTTCACCGACTCGACCTTCAGGCGCCTGACCAAGGTTTCGATGTCGGGCAAGCGCTCGATGCCCCAGTGGATTTCGCCATCGCGGTTGACCGCGATGACGATGTTCTCGGGCTTGGTCTGCGTGGGCAGGTTGCGCTCTTTGGGCAGCTCCAGCTTGACGGTCTGCGTCACCACCGGGATGGTGATGAGGAAGATGATCAAGAGCACCAGCATCACGTCTACGAGTGGCGTGGTGTTGATGCTGTTGTTGAGTTGCTCCTCGCCGTCTTCCGACGCCGGGCCTACGTTCATCGACATGGTGGGCTCAGCGCTTGCCGGCAATCAAGACGTTGTGCAGGTCACCCGCAAAGGCGCGCGTGGCGTCCATCACCGACTTGTTGCGACGCACGAGCCAGTTGTAGCCCATCACTGCGGGCACGGCCACGGCCAGGCCGATGGCCGTCATGATGAGCGACTCACCCACCGGGCCGGCGACCTTGTCGATCGATGCCTGGCCGCTGATGCCGATCTTCACGAGCGCGTTGTAGATGCCCCAAACCGTGCCGAAGAGGCCGACGAACGGCGCCGTCGAGCCCACCGTGGCGAGCACGGCCATGCCGTCTTGCAGGCGGTTCTGGATGCTGCCCACCGAGCGGTCGACCGACATGCTGATCCACGTGTGTTTGTCGATGGTCTCGACCATCGTGCCTTCGTGGTGGTCGCTGGCTTTGATGCCCTGTTCAGCGATGTAGCGGAACGCCGAGCCTTCTTCCAGCCCACTGACGCCGGCCTTCACCGAGCTGGCTTTCCAGAATGTGTCGGCCGAGGTCTTGGCGCTCTTGAGCATCTGGCGCTGCTCATAGAGTTTGGTGAAGATGACGTACCAGCTGGCCATGGACATGATGGTCATGATGACCAGCGTGCTCTTGGCCACGATGTCACCTTGCGCCCACAGGGCCTTCAGGCCGTAGGGGTTGTCGACCGATTCTTCGGTGATGACGCTGGCGGCTGCCGCCGCAGCGGGCGGCGAGGTAGCCGCAGCCGGTGCCGCCGCCGCGGGCGGCGCCGACGCAGCCTGCGCCAAGGCCACCAAGGGCAGGCTCATCGACAAGGTGAATGCGGCCAGCAGCGAAGCCGCCCACTTGGTGGCGAGCTTGGGTGCGCGCAGGGTGTTCATGATCGACATGGTTTCTCCAACAGGGGCGAGGACGCGCGGCGTGTTGTGGATGGCGCCGCGCCAAAAAACGGGGGCGGGATCAGTCGGTGATCTTCCAGACGTAGGTCACGCGGGAAGTCAACTTTTCGGGCTTGCCGTCGAGCGTGCCGGGCCGGCCTTTGCAGGCGGTGACGGCTTCGAGCGTCAAGCGGTCAAGCATCTTGTGTTCACGCGTCGGGCCGGCAGACCGCTCCACCGTGGCGTTGGTGATGGCGCCGTTGGTCTCCATCGTGTAGACCACGGTGACCGAACCTTGCGCCTCGGCGCGGCGTGCGGCGGCGTTGTACTCGGGCTTGTCGCAGACGTTGAAGTCCAGCTTGGGCTCTGTGCGCACCGGTGCGGCCACGGGCGCGGGCGGCGCCTGCACGACGGCCTGGGGCGGCGGCGTGGGCGTGAAGGGTGCCGGCGGTGGTGCCACGGTGGTGGTGGTAATGGTCGGCCCTGGGGTCGACGGCGCGTTGACGTTGACCTCGGGCGGCGGCACGAATGAAGGCGGCGGCGGCGCGAACTTTGGCGGCGGCGGCAGGTTCTCGGGCGGCGGCGGCGGCGGCGGCTTCACCTCTTCGATGATCTTCGTTTCAAGCGGCGACTTGATGACTTCGACCAGCTGCTGCGCCAGGCCGTTGAGGATCGCCCAGCCCAGCAGGAGATGAAGGGCCAGCACGACACCGATGCCGAAGGCGTGCTTGCCAGGGTTGCGTTGCTGCTCGGCGAAATCCACTCGGAGACCTCCAGACGCCCGCGTGATTCAAGCTCGCGGCGCTGCCTAAAAACGTATCGGGAAAGACGACCTTGTGGGCCGAAATGGCGACCGGGTTCAGCCGCAGACGGCGGCACTATAGCCGCAAAGGTACGGTCATTTGCCCTGGGCATCACCCTAACCAGCGGGGGCGGGCGAACCCTGAAATTTCACGTCGTTACCAAGCAAAATAAACATCTCCAGGGGCTTGTGACGTGCGGCCATGCCAAGGTGGCAAGGGCCGACCTCTCGTCCCGCAGCGTGTGAGGAACAGCAAGATGCCTTCAGGAAAAATCCTTGTGGCCCAAGGTGGCGGGCCCACTGCGGTGATCAACCAATCGCTCGCCGGCGTGGTGCTGGAAGCGCGCCGGTTTCAGGGCATTACCCATATTTACGGCGCGCGCCACGGCGTACGCGGCATCGTCAATGAAGACTTTGTCGACCTCACGCAAGAGACCGTGCAGCAGCTGCACGCCGTGGCCGCGACACCCGCCTCGGCGCTGGGCTCCACGCGTGACAAACCCGATCTCAAGTACTGCCAAGAGATCTTCACGGTGCTGCGCGCGCACGCCATCGAGCAGTTCTTCTACATCGGCGGGAACGACTCCAGCGACACCGTGCGCATCCTCAGCGAAGAAGCGGCCAAAGTCGGCTACCCGCTGCGCTGCATGCACATCCCCAAGACCATCGACAACGACCTGGTGGGCAACGACCACACGCCGGGCTTCCCCTCGGCGGCGCGTTTTGTGGTGCAGGCCTTTGCCGGCGCGAATCTCGACAACGCGGCGCTGCCCGGCGTTTACGTGGGCGTGGTGATGGGGCGGCATGCCGGCTTCCTGACCGCCGCCGCCGCCATGGCCAGAACCTTGCCCGACGACGGCCCGCATCTCATCTACGTGCCTGAGCGTGTGTTCGACATCGAGCGATTCCTCGGTGACGTGAAGGCGGCCTACGCACGCTTTGGCCGCTGCATCATCGCCGTCAGCGAAGGCATTCACGACGCGAGCGGCGCGGCCATCATCACCAAGCTGTCCGCTAACGTCGAAAAGGATGCGCATGGCAACGTGCAGTTGTCGGGCACCGGCGCGCTGGCCGATTTGCTGTGCGAGGAGATCAAGGCCAAGCTCGGCATCAAGCGCGTGCGCGGCGACACCTTCGGCTACTTGCAGCGCAGCTTTCTAGGCTGCGTGAGCGACGTGGACCAGCGCGAAGCGCGCGAGGTCGGCGAGCGCGCGGTGCAGTTCGCGATGCGCGGCGCCCTCAGCGGCTCGGTGGCGATCCAGCGCGTGGGCGACTACGCGGTGGACTACCGGCTGTTGGCACTTGAGGCGGTGGCCGGCAAGACGCGCACGATGGAAGACGTCTTGCTCAGCGCCGCCGGCAACGACGTGACCGACGCCTTCAGAAACTACCTGCGCCCGCTGCTGGGCGCCGACATGCCCGTGGCCGCGCGCTTGCGCGGCGAGCGCGTGGCGCGCGTGCTCAAGCCTTGAGGCGGCGCGTGCGCGCCATGGCGCCCACGAGCAGGCCCAGCGCCGGCAACACCAGCGCCAGGCTGCCGGGCTCGGGCACGTTGCTGACGCGGATGGTGCTGATGGCGCCGACAGCGTCGATGTCGGCGCCTACGGTGGCGCCCGACTGTCCGTCGAGCAAGGGGTCGTCGCGCAAGCGCACAAAGCCGAAGGTGTGGTTGATACCGTAGCCGAAAGCGTCGAGGTCAACACCTGCGGTGCTGCCGCCGACCTTGCCCACCGAGAGCCAGTTCAGGCCGTCTGAGCTGATCTCGACGAACATGTCTTCAACATCCGGGCCCACCTCGAAGATCCACAGATCGGCCATGTTGTTGCCACTGCCGGTGAGCAGGTTGTCAATGAAGCGCAAGGTCAGCGTGCCGCCGTCGCCGAGCGACACAAAGGTGCACTCGGGCCCACTGGCGCAACTGTTGTCGCCGGCATAGTCGGGCACGCCGAGCGCACGCGTGGGCTCGCGGTGCGGCAGCGTCGGCTGGGTGCCACCGACCAGCACCGGCAGATACGAGACCACCGCGTCCGCAAACGACACCGCACCCTGCGGAAAGTCAACGCCGCCGATGATCGTGGCGCCGGCACTGGTCGCCAGGCAAACGGCCGCCGTCAGCACGCTGGCGGCAAGGCTGCGAAGGTACATCGTGGTCATGGAAGCGCTCCTTGAGTGGGTGCTGCAAAGCTTGCGCGCTGCCCGTTGCGGCAGCGTTGCGGCTGCGACCAAGCAGCTCAGCGCAAGCCCCCGCTGCCAGGCAAAGCGCGCTGCCGCACACGGGGCAATTGCGTCAGGAACTGCGCCAGCTCGAACGGGCTGCTGAACTCGTGCGCCTGCGCCTCACAGGACACCAGGCGCGCATGCCAGCTGCCGGCGGCGTCAAGCCAGACGCTGACCAGCGCCACCTGCGGCGCGGCAGGCGGGTTGCGGCGTTCGATGGGCGGAGCAAGTTCGGGCGGGTCCATCGCGCACTCCTGAAATGACTGGGCGTCGATGTTCCCGCCTGGCCGTTGCGCCAGCGTTGCCGCAACGGCTGCGCAACGGCATGTCGCGACCATGGCCATGCCTGTCGACACCCGCCCACACGCGTGCAACCAACCCACCAGGAGCCCACCATGGCGATCACGATGACCTTGTTGCGAACCATGCGGCCGCGCCTGACGGCCATGCTGGCCTGTGCCCTGCTCACCGTCGTGGCCAGCCAAGGCCTGCACGCCGCGCTGGACACCACCGCGCTGACCGACGACCACTCCATCAACACGCGCACCGAGTGGTGGACCTACACCAACCAGACACCGCAGCAGCTCTCCGACAAGCTTGCCGAGCACAGCGCGCGCATCGTGGGCCTGGACGTCACGGCCGTCACCAACACCGGCGAGCCGCGCTTCACCGCACGCCTGGTGCCCAACAGCGGCGCCTACGCCGTGCCGGGCTGGGGCTGGTACTACGACCAGTCGCCCGAGCAGATCACCACGCTGATCAATGCCAACACAGCACGCATCGTCGAGCTGGAGCGCTACGACCGCGGTGGCGGGCAGATTCGCTACGCCGTGGTGATGGTCTCCAACACCGGCGCGGCGCGGCGCAACTGGAGCTACCTGATGGGCGTCACGCGCGGCCAATTGGGCAACCACATCAGCGCCAGCGGCCATCGGCCCATCGACCTGGACGTCTATGGCAGCGGCAACGCGCGGCGCTACGACGCCGTGCTTGTGGCCAACACCGGCAGCGACCAGCGCGGCTTCGACTGGGACACCGACCAGACGCCGGCCCAGATCGCCACGCGTAGCACCGCCTTTAATGGCCGCGTCGTCAAGCTCGGGCGCGACAGCGACGGGCGCTACCTCTTCGTGCAGGTAAAGAACACCGGCAGCAACGGCAGCGGCTGGTGGCTCAAGGTCGGCTTCAACTCGATCACCGAACTGGAAAACTACGCGCACCAGATGCGCGCCCGGCCGATCGACGTGGTCAGCTACGGCAGCGCCTCGGGCCGGCGCTTTGATGCGTTGATGATCGACAACGCCAACGACGAAGAGCAGCGCATGCGCAGGCTGTATCGCCTCTTCATCGACGCCGACCAGAACCCGCTCGGCATCTTCCAGGCTTACCTCAAAGAGGTGAGCGGCCCGGTGCTGATCGACTTCAACGGCCAGCGCCGGGCGGAGACGGCCAGTGCGCTGAAGGTACTGCACCTGCTGCACGCCATGCGCCAGGTGCAGGCCTGTGCCGACACATTGAGCAGCAGCTTCACCTACTACAACTACGCCGACGGCAGCAACAACGAGCCCAAGGACGTCTGCCCGATCCAGTCCCAAGAGAACGACGCCTACAACGGCACCTACTGGGGGCCGCAGCTGAGCACGCTCGAGTGGGGCCTGGACCGCATGATCGACGACTCCGACAACCGCACCACCCGCGGCGTGGTGCTGCGCTACGGCGGCAGCTTCGCGCCCTTCAACACCACCGCGGCCTGGGCCGGCATGGCCAGCACCACCCTGCGCCACAACATTGGCTGCGCCTATGTCGACAAAAACAACGACAACTACAAACCGGAGGCACTGCGCAACGAGACGACTGCGGCCGACCTGGCCCACGTCTTCGAAGGTGTCTGGGCGAGCACGCTGCTGACCAGCACGAACCGCGCGCGCAACGAGTTCCTGGAGTCGACCTTCAACAATCTGGGCGCCACCGACCAGGTGCAGACCATCATCAACCAGGAGGCCGCCGCGCTGGGCAAGCAGGCCATCGCCGAGCAGTTTGGCGCCTTGGTCAAGACTTGGGGCAAAGGCGGCAAGTACGACGCCTGCCTGGGTGACCCAGCCGATGCTTCAGATTGCGGCCAGTCCGTGCTGGTGTGCTCCAGCGCCGGGCTGATGCGCCTGCCCATTGGTGGCGGCGGGCCCTACGTCGGCTTTCGCTACTACGTACACGCCAAGCTGATCTCCGACGTGCCCATGTCCACGCCCGAGTGGAACGAGAAGTACGTCGACGCTTTCCGCAAGGTCAGCGCCGAGGTTCTTCGCACTGCGATCCGTGAGGCGTTGATGAGCTGGTAGCGATCGGCGCGCGCTGGCCGATGTCTCAGGTGCACAAACGCATGAAGGCCGCCTGCTGTACGGGATAGGCTTGCAAGCTGCGGCCGAGCGCGGCGATGTGCGCGGCGGCGTCGCGCGCCGCGCTGTCGGGCACACCTTTCACGCCGGCACGATGGGCTGCGGCCAAGGCGCGGTGCAGATGCAGCGCGGCGACGGCATGGCGCGAATTGCCTGCAAGCGCCACGTGCGCCGCGGCCAGCGTGGTGGGCGTGAGTGCGGCCGAGCAGGCTTCGGCGCTGACGCGCACCGTCAAGCCGCGAAGCCGCAATTCGCTATTCATGCCGAGCGCGTCAAGCGAGGGCAACTGGGCCAGCGCCCGCTTCGGGTCGCGCTGGGCCAGCGCCAATTCGGCGCAGCTCAATGCGTGACCACAGCGCGTTCGTGGATTGACGATGTCGGCGGGGGCGGTGACGCGCGCCAGCGCTCGCGCCGCAGCCGCCACATCGCCCGCCAGCAGCTCGTATTGCGCCAGGCCGAGCCAGTATTCGTTGGCGGCCTGCGGCATCTGCTGAACCATGGGCTCGCTGATCGCCGCCAGCAGGGCGCTCGCGCGCTCGAATTCGCCCAACAACGCGAACAACTCCAGCGTGCAGACCGCTACGTAGACCACCAGTGGCGGCTCGTTGGCCGCCAGCACCTCGTCGCAGGCCGACGCGCAGTGCGACCAAGCCGCGCCAAGCTCGCCTCGCGCCAGGTGCGCGCCGACGAAGCTCGACCGATACATCGCGCGCATATCCAGGGCGGTGATGGCCGGCTTGAGGTCCCAGCCCTGCTGTGTCGCTTCGAGTGCGCGCTCATACGCTCCCTGTGCTTGGTACAGCACGCTCAATGCATAAAGCGCGGCGCGCTGCATGCCAACGCTGCCGTCGCGCGCGGCATGCGAGACCGAGCGCAGCAGGGCAGACTCGGCGTCGACCGGCTGGCCCATGTCCGCCAGGATGGCGCCACGCAAGTACTCGCCGCGTGTGATGCCGGGCAGGTCGCCGAGTTGGCCGCACAGCGCCACCACCGCATCGGCCAGATCGAGCGCCGCCGCCCAGCGGCCGGCCCGGTGCTCGGACTGCGTCAGCGTGCCTAGCAAGGTGGCGCGCGGCGGACCTTGCATGCCCGGCAACGCAAGCCCTGCGTAAGCTGCGGTCGTGGCCTCATCCAGGCGCCCGAGTCGGCGCAAGGCATCGACGCGCACCGTCATGCACTGCGCCTGCTGATGCGCGCTCAAAGAAGGAGACAAGTCGTCCAGCAGCGCCAAGCCCTCGGGCGCGCGATGGTTGTTGACGTCGTGCCTGGCCACGGCGATCAAGGCATCGGCGCGCTCAAGCGCTGACAGCAGCTCACTACGGGCCAGCGCGCGCAAGGCCAGCGCACTGGCGTCGCCGGCCTTGATGTCGGTCAAGCTGCGCGTGGCCGCCACCAGCCGCAAATTCAGGGCCAGGGCCTGGCTCGGCGTAGGCTTGCCGGCCAAGCCCAGCTGCCACTGCTGCACGGCCTCGTTCAGTGCATGCAGGCGTTGCGCCAGATCGCCGGCGGCCATGCGGTGCGCGACTGCGCGCTGGGCGTCACCGCTGGCCTCGTGGTGCGCGGCCACGGTCGCTGCGGGCGCCCCCACCGCTTCGGCACCCAAGGCCAGCCGTCGATGGACCAGCCGTCGGCGCTGGGCTGACAGCGAAGCGTCGATGGCCTGCCGCACCAGATCGTGCGCGAAGGCGAACCCGCCACTGTCGTGTTCGCGCAGCAATTGCGCCGCTACGGCAGCCTCGATGCCCAGCACCACATCGAGCTCCGACAGCGCGCAGGCCGGCGCCAGCAGGGTGGGCGCGAACGGCTCGGCGGCCAAAGCCGCCGCTTCGAGCAGGCGCTGCGCTGGCGCCGGCAGCCGCTGCACGCGCAGCCATACCGTCTCGAGCACGCTGGCGGGCACCAGCAACTCGCGGTAGTCCTGGGTGGCCTCGTCGAAGGGTGTCTGCCAGGTGCCGTCGGGCGCGGCTTCGAGCAGCCGCTGCTCGGCCAGGTGGCGCAGCGTCTCACTCAGGAAAAACGGGTTGCCGCCGGTGGCCTGGCCCAGACGCGCGGCGAAACGCGTCGGCTGCAGCACGCCCGACAAGCGCTGCACAAGGTCCAGCACCGCGTCGGGCGGCAGCGCCTGCAGCGTCAGTTGGTGCGCGTTCGCGGCTTCGCTCAGGCGTTGCATGGCCTGCTGCGCCTGGGCGTCGAGTTCACTGCGGTAGACCAGCATTTCGCGCGCGCCCGTGGCGCCGCTCTCGCGCCGCCGCTGCGCCACCAGCGCCAGCAAACTGCGGCTGGCGGCGTCGGCGTGATGCCAGTCGTCAAGAATCACCGCATCGAAGCTGTCGCCGGCCAGGCGCAGCCAGGCTTGCGCGCAGGCCTCCAGGAAGCGGCTGCGTTCGGCGTCTGAGCGCAGCGGCGGTGGCGGCGCGCCAAGCTCGGGCAGCACGCGCATGAGTTCGCTGCGCACCCACGCCGGCAGCTCGTCAAGCGTGGCTTGCGCGCCCATCATCGTGCGCAGGCCACGGCTGAAGGCGGCATAGGGCAACTCGCTGTCGCCACTGCGGCAACGCGCCAGGGCGTAGGGGCCGTGCGAGGCGGCGAACTCGATGGCCAGGCGCGACTTGCCGACGCCGGCGTCGCCTTCGATGAGGAGCGCGCGGCCGGCCAACCACGCAGCTTCCATGGCCGCGACTTCGGCGCTGCGGCCGACGAAGGGCAAGGTCTCCGGCAACAGCGCGGCGGGTGCGGGGTGCCCCGGTGATGCATGGGCATACGCGGCATGCTGCGTACTTGGCACGTTAGCGTCCAACGTGGTCACGCTGCGCAGCGTCGCCTGAAGCGCCTCGGTCTCGGCCATCGGCGTCAGGCCCAGCTCCTGCTCCAGGAGACGGCGGCAGCGCTCGTACTGCGCGAGCGCCGCTTCGCGCCTGCCTAACGCGAAAAGTAAGCGCATGGCGTCACGATGGCGCTGCTCTTGCAGCGGGTCCTCGGTGAGCAGTTGCTCCACGCGCTGCAAGGCCAGCTCGTGCCGGCCCTGCGCTTCGTGTGTGGCGGCCGACCTTTCCAGACAACGCCGGCGAGCATCCTGCAGCTGCACGCGCTCGCCTGCCAGCCAGTCGTCAAACGCTGCGGCGTCGTCCAGCGTCAAGCCGTCGGCGGGCAGGCCGTGCCAATGGCTCAGGGCGTCGTCGTGTCGTCCGGCGTCCAGGGCTTCGCGAAAGGCATGCGCGTCGCATGCCACCGCCGCCGCCAGCGCGAGCATGTCGCCTTCGACATGCAAGGCCTCGGCCGCGCCCGCATCACGCAGCCGTGCCAGCTCGCGACGCAGGTTGCGCCGCCCCGTGGACTCATCCAGCTCAGGCCACAGCAGCGCGACCACGCGCGCCCGCGGTAGCGCTCCACTGCGGCTGAGCAGCACAAGCAAGGCCAGCGTCTTCTTCACGCCCAGCACGAGCGGCGCACCGTCGCGGCGCAGCCGGGTCGCTCCAAGGATCTCCAGCGCAAACATCGGGTGATGATGCCAGCGGCCGGTGACCGCCAACCCCCTTGCTTCAGGCGTCCAGACGCGCCAGCCAGCCGGCGGCGGCGGTGATGGCCACGCGCCCGCGCTGCTCTTCCTGGCGCAAGTGGCGCACCAGTTGCACCGCCGGCGCCGGCTCGAAGCGTTCGGCAAAACCCGCCAGCGCGCGGTGCGGCTTGGTGTCGGTCAGCTTGCACTCGATGAGATGCGTGAGCGCGCCATCCAGCGCAAGCGCGAAGTCGACTTCGGCGCCATCTTTGGTACGGATGTAGTGCAGCCCCGCCGCCACACCGCGCGTATCGGTTTGGTACTCGACATGCTTGAGCAACATGGCCGCCACCGCGTTCTCAAAACGCAGGCCCTCGTCGCCGCGCACCAGGCCGCTGTCATAGAAATACACCTTGGGCGCCTGCAACAAGGAACGCGCCACGTTGTGATGCCAGGGCTGCACCGTGAAGACGATGAAGAGCGCCTGCAGGATGTCGAGATAACGTTTTAAGGTAGTGGGGGACACCGCCAGGTCACGCGCGATCGAGGCCAGCGAAAGCGGCGAGCCGACACGTTCGCGCAGCACGTCGACAAAGAGCCGCAGCGCTCCGATCTCTTGCACGCGTGAAAACTCCAGCACGTCTTCACGCACGAGGTCGGTGATGTACTGCGCGCGCCAGCGCTGGGCGTGCTCGGGCTCATCGGCGAGAAAGGGCTCGGGGAAGCCGCCGCGCTCGAGCAGCCGCGCCAGGGCGTCTTCAGGCGTGGCGCCCGCGCTGTCGCACCACTCGCGCACCGAGATCGGGTGCAGGCGCAGCGCAAAGTAGCGCCCGGCCAGCGACTCGCCACTTTGGCGGAAGGTTTCCATGCGCGCGCTGCCTGTGACGAGCAAGGCCTGGCCCGGCGCGCGTGCGTCGACCACGCCCTTGAGCCAGGTTTTCCAGCCCGCCATCTTGTGGATTTCATCCAGCACCAAGAGCTTGGCGGCAGGCGACCAGCTTTGGCGCTGCAGCACGGCGCGGTCGGCGGCGACGTCCCAGTTCAGGTATTGCGCCGGCTCGTGGGTCTGCATCAAGGCCCGCGCCAGCGTCGTCTTGCCGACCTGGCGCGGGCCCGTCAAGACGACCATCTTGGTCACCAGGTCGGCGCGGATGCGGGCGAGCAGGTAGCGGTTGACGGCGTCCATTTCGCTTGAGTCTAGCAAATAGTCGCGACTATTTTGCAGTTTTCAGCTTAATGGTCGACTTACAGGGGCAGTGAACGATGGGCTGACACGAGCTTCGCCCGCCGCAACGCCGCCGCAACGGCCGCCACTGAGCATGGCGATGCGCGATGCCCGCTTGGATGTCGCGGACTTGAGCCCACGCACCCACCCGGAGCAAACGACCATGAGCCTGAACCGCAGGTACCGACGCGTTGCCAACATCACCACCTTGGCCGCCGCAGCCTGCGGCATGTCGCCCACGGCCATGGCCGCTAGCGACGACCACTCAAGGGGCGCCGACAAACGCCTGCCCCGCAACGGCGCCTACATCGTGCAGCTGGCCGAGTTGCCCGTCACGGCGTACAGCGGCGGCATCGCCGGTTACGCCGCCACCAAGCCGGCCAAGGGGCAGAAGATCGACCCGAACGATGCCAAGGTGATGCGCTACATGAGCCACCTCGCCGCTCGGCACGACGCGCTGCTCGGCGCTGCTGGCGGCGGCCGAAAGCTCTACAGCTACGGCGTGGTGTTCAACGGCTTCGCGGCCGACCTGAGCCCGGCGCAAGCGGCCGCGCTGGCCAAGACCCCAGGCGTGCTGGCCGTCGAGAAAGATGTGGCGCACCGTTTGGCGACCTCGGTCACGCCGAGCTTCCTGGGTTTGACCGGCCCGAGTGGCTTTTGGAGCCGTACCGGCGCCACTGGCGAAGGCGTGATCATTGGCGTCATCGACACCGGCATCTGGCCCGAGCATCCGAGCTTTTCAGACCGCGTCGACGGCAACGGCAACCCCAGCACGGACGGCAAGCTGGCCTACCAGCAGATCCCCGGCTGGCACGGCCGCTGTGTACCCGGCGAAGCCTTCAACGCCAGCCATTGCAACCAGAAGCTCATCGGCGCGCGTTGGTTCAACGCTGCACGCGGCGGCAATGCCGGCATCGATGCGCAGTTCCCGGCCGATTTCAATTCGCCGCGCGACTTCGATTCGCATGGCACACACGTGGCGGCCACGGCGGCAGGCAATGCCAACGTGGCGGTCACCGGCACGCCGACCACGGCGGAGAGCCTAACTGCCAGCGTCAGCGGCATCGCGCCGCGCGCTCGCGTTGCCGTTTACAAGGCGATTTGGGACGCTCATGGATTCCGCACCGACCTCATCGCCGCCATCGACCAAGCCGTGGCCGACGGTGTCGATGTCATCAACTACAGCATCGGCGGCTTCGGCGGCTTCGGCTCAACTAACTTTGCCAACTCCATCGACAGCGCTTTCCTGCGTGCGGCCGAGGCGGGCGTGTTTGCTTCGGCGGCGGCAGGCAACGAGGGCCCGGCAGCAAGCACCATCGCGAACATCGCGCCCTGGGTCACCACGGTCGCCGCCGGCACGCACAACCGCGAGGCGCGAGGCACGCTCACCACCGGACTCGGGCAGGTATTCAAGGGCCGCTCGGCACCGGCCTCGCTGACCGCGAAGCCGCTGGTCAACGCTTCGGCTGTTGGGTTGCCGGGCGCCGACCCTGCCGCGCTGGGCTACTGCTTCGGCGCCGCCGATGGCGCCATAGTGCTCGACCCGGCGAAGGTGGCCGGCAAGATCGTGGTCTGCGACCGCGGGGTTTCTAGTCGGATCAACAAGAGCCTGGCCGTGAAGCAGGCCGGTGGTGTGGGCATGGTGCTGGTGAACACCCAGCGCGACACTCTCCAGGCCGACTTGCACTCTGTGCCCACCGTGCATCTCTTCGAAAGCGAGCGCGCTGCGGTCAAGGCCTACGCTGCCAACGCCGGTGCCACCGCCTCCATTCACGGCGAGTTGGTGTTCGACGCCGCGTCACCCTTCACCGCCTACTTCTCGTCGCGTGGTCCATTGATTCCGGGCAACGGGGACATCCTCAAACCCGACATCACGGCGCCCGGTCTCGAGATCCTGGCCGCCGTGCCGCCCGATCCAAGGGACGGCGCAAATTTCCTCGTCAAGAGTGGCACTTCGATGGCAACGCCGCATGTGGCCGGCCTCGCCGCGCTGCTCAGGCAGCTTCACCCCAGCTGGTCGCCAATGGCCATCAAGTCCGCCCTGATGACCAGCGCGTCCGACGTGCTCGACAGCACCACCGAAGCCGAGCGCATCTTCCGCCAAGGCGCCGGCCACATGCGGCCCAACCTGGCCATCAACCCCGGCGTGGTGTTCGACACCGGCATCGACGACTGGCTGGGTTTTCTGTGCGGCGTCGGCAATCGCACTGCCCCGGACTGTGCCTCGCTGCGCATCGACGCCAGCGACCTGAACCTGGCGTCGATCGCCATCGGCGACTTGGTCGGCATCCAGACCGTCAAGCGCCGGCTCACCAACGTCAGCGGCAACCCGGCGACCTTCAACGCCACGCTCAGCGGCCTGGCCGGCTTCAGCGCCGTGCTCAACCCGTCGTCGCTGGTCTTGGCCGCCGGTCAAACCAAAGAAGTGACG
>JANOJR010000329.1:0-5456 GCA_031418855.1 Rubrivivax sp.
GCTGAAGCCATAGAAAAACTTTGCATTTGCTGAACCGACGGTGCGCTTCGCACAATCGCGTCCCATGCAAACCAGCTCCTTGCGCGCCGCCATTCGGAGCGGTGAATTCAGCGGCCACACCAGCGGCCTGGCCACGAGCCATGTGCAGGGTAACGTGGTCATCCTGCCCCGCGCCTGGGCTGGCGACTTCTTGCTCTATTGCCAACGCAACCCGCGCCCCTGCCCCTTGCTGGCGGTCGGTGACGCTGGTAACCCCGCGCTGCCCAGCCTGGGCGCCGACATCGACCTGCGCAGCGACCTGCCGCGCTACCGCGTCTGGCGCGACGGTGTTCTGGTGGACGAGCCCACCGACATCACTTCGCTGTGGCGCGATGACCTGGTCAGCTTCGTCATCGGCTGCTCGTTCAGCTTCGAGCAGGCGCTGCTCGACGCCGGCTTGCCGCTGCGCCATGTGCAGCAGGGCCGCAACGTGGCGATGTACCGCACTAGCCTTGCCACTGTGGCCGCCGGCCCGTTTGCCGGGCCGCTGGTGGTGACGATGCGCCCGATGAAAGCCGCCGACGCGATACGCGCCGTGCAGATCACCTCACGCTACCCGGCCGTGCATGGCGCGCCGCTGCACCTGGGCGACCCCGCACTCATCGGCATCAAAGACCTCGCCCAGCCCGACTACGGCGACGCTGTGGACGTGATGCCCGACGAGCTGCCCGTGTTCTGGGCTTGTGGTGTCACGCCGCAGGCCGCGCTGATGCAAGCGCGCCCGCCACTTGCCATCACGCACGCACCGGGCGCGATGTTGATCACCGATTTGCTCAACCACCAACTGGCCAGTTTCTGAGCCTGGAGATTCGAATGAAGCACCTCATCCTTGCCGCTGCCTTGACGCTCGCCGGCGCCACGCCGACCTGGGCGCAAACCAAGTGGGACCTGCCTTCGGGCTACGGTGCCAACACCTTCCAGGTGCAAAACCTGCAATGGTTTGCCGACGAGCTGGACAAGGCCAGTGCCGGCAAGTTGAAGGTCGTCGTGCACGCCGGCGCGTCGCTGTTCAAGGCCAACGAGATCAAGCGCGCGGTGCAGTCGGCGCAAACGCCCATTGGCGAATTCATCGTCTCGGGCGCGGCCAACGACAACGTGCTTTATGGCCTGGACTCCATCCCCTTCCTGGCCACGAGTTACGCCGAAGCGAAGAGGCTCAATGACGTCTCGCGCCCGGCGCTGGAGCGTGTGCTCGGCAGTCAAGGCATGAAGCTGCTGTTTGCCGTGCCGTGGCCGCCGCAAAGCCTGTACAGCGTCAAGCCGGTGGCCACGCTGGCGGACCTGAAAGGCACGCGCATGCGCGCCTACAACCCGGCCACGTCAAAGATCGCCGAACTGGTGGGTGCCGTGCCCGTCACCGTGCAACTGGCCGAGTTGCCGGCGGCGCTGGCCACCGGCGCGGTGAACAACTTCCTGACATCAAGCGCCAGTGGCGTGGACAGCAAGCTGCACGAGCACGTGAAGCACTTCTACGCCGTGGCCGCCTGGCTGCCGCGCAACATCGTGGTGGTGAATCAGAAGGCCTTTGACGCACTCGACAAACCTACCCAAGACGCCGTGCTCAAGACTGCCACGGCGGCCGAAGCGCGTGGCTGGCAGATCAGCGAACAAAAGGATGCCGAGTACCTCAAAGAGCTGGCGGCCAGGGGCATGAAGATCGACGCCAGCGCCGAAGGCCTCAAGCGCGAGCTCAAGACCATCGGTGAGCGCATGACGGCCGACTGGCTGGCCACGGCGGGCGCTGACGGCAAGGCGGTGATCGACGCCTTCCGCAAGTAATCCCCAACCCCGGCGCACGCCAGCGGCCCCTAGGATCACCCCATGCGACGCTTCCTTGATGCCCTGTACGACGCCGCCGCAGCCCTGGCGGGGCTGTGTGTGCTCTTGATCTTCGTCTTGATGATCTACGCCTCCATCGGCCGTGAAGTCGGTTGGCGCGTGGGCACCATCAATGATCTTGTGGCCTGGCTGTGCGCCGCCGCCGCCTTCTTGGCGATGGCGCAGAGTTTTCGCAATGGCGACTTTGTTCGGGTCAGCCTACTGCTGGAAAGCTTGCCACAGCGTGTGCGCCACGGCTTCGAGCTCGGCTCACTCGCGGTGGCGGCGGTCGCGATCGGCTACCTCGCGTTCTGGGCCGCAAGCTTCACCTTCGAGAGCTGGCAGCTGCAAGACATGGCCAACGGCTTGCTGGTGGTGCCGCTGTGGATTCCGCAGATGAGCTTCGTCGTCGGCGCGCTCCTGTTTTTCATCGCCGTGCTCGACGAGTTTGTGCTCGTGCTGCGCGGCCACAAGCCGACCTATGTTCGCCTGGTCGAAGAGCGCCATGCGCGCGGCGATTTCTCTGAAGACGTCTGAAGGCAACACTCCATGGACTTAGTCTGGCTCGGCGCCTTCCTCCTGATCGTCATGCTGCTGTTCCTTGCCGGCGGCGTGTGGATTGCCATGACGCTGGCCATCGTCGGCTGGATCGGGCAGTTCTTTTTCACCACCACCTTGCCCGGCAAGAACCTCTTCTCGGCCTTCTGGGAGTCCAGTGCAAGTTGGGAGTTAGCGGCGCTGCCGCTCTTCATCTGGATGGGCGAAATCCTCTTTCGCACGCGCTTGTCCGAGCAGATGTTCGAAGGCTTGGCGCCCTGGCTGGAGCGTGTGCCGGGGCGGTTGATGCACACCACCATCCTGGGCTGCGGCGTCTTCGGCTCGGTCTCGGGCTCATCGGCCGCCACCTGCGCCACCATCGCCAAAGTCGCACTGCCTGAACTCAAGCGCCGTGGTTACGACGAAGGCATGGCACTGGGCTCGCTGGCCACTGCGGGCACCCTGGGCATCTTGATTCCGCCGTCGATCACCATGGTGGTTTATGCGGTGGCGGCAGACGCGTCGATCATCCGCGTCTTCCTCGCCGGCTTCCTGCCGGGCTTCTTGTTGATGGCGCTGTTCTCGGGCTACATCGTCTGGTGGAGCCTGCGCCACCCCGAGAAAGTTCCGGCCGCCGGCGAGCGCCTGAGCTTGAAAGAGAAGATCCGCCGCTCGGGCAGCCTCATCCCCTGCGCGCTGCTCATCGTCTTCATCGTCTGGGTGCTCATCGCCGGCTGGGCCACGGCCACCGAGTGCGCCGCTTACGGCGTGCTGGGCTCATTGGCCATCGCAGGCTTTGGCCGCATGCTGACCTGGAAGAACTTCTGGGAAGGGCTGATGAGCGCCACACGCGTGAGCTGCATGATCATGTTCATCCTGGCCGGCGCAGCGTTCCTCACGAAGACGATGGCCTTCACCGGCATCCCGCGCGAGCTGGCGGATTGGGTCAACGCGATGAACCTGTCGCCCTACGCACTCATCGCCGTGTTGACGGTGGTCTACCTCGTGCTCGGCACGGCGCTCGACGGCATCTCGATGATCGTGCTGACCAGCGCCGTGGTGCTGCCGATGATCCAGAAGGCCGGCTTCGATCTGGTCTGGTTCGGCATCTTCATCGTGCTCTTGGTCGAGATCGCCGAGGTCACGCCGCCGGTGGCTTCAACCTCTTCGTCTTGCAAAACATGACGGGCAAAGACAGCAACACCATCGCGCGCGCAGCGCTGCCGTTTTTTGGCTGCCTGGTGTTGTGCATCGCCCTCATCACCGTGTTCCCGCAGATCGTGACCTGGCTGCCGGACGCGGTGATGGGTGTCAGCAAGTGACGCTGCCTGCGAGCTCAGCGCGCCTTCGCCGCAAACATCTTCAGCGGCTCGATCGAGAAGGTGAAGCTCGTTTTGTCCAGCGGCTTGTGGCAGGCCAGGCACTCGGCCTGGTTCACGCCGGCGCGCATTTTCTTCTCGGGCGTGAAGACGGCGTAGTTCCAGTTCTCATTGCGCAGCATCTCGGGGATGTCGTTGCCCCAGCCCGCTTCGCGGCCCATGATGGCGTAGGCCAGGGTGCGGTCACGCACATAAAAGCCGTCAGCACCGACGACCGGTTTCTTGTCGTCACCGAGTTTGGCGGCGTGCTGCTCCAGCACCAGCACCGAGCCTTCGGGCAGCGTCTTGCCCTCACGTGCAGCCGCCAACGCCACCGCGTTGGCGTAGAGGTAGCGCACCTGGTTGATGTCGGCGCGGTTGACGGTTTGGTACATCGTGAAATTGGCCGGGTAGCCCTCGGGCAGTGTGGCCGACGTCTTGGTCAGCCCGGGCAGGAAGTCGGACTTTGCGCTGGCCACGCCCGCGCCGGGCAGCGACGAGAAATACGCCGCCACGTTGACGATGTCCTCAGCACCGAGTTGTGTCGCGATGGCGCCCATGATGGCGTTCTTGCGCGTGCCGGATTTGAGCGCCGTGAGTTGGGCTTGCAGGTAGGCCGCCTTCTGGCCTGCCAGGTTGGGAATGACGTCCGTCACACTGATGCCGTTGGCGCCGTGGCACGCCGCGCACACGGTGGTGGCGCGCGCGCGGCCGGCCTCCAGGTTCGGCGCGGGCGCCTGTGCCATGGCAAGACTGAACGGCAGGGCAAGCATGATGGGCAGCAGTCGCATGGTGTCGCTCCTTGGGTTGACAGCGATGCTACGTACGAACCGCGGCGGCGGATGCAGCCGCCGCGCAACGAGTCGATGGAGTCACGATGAGTGCTAACCCTGCAACTGAGCGCTGGCAGTTCTGGATCGACCGCGGCGGCACCTTCACCGACATCGTGGGCCGCGCGCCGGGCGGCGCGCTGCACACGCTCAAGCTGCTCAGTGAAAACCCCGAGCAGTATCGTGACGCTGCCGTCGAAGGCATCCGCCGCCTGCTCGGCTTGCAAGCCGGCCAGGCCATCACGCCAGAGCGGGTGGACTGCGTGAAGATGGGCACGACGGTGGCGACCAACGCGCTGCTGGAGCGCAAAGGCGAGCGCACGCTGCTGATCACCACACGCGGCTTTCGCGACGCGCTGCGCATCGCTTACCAAAACCGCCCGCGCCTGTTTGAGCGCCACATCGTGCTGCCCGAGCTTTTGTACGAACGTGTGGTCGAAGCGCAAGAGCGCGTGTCGGCGACGGGTGAAGTCTTGACGGCGCTGGACCTGGCGGCGCTGCGCGTCGAGCTGCAAGCCGCGCGCAGTGCGGGGCTGGCCAGCTGCGCCATCGTCTTCATGCACGGCTGGCGCTTCACGCAGCATGAGCAGGCGGCGGCTGCGCTGGCCCGTGAGCTCGGCTTCACGCAGGTCAGCGTCTCGCACGAAGTCAGCCCGATGATGAAGCTGGTGTCGCGCGGCGACACCACCGTCGTCGACGCCTATCTGTCACCTATTCTTCGGCGTTATGTCGAACGCGTCGGTGCGCAGATGCCCGGCGTGCGCCTCTTCTTCATGCAAAGCAGCGGTGGCCTCGCGGAAGCGCATCACTTCCAGGGCAAAGACGCCATCCTCTCGGGCCCGGCAGGCGGCATCGTGGGCATGGTGCGCACGGC
>JANOJR010000330.1:0-5253 GCA_031418855.1 Rubrivivax sp.
CGTGGATCGACGACGCCACGCAGCTCGCGCGCCTGTCGCAAGACTTCTCGTGGTTCAGCCCTGTGCTCAAGCGCCAGCTGCAAGGCAAGGTGGCCGAGCTGGCGCTGCGCCCTGGCAATGAAGACGAGCTGCGCCTGGCCGTGGGCGCCTGTGCGCAGCACGGCGTGCCGATCACGCTGCGTGGTTCGGGTACGGGCAACTACGGCCAGATCGTGCCGCTGCACGGCGGCTTGCTGCTCGACCTGAGCGCGCTCAATACTTTTGGCTGGGCGCGCGACGGCGTGGGCCGCGCCATGGCCGGTATCCGCTTGGCCGACTTCGACCGCCAGGCGCAGCCGTCGGGCTGGGAGCTGCGCTGGCTGCCGTCGACCTTCCGCGCGGCCACGCTCGGTGGCCTCTTCGGCGGCGGTTTTGGCGGCGCGGGCTCCATCACTTACGGGCCTGTGGCGGCGGCGGGCAGCGTGCTCGCGGCGCGTGTGATGTCGGTGGAAGTCGAGCCGCACATCGTGGAGCTGCGTGGCGCCGAGGCGCTGCTGTTTCACCACCGCTGGGGCACCAACGGCATCGTGCTCGAGCTTGAAGTGGCGTTGGCGCCGGCGCTGCCGTGGCTGGAGCTCATCGCCACCTTCGAGACGTTTGAAGCGGGGCTGGACTTCTGCATCACGATGAACGGCCACGCGCCCGGCATCGTGAAGAAAGAGCTGGCCTTGATGGCTGCGCCTATCCCCGAGTACTTCAGCGTTTTGAAGGCGCACTTGCCCGCAGGCTGCCACGCTGCGCTGATGCTCGTTGCCGCCTCGGGCGAAGACGCCGTGCGTGAGCTTATCAAGGCGCACGGCGGCACCGTGACCTACCGCAAAGACGCGGCTGAAGTCAAAGCCAGCAAGCGCACGCTGATCGAATACTGCTGGAACCACACCACGCTGCAAGCCTTGAAGGTCGACAAGGAGCTGAGCTACATCCAAAGCCGTTTTGACCCGGCCAAGCAGCGCGAACAAGTGCTGGCGCTGCACCAAGCACTAACGCCCGAAGTGATGATGCACCTGGAGTTCATCCGCCTCACCAGCGGCGCGCATACGTGCAGCGGCTTGCAGATCGTGCGTTACACGAGCGAAGAACGTTTGCAGCAAGTCATGCAGATCTACCGCGAGCACGGCGCCACCATCAACAACCCGCATGTCTACATCCTCGAAGACGGCGGCAAGTTGCGCGACATGGACCGCTCGGCGCTGTCGGCCGCGCAGCTGATGGCCAGCGACCCCGCGCTGGCGATGAAGCAGCGCTTCGATCCGCAAGGCCTGCTCAACCCGGGCAAGCTGCGCTCCTGGTCGACGCAACCGTCAGACTGAACGTCCCCACGTGCGGGTGACCCGCCGAAGCGCGCCACGGCAAACGCGGAGGCTGCGCCCAGCTGGGGCGTCTAAGGTCTTGACGTTGCGGCCTCACGCTAGCGCGGCCGCTCCCAGCCCCAGCGCGAGTCGACGCAGCTCGCCGCCGTCCCATGCCGTGCCGACGGTCCAGGCCGCGTCATAGGCCGCGTCGCCAAGACTGCTGCGCACAGCCTCGAGCAAGCGCAGCCAGCGTGCCTGCTGCGCCGGTGCCCGCACCAACTGCAGGCCGCCACGCAGACGATGCGCGGCTGCGGCCAGCCCGCAGGCCAGCGTGGCATCGTGCATGGCAAGGGCGAGCTCGGCGTGGGCTTCCAGGCAACCGACCCAGGGGCCGCGCATCTCGAAGCCGTCGAAAGCCACCAGCGCGTCGTGCAGCCAGGGCCCAGCGCTGGCCGGGTCGCCGACGCGCAGCGCCAGACCGCCCAGCGCGTAGCGCGCGCTGGCTTGGCCGCGAGGGTCGCCAGCGTCGGCAAAGACCTGCAGCGAACGCTGCAGATGCTGCCTAGCTTGCGCCTCGTCGCCGGAGTCCATGGCCACCTCGCCGAGCACCATTTCGGCTTCGCCCTCGGTGTCGAGGTTGCCGATGGCTTTGGCGATCACCAGCGCGGCATGCAGGTAGCCGCGCGCGGCCTCGAGTTCGCCCGCATGGGCCTCGACCTGCCCGAGCTGCGTGGTCGAAATCGCCTGGCCCACCCGATGCGTGCTCTGGCCAAACAGCGCCACCGCCTCGCATCCGTCGCGACGCGCACCTTCGATGTCGCCGCTGCTTAGGCGCGTCGCGGTCAGCGTCGACAAGGTGCTGGCCACTTCCACTGACGTGCCGCCCTGGCGGCGCAACAGCAGGCACTCTTCCAGCATGCGCAGCGCCTCGGCCAGCTCGCCTTGCGTTAAGGCCAGCACGGCGCCGACATACAGGCCATGCGCGCGCGCGGTGGCCGAGGCCGCCACGGCCGCATGCGCCAGCATTTCGGCCACCGCCGTGCGGCCTTCGGTGCTGAAGCCGCGCACGACCCAGAAGTTCTGCAGCGCCACGGCCATCTTCAGCGCCACGAAGGGGTCGACGCCGCTGTCGTCGGTCTGCGGCACCCGCATGGCCGCGCGCAGGTTGTCGTGCTCCAGGCCCAGGCGGTCCAGCCACTGGCGCTGTTGCGGCCCTTGCATGCCGTCGCGGCCCCGCTTGGAGAGGTCGAAGAAGTAGTGGCAGTGTCGCGCCGCCGCCGCAGCCTGCATGCCCTGGCTCTCGGCCAGTTTTTCGCCAGCGTATTCGCGGATCGTCTCTAACATGCGAAAGCGACTTTCGCCGTCGCGCTGCTCCATCGCCACCAGCGACTTCTCGACCAGCGAGGCGACCAGGTCCATCACCTCGTCGGCCTCGAGTTCGGCGTCGGCGCAGACGGCTTCGGCCGCGGGCAGATCGAAGCCGCCGCGGAACACCGCCAGCCGCTGCAGCGCTGCCCTCTCGGGGGCTTCGAGCATGTCGTAAGACCAGTCGACCAGCCCGCGCAGCGTCTGCTGGCGCTCGTCGCGCACAAGGCTGCCACCGGTGAGCAACTTGAATCGGTTCTTCAGCCGCCGATTGATCTCGCTGACCGAGAGGGCAAGCAGACGTGCCGCCGCCAGCTCCAGCGCCAGTGGGATGCCTTCCAGGCGCGCCACCAGCTCGGCCACCGCCGGCGCCTCGGCCTCGCTGAGTTCGAAGTCGGGGCGTTGCTCGCGGGCGCGCGCCACGAAAAGACGCACCGCCGTCGACCGCGACAGCGTGGCCAGGCCGTCGCTGGCGGCGGGCAAGGGCAGCGGCTTGACAGCGTAGATGTGCTCGCCCGGAATGCGCAGCGAGGCGCGGCTCGAGGCCATCACCGCGACCTTGGGCGCGGCCTGAAGCACGGCGTGGATGAGGCTGGCCGCCGCGGCCAGCAGGTGCTCGCAGTTGTCGACCACCAGCAACACGCGCCGGTCCTTGAGCAGTTGCTCCAGCGAAACCAGCAGCGGCCGGCCGGGCTCTTCGCGCAGGCCCAGCACCTGCGCGGCTTCGGCCAGCACGAGCTTGCCGTCGCGCAGGGGCGCGAGGTCGATGAACCAGACGCCGTCGGGGTAGTGGGCCATCAGTTCGGCGGCGGCCTGCAGGCTCAGCCGCGACTTGCCCAGCCCGCCCATGCCCAGCAGCGTCACCAGCCTGGCCTTGCGCAAGAGCGCCTTCAACTCAAACAATTCACGCTCGCGGCCGATGAAGGCGTTGGGCTGCCCGGGCAGGTTGTTGGGCACCTCGCGCAGGGGCAGCCAGCGCTCGCCCACGCGCAGCACGCGGTGCACCTTGTCGTTGCCAACGGGGGCGACAAAGGCCAGCGGCTCCGGGCCGACCTCGAACAACTCCAGCGGGTCGGCCACGCCCTTGAGCAGCCAGTGGCCGTGCGAGACCGCGTGCAGCCCGGGGCCGTCGAGCAGCGGCGCCACGGCGGCGCGTGCTTCGGGTGTTAGCAAGGTCTGGCCGCCGCGCGCTAGCGACATCACGCGCGCGGCAGTGGGCTTGGCCAGGCCGTCGACTTCCAACGGCTTGCCGCCTAGGGCGATGTCGGCGGCGGAGTTTTCGCGCAGGATCACCGCGCCGACGTGCAGTCCTGCGCGCGCTTGCAGCGGCACCGCAAGCGCCGCCAGCGCCTGGTGGTAGGCCAAGGCGTACTGCACGGCGTCGCTGGCGTCGTCGAATATCAGCAGCATGCCGTCGGTCTTGTCGATCTCGCGCCCGCGCCAGGGCGGCAAGAGGTCGCGCGCCACGCGGTCATGCGCCAGCCAGACCTGCGCCATCGCCGCGTCGCCAAGCCGCTCCGACAACTGGGTGCTGTCCACCACGTCGGTCAGCAGCAAGGCGCGAATCTCGGTCATAACCGCGATGCTAGGGGCGAAGCAGGCGTGGCCGCGCCCGCGCTTGCCTCCCGCAGCGCGGAACACCGGCCGCAGCCAGCGCCGACGCGGCCGCGACACGCTGGCGGGCCCCGATTGCGCCGTCCCGGCCTGCGAGGCAGAGTTAGGCTCATCTCGGCAGCGAACCCCCGGAGAACCAATGCCCAAGCTGAACATCAACGGCCAGATTCGCGACGTCGACGTCGAAGCCGACACACCGCTTCTGTGGGTGCTGCGCGAGCAGCTCAACATGACGGGCACGAAGTACGGCTGCGGTGTCGCGCAGTGCGGCGCCTGCTCGGTGCATATCAACGGCGAGCTGCGCCGCTCGTGCGCGACACCGCTGTCCAGCGTGGCCGCCAACGACAAGATCATCACCATCGAAGGCTTGTCGAAGAACCGCTCGCATGCGGTGCAGCAGGCCTGGGCCGAGCTCGACGTGCCGCAGTGCGGCTATTGCCAGTCGGGGCAGATCATGGCGGCGGTCACCTTGCTGGGCAAAAAGCCCAAGCCGACGGATGCGGACATCGACGAAGCGATGACCAACATCTGCCGCTGCGGCACCTACCAGCGCATCCGCGCGGCGGTGCACCTCGCCGCCCGCATGGCCAGCCAGCAGCCCAAGGCTTGAGGAGCGTTTGATGAACAGCAAGACCACCCATCGCGCCGGCCACACACGCCGTGACTTTATGGTGTTAGCAGGTGCTGGCACTGGCGCCTTGACATTGGGATGGCACGTCCCTGCGCCGGCCCAAACTGTCGCTGGCAGCGAGGTCAATCTCTGGGTCGTGATCAAACCCGACGACAGCTGCGTCGTGCGCATCGCACGCTCCGAGATGGGCCAGGGCACGCTCACCGGCCTGGCGCAACTGGTGGCCGAAGAGCTGGAGTGCGACTGGGCCAAGGTCAGCACCGAGCAGATTTCGCCGCAGCGCAACTTCGCCAGCAAACGCGCCTGGGGCGA
>JANOJR010000331.1:0-4111 GCA_031418855.1 Rubrivivax sp.
CGCGTCGCGTCGCGCGGCCTTGCACGGCGCACGTGTGGCCATCGTCGAAGGGCGCGGCGTCGGCGGCACCTGCGTGCTGCGCGGTTGCGTGCCCAAGAAGCTCTTGATGTACGCGGCGCAGTTCGCCGACGACTTTGCGCAGTCGCGTGGCTACGGCTGGCAGCTCGACGCGCCGAGCTTTTCGATGGCGCGCTGGGCGGCGGCCAAGGCTGCCGAGACAGCACGCCTGGAGGGCGTCTATCGCGACATGCTGCGCGACGGACACGTGAATTTGATCGAGGGCTGGGCGCGCATCGAAGGCCCGGGCCAGGTGCGCGTCGGCGACAGGCTGACCACCGCGCGCCACATCCTCATCGCCACCGGCAGCGCGCCCATCACCGACAGCATCCCCGGCATCGGGGCCTGCGCCACCAGCGACGACTTGCTCGATCTGCAAACCTTGCCCAGCGCGGCGGCGGTGATCGGCGGTGGCTACATCGCCATCGAGTTCGCCAGCATGCTGGCGCGCCTGGGCGTGCAGGTCGCACTCTTCTATCGCGCCGAGCTGCCCTTGCGTGGTTTTGACGGCATGTTGCGCAGCGCGGCTGCGGCGTCCTTGTCCAGCGCTGGCGTGAGCCTGCATCCAGGCCTGGCGCCGGTGTCGGTCAGCCGCCGCGCTGCGGGCGCGGCGCTGCACTTTGCTGATGGCACGGAGCGTGAATTCCCCTGGGCGCTCAACGCCACAGGTCGGCGCCCGAACACACAAGGGCTGGGCTTAGAGAAGCTCGGCATCACACTCGACAAGCAGCATGCCGTGCCGGTCGACGATGCGATGTTCACCACCGCGCCCGAGGTCTACGCCATCGGCGACGTCACCAACCGCATGAACCTCACGCCCGTCGCCATCGCCGAGGGCCGCGCGCTGGCCGACACCTTGTTTGGTGCCGCGCCGCGCAGCGTTGATCTCTCGCTGGTGACCAGCGCCGTCTTCACGCTGCCGCCGCTGGCCAGCATCGGGCCCAGCGAAGAAGTGTTGGCCGCGTCAGGCCGCGCGCTGCATGTCTATGAGTCCGATTTCCGCCCGATGAAGCAGGCCTTCATCGGCGGCCACGAGCGCACGCGCATGAAGCTGCTGGTCGACGCGCACACCGACCGCGTGCTGGCCATCCACATGGCCGGGGCCGACGCGCCAGAGATCGTGCAGAGCCTGGCCGTGGCCATGAGCGCGGGTGCGAGCAAGGCACACTTCGACCACACCATGGCCGTTCACCCCACTTCCGCCGAAGAGTTTGTGCTGATGCGCAAGCCAGCGCGTCAGCACAACACCGGCGTTAGCTGAAGAGGCGCCGCGCCGCCGCACTACCGGCGGCCAGGTCCAGCGCTTCGAGGCGGCGGTACAGGCCACTGAGCTCGTTACCGATAGCCGCAAAGGCGTGCAGCGTGATGACCTGGCCCTGGTCGTCCATCATCGCGGCGTCCATGTCGTCGGCGAGCGAGCGCGCTGCGTGGTGCCAGGCCGGGAAAGGCTCCAGCCGCTCTTCGATTTGCGGCACATCCAGCGTGAGCAGGCATTCGCGCACGGGGGCTTGTTGCGGGTCTTCGGCCAGGGCGGCCTGCGCGTCGAAGCTCAGGGCCAGCAGCGGCGGCGCGCCTTCTTCAGCGGCCGATACCACCAGCCGCCCGGGCAACACGCCCGCCACGAAGCCGTGGCGCGAGGCCACCTGCTGGATGTAGCCGGCCGACCAGGCCACCGAATTCGAGCGCAGCGTCAGGCTCAGTTGCGCGTCGAGCGGGCCTGTCAGCGCGTCGAGCTCTCGCGCGCGCGCCACCACGTCGAGCATGTCGGGGAAGTCGGGCGCGGCGCCCACGGCGTCGGCGAAGGCCTGCACTTTCTGCACAAATTCCGAGTACTCGATGTCGTTGAGCGCGCCGCTGCGGTTGGCCAATTGCACGGCGGCCTGCAGCTCGCTGTAGCTGTGCCCGGGTGCCAGCGGCGTCCACTCGCCGCTCTCGGCGTCCAGGCCTTCGATGTAGACCGGCTTGCTGCCGGCACGTCGGCTAGGGGGCAAATGGGCTAACACCATGTCGCCACTGACCGGCGCGTCGAGTGCGAGTGTGGCGATGGCGTCGATCAAGGCGTCGATGGTGGCCACGCGCTTCAAGGGCCTCGGCTCGGCGGACAAGGCGGTGGTCGACTCGGCAAACCCCGGCTCCACCCGCGCCACTTCGGACGGCGCTTGCACCAGCGCCGGCTTGGGCGAGGCCCGCCGCGCGCTCCACCAGCCGTGCAAGAGCACAGCCATCAGCACTACGCCGCCGAGGATGGCCAGCGCGGTGGTCAGCGTCATTTGGGCACCCTACGGCCTACGGCCGATCCCGCCAAGCGGGAATGAGCCCTCGGCAAAGCCTGCGGGCTCATGCCGCTTCCGCCAGACTGACAGCTGCCGACATATCCACCGCCACGATGCGCGAGACGCCCTGCTCTTGCATCGTCACGCCGACGAGCTGTTCGGCCATTTCCATGGCGATCTTGTTGTGGCTGATGAAGAGGAACTGCGTGCCCGCACTCATCTCCTTGACAAGCTTGGTGTAGCGCTCGGTGTTGGCGTCGTCCAGCGGCGCGTCAACCTCGTCGAGCAAACAAAACGGCGCCGGGTTCAGCTGAAAGATGGCGAACACCAAGGCGATGGCGGTGAGTGCTTTTTCGCCGCCTGAGAGCAAATGGATGGTGCTGTTTTTCTTGCCGGGTGGCTGCGCCATGACCTGCACGCCGGCGTCAAGAATCTCGTCGCCCGTCATCACCAGCTTGGCCGTGCCACCGCCAAAGAGGCTGGGGAACATGCGGCCGAAATGCTCGTTGACCTGGTTGAAGGTCTGGCTCAGCAGGTCGCGCGTTTCCAGGTCGATCTTGTGGATGGCGTCTTCCAACGTGCCGATGGCTTCCAGCAAGTCAGCGTTTTGCGCGTCCAGGAAGGTCTTGCGTTCGCGCGAGCTCGTGAGCTCGTCCAGTGCCGCCAGGTTGACGGCGCCCAGCGCGTTGATCTCGCGGTTGAGGCGGTCGATCTCGGTCTGCAAGCCCCACAGCTTGACGGTGTCACGCTCGATGGTCTCGGCCAGTGCGGCCATGTCCACCGTTGCGGCGCTGAGCTGCTCCAGGAACTGTGCGCCGCCAAGTTGCGCGGCTTGCAGCTCCAACTGCAACTTGGTGATCTGCTCGCGCATCGGGTCCAGGCTGCGCTCGGCGGCCAGGCGCTGCTCGTCGCTGCTGCGCAGCTTCGCCGCCAGGTCGTCGTACTCGCTGCGTGTGGCCGCCAGCGCGGCCTCACGCTCGAGCTTGAGTGCGAGCGCGGCTTGCAAACCACTTTGTGCCGACGCGTCCTCCAGGGTACCGAGCTCCAACTCAAGCTGTTGGCCGGCCTGTACGTTGCCCTGCACTTGCTCCAGCGCGGTCTGGATGCTGCGCGTGAGCTCGTCGCGGCGCGCCAGCAGCGCGCGCGACTCGAACAGCGCTTCTTGCGCTTGGCGCTCCAAACCACGCTGCTGCTCGCGGGCGTCGTTCACCGCGCGCTCGGCGGCCATAGCGCCGTCTTCAAGTTCGGCTTGACGCTCTTGCGCGGTGCCGAGTTCGATGTCGAGCTGCTCGAAGCGGCCCTCGCCGGTGGCGCGGCGTTCTTCCAGGCCTTCGAGCTGCGCGTCGAGCTCGGCGAGCTCGTCGCCAAGCTGCTCACTTCGAAGGTTAGCGGCGGCGGCCAGCTGCGTCAGGCGCAGCAGCTCGACTTGCTGTTGATGTGCGCGCTGCTGTGCCTCGGCCGTCTCGCGCCGCGCCGTCAGCAGCTGCTGCGCCACCTGCGTGTAGGCGGCCTCAAAACGCACGGTCTGGCTCTTGGCGTCGTCGGCGATGAGCTGCTGCGCGCGCTGGGCGCGCTCCAGGTTTTCGATCTCTTGCGCGCGCGCCAGCATGCCGGCTTGCTCGGAGTCGGGCGCGTAAAAGCTCACTGCGTATTGCGAAACCGCGTGGCCGTCGCGCGTCATGATGACTTCGCCGTGCGTCAAGCGGCTGCGCGCGGCCAGCGCGTCGTCAAGGCTTGCTGCGGTGTAGACACCTTCAAGCCAGTCCAGCAACAGCGCCTTC
>JANOJR010000332.1:0-2884 GCA_031418855.1 Rubrivivax sp.
CTGGTGCGCTTGATCCTGCGTGAGTCGGTGGGCTTGCTGGCCGACGAAGGTACGCGGGCCTTCGACAAGCTGGTGCTCGGCTGGAAGAAAAAGCACGCGCTGAACCCGGCCGAATGGGAACGGCTGGACCGGGCTGACCCGGCCTCGGCCTTGCTGGAGTTGAAGATCTGCGACCCAGCCATGGGCAGCGGTCACTTCCTGGTGGCGCTCGTGGACGACCTGGCTGACCGTGTGCTTGAAGCCGTCACCGCAGCGCAACTGCTGGTGGCCGAACAGCCCTGGGCGGCGCACTTGGTGGAGCAGGTCCGGCCCTGGCAAAGCCCCATCGTGGCGCGGGTGGCGCACATCCGGCGCAGCATCAAGGCGCAAGCGGTTCAACATGGCTGGACGGTGACCGACGCGCAGCTCGATGACCGGCACATCGTGCGCCGCATGGTGTTGAAGAAGAGCATTTTCGGCGTCGACAAAAACCCCATGGCGGTGGAGTTGGCTAAGACGGCGCTGTGGCTGCACACCTTCACCGTCGGCGCGCCACTGAGTTTTCTCGACCACCACCTCAAGCACGGCGACTCCTTGCACGGCGAGCGGCTCGACGCGGTGCAGCGCGGCTTGCAGGCGCTGGGCATGTTGTTTCAAAAAGGTGAGCTCGACCGGCTCGACATCGCGGCACGCAGCTTGAGCCAGGTCGCCGATCTGACCGATGTCGACATCGCTGAAGCGCAGTTGTCCAAACAACTCTCGGCCGAGGCCGACGCGCAAGTGGCGCCGCTGCACGCGCTGCTGGATTTCTGGCGCGCCATGCGCTGGCTGGAGCCGCTGTGGCCGCCAGAAAAGCCCGAGAAGCTTGCGCGGCTGGGTGACCCCACATTGCGCTTGGCTCTGAGCGAGCTGTTGTCGCCCCAGCGCAATCTGGTGGCGACCTTGGCCGCCGGCGTGGTGGAAGGCGAAGGCCCCGCGGTGTCGGCGGCTAATGATCTACTTGTACGCACCCGTGAACTCGCCCTGCGCGAGCGCTTCTTCCACTGGTGGACGGCGTTTCCGACCGTGTTCACAGGAAGCGCGCCGGGCTTTGACGCCGTCATCGGTAACCCGCCGTGGGACCGCATCAAGCTGCAGGAAGTGGAGTGGTTCGCCGAACGCGAGCCGGCCATCGCCGCGCAGCCGCGCGCCGCCGATCGCAAGGCCATGATCAAGGCGCTGCACGACAAGAAGGCGCCGCTGGCCGCTGCCTATGCGCAGGCGGTGCAGCGCGCCGAAGCCCACGCGCGCGTGCTGTCCAAGGCGGGCGACTACCCGCTGCTGGGCGGCGGCGACGTCAACCTCTACAGCCTGTTCGTCGAGCGCGCGCAGGCTCTGGTGCAAAGCGCTGGCGTGGTGGCCCTGCTCACACCCAGCGGCATTGCGGCGGACAAGGGCGCGGCGGAGTTCTTCAAGAGCATCGCCACCACCGGCCGGCTCGGCGCCTTGTTTGACTTCGAGAATCGCAAGGTGTTTTTCGCGGATGTGCACGCGAGCTTCAAGTTCTGCACTTTGATCTTTGGCGGCCTGACTCGCAAGTTTGCACAAACGCGCTGCGCGTTTTTTCTCCATGCGCTGGACGAGCTTGATGTGCCGGAGCGAGCGCTGGTCATGAACGCTGAAGACTTTGCGCGCGTCAATCCGAACACCGGCGCCGCGCCGATTTTTCGCAATGCTCGGGATGCCGCGATCACCATGCGCATGTACGACGCCAACCCGGTCATGGTGCGGCATGGCCAAACCAACGAATCACGTGGGCGCTTGCCGGATGTGAAGGCGTGGCCGGTGAAGTACGCCCGCATGTTCGACATGACGAACGACTCGGGGCTATTTAAGACGTCGCCGGAGTTGACTCAGGAAGGATTCAAGCCGAGTGGTTTGGGTCGCTGGAGGTCTGGGTCTGAAGAAGCCGTGCCGCTCTATGTTGGGCGAATGATTCATCAATACGACCATCGGCACGCAAGCGTCACGGTCAATGAGGGCAATCTCCACAACGCCGCGATCGGCGCGCTGCTTACGAGCTACGACAAGGCCGATGTCGATCACGTTCCGACGCCGCAGTACTGGGTTCGCGCCAGTGACATTGCCAACGGCCTAAGCTCGCCCTGGATGATCGGATTTCGCGATATCGCTCGCAGCACGGACGTGCGAACGATGATCGCGTGCATCGTTTCGAGCGTCGCCGCCGGCAACACGTTGCCACTTCTGGTGGGCGGGGCGGATGGGATTTCCGCCGCGCAGGCGAGCTGCCTCTTGGCAAACTTGAACTCGATGATCTTCGACTTTGTGACGCGGCAAAAGGCGCAATCGACGCACCTGAATTGGTACATCGTCGAGCAGCTTCCGCTCATTGCTGCCGAGCGATTTGGTAAACCATTGCCCTCGGCGTTTGCCAGTCACATGCGCAGCGCAGGCCTCATGAACGGCCACCACCCAAACCCCACCGTCGCCGACTTCGTTATCCCGCAGGTACTGGCCCTGAGCTACACCGCCCACGACCTCGCGCCCTTTGCGCGCGACCTCGGCTACGTCGACGCACTAGGCGAGGTGCTGCCCCCGTTTGTCTGGAACGACGAAGACCGGCGCAAGCGCATGGCGGCGCTTGATGCGCTGTTCTTCCACCTCTACGGGCTGATTGAAGTCGATGCGGGCTACGTGCTCGACACCTTCCCGATCGTGCGCCAGCAGGACGAAGCGGCGTTTGGTCGCTATCGCACGAAAGACGATGTGTTGGCGCTGTTGCGTTTGCTGCCGGCACCCACGCCGCCTCATCCCGCAGCTAGCGATCAAGATACGCTGACAACCAACTCGCGCGGGATCGCCTCGGCCAGAAAGTCGTAGACCCGCCGCACCACCTTGCTTGATC
>JANOJR010000333.1:0-5300 GCA_031418855.1 Rubrivivax sp.
ATGGAGCGCTTCCCCGGCGTCTTCATCTGCACCACCAACCTCTTCGATGAGCTCGACGAAGCCGCGCTGCGCCGCTTCACCTTCAAGATTCGCTTCCATCCGCTAACGTCGCAGCAACGTGTACAAATGTTCATCGCCGAAGCGCTCAAAGGCGAGCCGCTGCGCTTGAGCGACGAGCAGCGCCAGCGTCTGGCGCAGCTCGATCAACTCGTGCCAGGCGACTTTGCCGCCGTGCAGCGGCAAATCGAGATCCTGGCGGCGCAACTCGACGCCGACGAGTTCTTGTCGCAACTGGAGAGCGAACACCGCGTCAAGCCCGAGGTGCGGCAGCGGCGGGGCATCGGGTTTGTGCGCTGAGTCCTGCTGACGGCTCAAGTCGGCGGCCCGGGGCGCCGATATCCGGGCACGATGCTCCCAGCCGACTTCTTCCTAGGCCTGTCCCTCCTTGCGCTGACAGTGGCCGTCGCATCGGGCGTCTACCTGCGCGTGCGTGGCAACCGCCTGCACGCGAAGCTGCAAACCGCGCAACGCCAGATGGTCGTGATGCGACAACGCGACACGCTCACCGGCCTGCTGTCGCGGGCGGAGTTCGAGCTGGCGCTGGACCTTGCCGTGACGCAGGCCGACCGTGACCGGACCCCGCTGTCGGTGATCTACCTTGGCCTGGACTGCCTGCGGCAGATGAATGGCGCTTGGGGCCATGCCAGTGGCGACGCGCTGCTGAAGATCGCCGCCGACCGCATGGCCACCTCGGTGGGCGAGTTGCCACTGGCGCGCCTGGGGGGTGACGAGTTCGTGCTGCTGACCCCGGGCGACCAGGCCAGCGGGCAGCGCCTGGCCACGCAACTGCTGGCGGCGCTTGCGCGGCCCTTTCGAATCGGCACGCAAGAGCATTCGCTCACGGCGTCGATCGGTCTGTCGCAGTACCCCGACCATGGCGGGCGCGCGCGGCTGCTGGGCAATGCTTACGCGGCCATGCATAACGTCAAAGCGGTGGGGGGTGCAGCGCATGCCTGGTACAGCCCCAGCATGGCCGTCGACCACCGTGACCAGGCCATGCTGCGCCATGACCTGCGCCAGGCTGTCGAGCGCCGCCAGTTCGAGCTGGTGTTCCAGCCCAAGATCGACGCACGCAGCCTGCAGGTCACCGCCGCCGAAGCGCTGCTGCGCTGGAACCACCCGGTGCGTGGCGTCGTCAGCCCCGCGCTCTTCATTCCGCTGGCCGAACGCCACGGCTTGATGGCCCTGATCGGCAACTGGGTCATCGAAGAGGCCTGCCGCCAGGCCGCGCTGTGGCGCGACAAGGGCCTGCGCATGCGCGTGGCGGTCAACCTCTCGGGCGCTCAGCTGCGCCAGGACGACCTGGTCAAGCGCATCGATGAGGCGCTGCATCGCCACGGCTTGCGCCCCGAGCGTTTCACCTGCGAGATCACCGAGTCGGTGGCGATGGAAGACACGCGGGCCACGCAACAAGCCTTCGAGGGGCTGCGCAGCGCCGGCGTGCATGTATCGATCGACGACTTCGGCACCGGCTACTCCAGTCTGGCGTCACTGCGCCGCCTGCCCGCGGCGGAGCTGAAGATCGACCGCGCGTTTGTAGCCGACCTGGAACACAGCGCCGACGCGCGCGCCATCGTCGAGGCCATCGTGCAGATGGCGCACAGCCTGGGGCTGCGCGTGGTCGCCGAGGGTGTGGAAACCAACGCTCAGCGCGACCAGCTGGTGGCACTGGGTTGCGACGAGCTGCAAGGCTTTCTCTTCGCCAAGCCGATGAGCGCCGTGGCGCTTGGTTTGTGGGCCGCGCAGGACGACGCCGACGACAGGCCCGCAGCGTTTCGCGAATCTCTGTTCGGCCAAACGGCGCCTATGCCCTTGGCTTGAGCGCCTGGCAGCTCTCGTGCAGGCTGCGAAGCCGCACGGCCCCGCGCCGCCCTACATCTGCTCCCAAGGCAAGCCGTCAAAGCGCCAGCCACTGAGCGTGCCGCGCTTGAAGTGTTCGTCGAGTTCACCCTCAAAGCCGTGCAGCACGTTGACCACCTCGGTGAAGCCTGCTGCTTCGAGCGCATGGCCCGCGTCGACCGTGCGTTTGCCTGAGCGGCAGATAAGCACGATGGGCCGCGTGGTGTCTTGTGTTTCACGCCGCACCTGCGCCACAAAACGCTCGGGGTGGGCTTGCATTTCGGGGTACTCGTACCAGGCGATGTGCACCACGCCAGGCGGGTGGCCGACGTAGAGGTACTCGACTTCCATGCGCACGTCGACAAATAGCGCGGGTTTGCCGCTCTGTTGCTGCGCTTGCAGATACTGCCAGCTCTCCAGCGGTGTGAGGTGCTTCATGGCCCTTGATGCCTGCGCTTCCTACAATTGCGCCATGAGCGCATCCCCAATGACCTACACCCGTGGCGCGGCCTTGCCCGCCATTTTGCGGCATCGCATCGCCATCATCGACGGCGCCATGGGCACCATGATCCAGCGCTACCGGCTTGCCGAGGCCGACTTTCGCAACGCTTCTCTCGTCGGCCACCCCAAAGACCTCAAGGGCAATAACGATCTATTGGTGCTGACACGGCCCGACATCGTGTTCGACATCCACGCCGCCTATCTGGCCGCCGGCGCTGACATCATCGAGACCAATACCTTCGGCGCGAGTTCGGTGGCGCAGGAAGACTACGGCCTGGCCCACCTGGCGCGCGCCATGAGCCTGGCCGCCGCGCAGATTGCCCGGCGCGCGGCAGATGCCGCCAGCACGCCCGACAAGCCGCGCTTCGTGGCTGGCGCTCTGGGCCCCACGCCGAAGACAGCGAGCATCAGTCCCGACGTCAACGACCCCGGCGCGCGCAACGTCAGCTTTGAGCAGCTGCGCGACGCTTACCGCGAGCAGGCTTCAGCGCTGCTCGAAGGCGGCTGCGACCTCTTTCTCGTCGAGACCATCTTCGACACGCTCAACGCCAAGGCCGCTATTTTTGCGCTTGACGAGTTGATGGAAGAGACTGGCGAGCGCCTGCCGGTGATCGTCTCCGGCACCGTCACCGACGCTTCAGGCCGCATCCTCTCAGGCCAGACCGTGGCGGCCTTCTGGAATTCGGTGCGCCATGCGCGGCCGCTGGCTATTGGCCTGAATTGCGCCTTGGGCGCGGCGCTGATGCGGCCCTACATCGAAGAGCTGGCCAAGGTGGCGGGTGACACTTACATCAGCTGTTATCCCAACGCCGGGCTACCCAACCCGATGAGTGAAACCGGCTTTGACGAGACGCCAGCCGTCACCGGCGCGCTGATGGAAGAGTTCGCGCGCGTGGGCTTCTTGAACCTCGCGGGCGGCTGCTGCGGCACCACGCCCGAGCACATCGCCGAAATCGCGCAGCGTGTGGGTCGCTACCGGCCACGGCGTGTGGGCAGCGCGATGTTCAGTGCCTTGCTGGCGGCATGAATCCGGCGACGGCCTCGCCTTCAGCGTGGCAGAAGTTTCAAGCGTTTGTCCACGGTACCGATGCGCTCGTAGTCCGCGTCGTCGTGCAGCAGCGCCACGCTATGTTCAATGGCATGGGCCGCAATCAGGCAGTCGTGCGGGCTGCGCGGCGTGACGCCAGCCCAGCGGCAGCGCGCATAGATCTCGGCCGCCTCCAAGTGGGTGGCCACAGGGTCGGCGCCTACCAGGATGGGCAACGCCGTGAAGCGGCGGCGCAAGGTGCGCAGCGCACTGGCGTTGCGGGCACCTTGCAGCACCTCTTGCAGCACCACGGGTGCCAGGCAGGCTTCACCTTCGTCAAGCAGCGCCGTCAGTTGGTGGACCGCTGCGTTGGCCTCACCACGCAGCCAGGCTATCCACACGCTGCTGTCAACCAGCACCACGGTTCATCACGCGGCGCACTTTGCGCACGTCGTAGGCGGGGTCGATGAGATTTTTGCCAACCAGTGCCTTGAGCCCACGCTGGCGGTGGCGCGCCACCATCTCGCGCAAGGCCATGTCCACGACCTCGCGCATGGTGCGCGCGCCCGTGACGTGCAGGGCTTCGTTCACGAGTTCGGGGTCGAGCACGATGTTGGTTCGCATGTCGTACACCTCTTGATGTGTATTGTAGGGGCCAAGCCTAGAATTCCTCACCATGACTGATGCCGTCAACACTCCGCCGCCCATGCGCCTTTCAGGTCTCGAGCCCCTGGCCATCGACGAGGCCTCGCTCTTCGTCAACATCGGCGAGCGCACCAACGTCACCGGCTCGCGCGTCTTCGCCAAGATGATTCTTGAGGGCCGCTATGAAGACGCCTTGTCGGTCGCGCGCCAGCAGGTGGAAAACGGCGCGCAGATCATCGACATCAACATGGACGAGGCCATGCTCGACTCGGCTGCGGCGATGGAGCGCTTCTTGAAGCTCATCGCGGGTGAGCCCGAGATCGCACGCGTGCCGATCATGATCGACTCGTCGAAGTGGAGCGTGATCGAGACGGGCCTCAAGTGCATTCAAGGCAAGGGCATCGTCAACTCGATTTCGCTCAAAGAGGGCGAGGCCGAGTTCAAGCGCCAAGCCCGTCTGGTTCGACGTTATGGCGCGGCCACCGTCGTCATGGCTTTCGACGAAAAGGGCCAGGCCGATACCTTCGAGCGCAAGACGCAGATCTGCCAGCGCGCCTACCGAATGCTGGTCGACGAAGTTGGCTTTCCGGCCGAAGACATCATCTTCGACCCGAACATTTTTGCCATCGCCACCGGCATTGAAGAGCACAACAACTACGCGGTCGATTTCATCGAGGCCACGCGCTGGATCAAGGCTAATTTGCCCGGCGCCAAGGTCTCGGGCGGCGTCAGCAACGTCTCGTTCAGCTTCCGCGGCAACGACCCCGTGCGCGAGGCGATCCACACGGTGTTCCTCTTCCACGCTATCAAGGCGGGGCTGGACATGGGCATCGTCAACGCGGGCATGGTGGGTGTGTACGACGACCTTGAGCCCGACTTGCGCGAGCGTGTGGAAGACGTAGTGCTGAATCGCCGTAGCGACGCTGGCGAGCGCCTAGTGGAAGTGGCCGCTAGCGCCAAGGGTGCGGCCAAAGACGAAACCACGCGCCTGGCCTGGCGCGTGGGCGACGTGAATCAGCGCCTGTCACACGCGCTGGTGCACGGCATCACCGAGTTCATCGTGGCCGACACCGAAGAGGCCTGGCTCGCCGTGCGCGCAAGCGGTGGGCGCCCGTTGCACGTCATCGAAGGCCCCTTGATGGCCGGCATGAACGTCGTGGGTGACCTCTTCGGCGCGGGCAAGATGTTCTTGCCGCAGGTGGTGAAAAGCGCGCGCGTGATGAAGCAG
>JANOJR010000334.1:0-3255 GCA_031418855.1 Rubrivivax sp.
CGGGCGTGATTGGATCGGCACCGAAGGGATTGGCGCCAGAGGGATCCGCGCAAGATAAAGGCTCAGCTGCGTGACCTGCGCAGGCTTGAGCTGCTGCGCCACCTTCAACATCACATGATTGCCATCATTGCGCCTTTTCGAAACCTGCCAGTCCTGCAACTGCTGGACCAAGTAGAAGGCTGGCTGCGCGTTCAGCGGCGGGCCGTTCACCGTACCGAAACCTTCGGTGCCATGGCATTGCCCGCAGGCATCGACGTACAGCGTCGGGGTCGTCGCAGCCAGTGCTTCTTCATTTGGGGGTGGCAAAGCCTGCGGCGGCAGAGCAGCGTAGAAACTGGCCACCCGCACCCGTTCGTCGCTGTCAAGAAAGCGCGCCACGTCGCGCATCACTTCGTGTGGCCGCAGGCCGACCGCATAGTCTTCCATCTGCTTTTGCAGATACCCCGTCGGCAGGCCGGCCAGGCGCGGCGCGTCGAAACCATTGCCCTCGCCGCGCGCGCCGTGACAGGTGACACAGGCGTAGCGCGCGCCACCTTCGCCGCCACTCATTGCAATAAGTTCACCACCCCGGCCCCAGCGGTCATCACTGCGGGTCATGCGATCTGTGCAAGCCGAGGCCAACACCGCCGTGATCAAAGTCAGCGTCCGGCCGAAACGGCACGCAAGCCAGTGTCGGGAAAGCGATGGTTGTCTGCGCATGGAAGCTGAATCATCGCCGACGGCAAGGCGGGTCCGCCCAAGGGCGCGCCCAGCAACCATATCGGGTCAGTGGTTAATACTTTTGTGTGTGTCCCTTGTTGCATGTGACGGCCCGCCTGATCGCACCTCCACGCTGGGCGACGCCAACACCACCAAGGGTCGGCAGCTCGTCGTAAGCAAAGGCTGCGTCGCGTGTCACACCTTCCCCGATGTGAAGTGGCCGCGCGGCGCTTTAGGGCCCTCGCTGCAAAACTTCGGGCGACAGGGCCTGATCGCTGGACGGCTGCCGAACCAACCTGGCGTGTTGATGCAGTTCGTCCGCAACGCGCCAGTTCTAGTGCCCGGCACGGCCATGCCGGCCATTTTGATGACCGACCAGGAAGCCCTCGATGTCACAGCCTATCTCCTCACACTCAAGCCTCGCTGAAGCATTGAGCGGCTGGCCACCGCCGGTGCTCGATCCGCACGGCCCGTTCTCGAACTCGGTCACCACGCTGGCCTGGGTGTTGATCGCCCTCATGACGCTGATCTTCGTACTGGTGTGCGCAGCCATGTGGGTGCGCTGTATGGCAGCGACAAGCTGCGCGCCCAGCTCGGCGGCGAGCGCGTCGTCAAATGGTTCGGGTTGATCGTGCCTGCTGGCGTGCTCTTTCTTCTGCTGGCATGGGGCACGACGATGGTCGCCGGAATGACGACGATCAAGGGCGACGAGTTGCGCATGCGCGTGTCCGGCAACATCTACTGGTGGCGCGTGTCCTACCTCGATGCTTCGGGCAATCAAATAATGGCCGATGCCAACGAACTGCATATCCCCGTTGGTCGCCCGGTGGTCGTCGACATGGTCTCCGAAGATGTGATCCACAGCTTTTGGGTCCCCAAACTCGGCGGCAAGATGGACATGATTCCGGGCCGAACCAACCGGCTCAAGCTGCAAGCCGACAAGGCTGGCAACTACGGTGGGCAATGCGCCGAGTTCTGCGGCGGGGCGCATTCGCTGATGGGTTTCATGGTGGTTGCGCACGAGCCTGCTGACTGGCAGCGCTGGCTGGACACCCGCCTCGCGCAAAGCTCGCCCGCGGCACCCATCAGCGCCGAAGTACTGCGCGGCATGCAGCTCTTCAGCGAGGTCGGATGCGCTGCTTGCCACCGAGTTGCCGGCAGCGCTGCGCAAGGTCTGTCGGGCCCGGACTTGACGCACGTCGGCTCGCGTCGTTCCTTGGGCGCAGGAATTTTGCCCAACACCCGGGGCACGCTGATCGGCTGGATCGGCGACAGCCAATCAATCAAGCCGAACAACCGCATGCCAGCCTACCGCTCGCTGCAGGCCGCCGAGCTCAACGCGCTGGCCGCTTACATGGAGTCGTTGAAATGACGCGCAGCGCCCCACCAGGCGTCGTCGGCGCTCTTCAGGATGCCTCGACTGCCGCTTCGGAAACCGGCTTCGACGCGCAGCTCTACCAGCGCTTCCCGACACAAGGGGACAGGCCGCCCGGCGAACTCGATGCCCTGAAAAAGGTTTGGGAAACGCCGACGGGATGGCGGTCTTTCAGCGCTGTCAACAACAACTTCATCGGCTTCCTGTTTATCGTCACGGCCTTCGGCTTCTTCGTTGCTGCCGGCATCCTCTCGCTGGTGATGCGCGTGCAGCTGGCCTCGCCGCTGGCGGGCATTGTGCCGCAGGAGACCTACAACCAGCTGTTCACGATGCACGGCTCGGTGATGATGTTTCTGTTCGCCGTGCCGGCTGTCGAGGCTATTGCGGTGCTGCTGCTGCCGCAGATGATTGCGGCGCGCGATCTGCCGTTCCCTCGGCTCTCGGCATACTCGTACTGGGCTTACCTGATCGGCGGTGTCGTTTTCTTCTGCTCGATCTTCTTCAGCCTGGCACCAAGCGGTGGCTGGTTCATGTACCCGCCGCTGAGTTCCGGGGTCTACGCCAAGGGCATCAACGCCGACTTCTGGTTGCTGGGCATCGGCTTCATCGAAATCAGCGCGATTGCCGGTGCCATCGAGCTCATCGTCGGCGTGTTGCGCACGCGCGCCCCGGGCATGACACTGGCGAAGATGCCGATCTACGCCTGGGCGGTGCTGATCTTCGGCGTGATGATCGTCTTGGCCTTCCCGGCCATGATCATGGTGACCTTTCTGCTCGAACTTGAGCGCGCCTTCAATTGGCCGCTGTTCGATGCCACGCGTGGCGGTGATCCGCTGCTGTACCAGCACCTGTTCTGGTTCTTCGGTCACCCGGACGTCTACATCATCTTCATCCCGGCCTCGGCGATGGTGTCGACAATGATCGTCACGGAGGCGCAGAAGCCGCTCGTCGGCCACGAAATCGTGGTGTTGGCGATGATCGCCACCGGCTTCCTCAGCTTTGGAGTCTGGGCCCACCACATGTTCACGGTGGGTATGCCGGGGCTGTCAGCGGGCTACTTCTCGGCCGCGTCGATGGCGGTGGCGATTCCCGCAGGCGCCCAGGTCTTCGCGTGGATCGCCACGCTCGCGTCGGGCAAGGTTCAGCGCAACGTGCCGTCGCTGTTTCTCGTCGGCGGCATC
>JANOJR010000335.1:0-2550 GCA_031418855.1 Rubrivivax sp.
TTGCTGCAGCCTTTGATCGGCAGCCCGATCCTTTTGATGATCGCCATCATGGTCTTGGTCATGATCGTCGGCACGGCGATGGACATGACGCCGACGATCCTGATCCTGACGCCGGTGCTGATGCCTGTGGTCAAGGCCGCAGGCATCGACCCGGTGTACTTCGGCGTGATGTTCATCATCAACAACTCGATCGGCCTCATTACGCCGCCTGTGGGCACCGTGCTCAACACGGTCGCCGGCGTCGGGCGCATGAAGATGGACGACGTCACCCGGGGTGTGTGGCCTTTCATGCTCGCCGAGTTCGCGGTGATGTTCCTGATGGTGCTTTTCCCCTGGCTCGTGACGGGGCCCATGAAGCTTTTTTATTGACATCCCGACCTGAAAGTGGAGACACAACATGAAGCGCTTGTTTATCAAAACCTTGCTCGCCACCGCCGCAACTACGGCCGCCCTCTCGCTGTGCGGCCTGGCCGCTGCGCAAGACATCAAAGAGCGCAGCTTCAAGCTCGCGCTGCAAAACCCCAAGGGTCACCCGCTTGAGCAAGGTGCGGTGAAGTTCGCCGAGATCGTGGCCGCGCGCTCGGGCGGCAAGCTCAAGGTCAACATCTTCCCCGGCGGTGTGCTTGGCGGCGACGCGCCCACGGTGTCGGCGCTGCAAGGCGGCACGGTCGAATTCACCGCGCTGAATTCCGGCATCCTGGCCTCGCAAGTGAAGGACTTCGAGGTCTATGACTTCCCCTTCATGTTCGCCAACGCCAAAGAAGCCGATGCGGTGGTCGACGGCCCCTTCGGCCAGAAGATGCACGCCAAGCTGCAAGACAAAGGCATCGTCGGCCTGGCCTACTGGGAGCTGGGGTTTCGCAACGTCACCAACAGCAAGCGGGCCATCAACAAGGTCGAAGACATCGACGGCCTGAAGCTCCGCGTGATCCCTAACGCCATCAACGTTGACTGGGTCAAGGCGCTGGGCGCCAACCCCACGCCGATGGCCTTCCCCGAGGTCTACGCCGCGCTCGAATCCAAGGCCATTGACGGCCAAGAGAACCCACTCAACGTCATCCTGGCCAACAAGTTTGCCGAAGTGCAAAAGCACCTGGCGCTCACCGGCCACCAGTACAACCCGCAATCCTTGATCGTTAGCAAGAAGGTCTGGGACACGCTCTCGGCCGACGAGAAAAAGATCATCGGTGACGCGGCGATTGAGGCCAGCCGCTTCCAGCGCCAGGTCAGCCGTGACGCGGCATCAGGTCAGCTCGACGCGCTGAAGAAAGCCGGCATGCTGGTCACGGAGTTCTCGCCCGCCGAGCAAGCCAAGTTGCGCGAGAAGTTGAAGCCGGTGATCGACAAACACGGCGCGGCGATTGCCGCCACCGTGGCTGAGCTGCAGGCCGAGCTGGCCAAGGCGCGGCGCTGAGCGGGCAGGGCTTGAACATGGTGGTTGACGCGGCAATCGATGAGGTGAGCAACGCGGCCTCGAACGCCGCGACGGCCGCCGCGCCGCCCAGCCGCAAGCTGCTGCTGGGCCTCATCGGCGCGGGCATCGCGCGTTCGCTCACGCCCGCCATGCACGAAGAAGAAGCGCGCCACCACGGCATTAAGCTTCACTACCAGCTGATCGACATCGAGCGCGACGCGCGCGGCGCAGCGGCCTTGCCGATGCTGCTGGACGCGGCGCGCACGATGGGCTTTGCCGGCTTGAACATCACCTACCCGTGCAAGCAGGTGGTGATGGCGCTGCTGGACGATTTGTCGCCTGAGGCGCGCGCCATTGGTGCCGTCAACACGGTCGTTATCAACGGCGAGCGCCTGATCGGCCACAACACTGACGCCTCAGGCTGGGCGTCGGGATTCACGCGCGCGTTGCCGCAGGCCGACCTGTCGCGTGTGGTGCTGCTCGGTGCCGGTGGCGCCGGTGCGGCCATTGCGCACGCGGCGCTGCGCCTGGGTGTGGCCGAGCTGCGCATCCATGACCGTGATCCGGCCAAGGCAACTGAACTCGCCGCAGAGCTTGCCGGCGCCTACGGCCCAGGCCGAGCTAACGCACAACATGATGTGACGACCGCGCTGCGCGGCGCCACCGGCCTGATCCACGCCACGCCCACGGGCATGGACAAGCTGCCCGGCCTGCCGCTGCCCGAACACCTGGTGCAGCCCACGCTGTGGGTCTCAGAGATCGTCTACTTCCCCCTCGATACGGCACTCGTGCGCCTGGCGCGCGCGCGCGGCTGCGCGGTCAGCGACGGCAGCGGCATGGCCGTGGGCCAGGCGGTCGGCGCCTTCGAGCGCTTCACCGGGCGCACGCCCGACGCAGGCCGCATGCAAGCCCATCTCAAGCGCTTGTTGCAAGCGTCTGTTGCAAGCGCACTGAAAGCGAAGAACCAGACATGAGCGAGCCACGCGAACCCCTGGTCGATGCCGCCAACCCGCTGGCCATCGAAGGCATCGAGTACATCGAATACCGCACCGCGCGCCCACAAGCGCTGGGCCAGGTGCTCGAGCTGATGGGCTTCAGCCCGGTGGCGCGGCACCGCTCGCGTGAGGTGCTGCTGT
>JANOJR010000336.1:0-1597 GCA_031418855.1 Rubrivivax sp.
GCAGGCACTCATCAACCGCCTGGGCTTCAACAACGAAGGCCTGGTTGCCTTCGTGGCTAACGTGCAAAAGGCGCGCAGTTTCCGCGCCAGCGGGGGCATCGTTGGGCTGAACATCGGCAAGAACGCCGCCACGCCGATCGAACGCGCGGTGGATGACTATCTCGTGGCACTCGAAGGCGTCTACCCGCACGCCGACTACGTGAGCGTGAACATCTCCAGCCCCAACACCAAGAACCTGCGCGAGCTGCAAAGCGACGCCGCGCTCGACGCCTTGCTCGGCGCCTTGATGGCACGCCGCGCAGAGCTTGCACAGCGCCACGGCCGCACCGTGCCGATGTTCGTCAAGATCGCACCCGACCTCGACGCCGCGCAGGTAGCCTTGATCGCGCAGACCCTGAAGCGTCAGCGTATGGATGGCGTTATTGCCACCAACACCACGCTAAGCCGCGAGGCGGTGCAGGGCCTGCCGCATACCAATGAGGCCGGCGGCCTGAGTGGCAAACCAGTGTTCGAAGCCAGCAACCGCGTCATCACACAGCTGCGTGCAGCGCTGGGCGCGACCTTCCCCATCATCGGCGTGGGCGGTGTGATGAGCGGCGCGGATGCCGCAACCAAAGTCGCAGCCGGTGCCGACCTGGTGCAGATCTACACCGGCCTTATCTACCGTGGCCCGGCCATCGTGGGCGAGGCGGCGCGGGCCTTGCAGCGCAGGGCATCGCAGGGTTGATCGACGCTGCGCCTGGGTTCCATGCCTGCGTCATCGCGGCGCCGCGCTACCAGCGTTTCTCAAAGTCAGCCACGCTGGTGGCGCGAACAAACGTCGCGCCGCTGCCGGGCGCGGCGATGGCCGCGAAGTGCTCGCCGCCGCACATGATCTTGCCAACCTCGGCGTCGCGCAACGCGTCGTCAAACAAGCTGCCCTTGGTTTCGACGACGAAGAACAGCCTCTCGGCACCATCCTCAGCCAGCACCACCACGGCCCAGTCCGGGTTGTAGCTGCCCAGCGGCGTGGCGATGGTGAACCACCCCGGCAACTTGGCGTAGAGCTTCACCGCCGAGTTCTTCTCCAGGTCCTCGGCGAATTGCCTTTCAGTGGCCGAGTCGACCACCACCTGTTCATGAAGTGACTTCTCGGCGTCAAGCATGTGGGTCAGGTAGCCGGTCAGCTCCTTTTGTTCGAACAGCTCCTGCGCGTAGTACTCGCCCGCGCTGTCGTCTGCGCTTTCCACAGTCCCCAGACGCCGGTACTTGATGCCGTCCACCAGCGCCTGCCGCTTCGTGCGGTTGATGCACTCAGCAGCCGCGTCGATGAATTGCGCCGGGTTGAGCTTGAAGTCGTTGAGGTGCCCACTCTCGATCAGAATTTTCACGATGCTCTTGCGCGTCAGCTGCGTGCGATCCTGAAGCTCGGTCAACAAATCGGGCAGCGCAATGTCGGCCTCGGTCATCGACGCGAAGTTACTTTTCGCCGTCTCCTTGGTAACGACACCACCCTGGCTGATGAGCACGGTTGCCGTTCGAAAACGCAGCCGTGTTCGGGTGACCGGCGCATCGGTCAGGTACTGGCGGATCGTGCTGGCGCAACGCCGGATGAGCA
>JANOJR010000337.1:0-30553 GCA_031418855.1 Rubrivivax sp.
GACGCCCACGGCCACGGCGATGTCGTGGATTTCGTTGTTGGCAAAGAGCCGGTCGCGCTCGACCTCCCAGGCGTTGAGCACCTTGCCGCGCAAGGGCAGCACGGCCTGCGTTTCCTTGTTGCGGCCCATCTTGGCGCTGCCACCGGCAGAGTCACCTTCGACGAGAAAGATCTCGTTGAAGAGCAGGTCGCGGCTTTCGCAATCGGTCAGCTTGCCGGGCAACACCGCCACGCCCGAGCCTTTGCGCTTCTCGACTTTTTGCGACGCGCGTTGGCGCGCCTGCGCCTGCCGGATCACCAGCTCGGCGAGCTTCTTGCCCATCTCCACATGCTGGTTCAGCCAGAGTTCGAGCGCGGGCTTGGTGTAGGTCGACACCAGTCGCAGCGCGTCGCGGCTGTTCAGCCGCTCCTTGATCTGGCCCTGGAACTGCGGGTCGAGCACCTTGGCCGAGAGCACAAAACTCGCGCGCGAGAACACGTCGTCGGGCATCAGCTTGACGCCCTTGGGCAAGAGCGAATGCAGCTCAATGAAGCCTTTGATGGCGCCAAAGAGCCCTTCCTTCAAGCCCGACTCGTGGGTGCCACCGGCGACAGTGGGAATCAGGTTCACGTAGCTCTCACGCTGCGTGGCGCCGTCGTCGGTGAAGGCCACGCACCAGGCCGCGCCCTCACCTTCGGCAAAGTTCTCGGTCTCGTTGGCGGTGGCGAACTGCTCGCCCTCGAAGAGCGGAATCACCGGGTCGGACGCCAGGCCTTGCGTCAGGTAGTCGCGCAGGCCGCCCTGGTAAGCCCACGTCTGCGTTTCGCCACTCTTTTCGCTCGTTAGGGTGACGGTGACGCCGGGCATCAGCACCGCCTTGCTTCGCAGCAAGTGCACCAGGTCACCCTTGGGCAGCTCGGCGCTTTCGAAATACTTGGCGTCGGGCCAGACGCGCACGCTCGTGCCATGTTTGCGCTCACTTGCGGTGGCCTTGCGGACAGTCAGCGGCACGACGACGTCGCCGGCGGCAAAGCCCATCGTGGCCACCTGGCCGTCGCGCCACACGGTGACATCTAGCTTGGTGGCGAGCGCATTGGTAACGCTGACACCCACGCCATGCAGGCCGCCCGAAAAACTGTAGGCGCTGCCCACACCTTTGTCGAACTTGCCGCCAGCGTGCAGCCGGGTGAAAACGATCTCCACCACCGGCACCTTCTCGTCGGGGTGCAGGCCAAAGGGGATACCGCGGCCGTCGTCATCGACGCTGATCGAGCCGTCGCCGTGCAGCGTGACGGCGATGCTTTTGCACACCCCCGCCAGCGCTTCGTCAGCCGCGTTGTCGATGACTTCCTGGATCACATGCAGCGGGTTGTCGGTGCGCGTGTACATGCCCGGGCGCTGCTTGACGGGCTCCAGGCCTTTGAGGACACGGATGGAGGCTTCGGCGTAGGTGTTGGTTTTGGTGGGCATGGGCGAAATTCTAGGTCGCGCGTTTGCTGCGACGCATTGCACGTTGACAAGGTTTGGGCCGATTCCAGGTGACCGCTCTCGCCGCTAACATGGGGGCAGTGCTGCCGTACGCGTGCATGGTCGCAGCGCTCGGGGCCGGGACGACTTGCGACGCACACGCCCTAAAACGTAGTCGGTATTTTTTACAAGTTGCACGGGCATGGCCAAGAAGATTACTGAAATTCTTTATGCCGACAGGCACTTAGCATGAATGGCATGGTCCGTGCTTGATAGACCGGTATGTCACTGACGGTGACCGCCGAGCCGGGATCTGCGTGGTGAGCTTGGCGGCCCCAAGAAATTCGTCCGAGAAGATTTGCCAGACTTTGGAGTCCTTTATGACCTTTGCTCGCTCAAATTCCCCCCGCCGTGCGGCCTTGTCTGCGGTGATGCTCGCGGTCGGTTTGCTCGCAACGTCGGCGTATGCGATACCCCTGATCACCAATTTGACGACCGCCACCTATGGCGGCGTGGCACCTGACGCCAACGGCAGCGCGGTGATTAACACCGCCACGTTTCAGTATTCGACACAACAGCCCGTCGGGACGGGTGTATTCAATCCGTTCTTGCGGCTTCAATTGACGGGCGCGACCCAGCCTGGTCAAAAAGGTAGTGAGCAAGGCTACAACACGAACGCATTGAACGTTCTGGACAACAAGGCGCCAGTGAACTGGACGCACGAATTGCTCATCAGCTCGCTGCAGAAAATCGGTACAGGCGCTTCGGCCTTTTATCAGTTCACCCTGGACATCAACGAATCCAACAGCGCTCAGAATGGAAGTTTGTTGAGCCTCGATGGTTTGCGCCTGTTTTCGACGAGTGACCCAAGTCAATCTGGCAATAACATTTACGCCAACAGTAATACACCCCCGAACTTGCAGGGTGATGTTAAGTACTCACCCGACGTCGGTGGCATTGTAGGAACAAAGCTCTGGGATTTGGACCAAACCATGAGTCCGGGTGGTGCCGGTGGTGCTACTTTCGATAATTCCGTGTTACTCGACGCCAACAGAAACGGAAATCCACCCGGGAGTGGTGTGGCCGACATGATTTTCCAGGTCCCTGCTTCGTACATCGACAACCGCCCCAATCAAAGTGAGCAGTATCTTATTCTGTGGTCGCGGTTTGGGACCCAGGAAGCTGCTGACGCGGTGATGGCCCCTGGTTCAACCTCGGACGCAGGCTTCGAGGAATGGGCATACAGAAGCAACGTCACGTCTAGCAGCGGGAGCAGCGGAAGCAGTGGTTCATCGGGCGCCGTTCCCAACCCCGGTTCGAGCGCGTTGACCTTGTTGGCCCTGACTGCGATGGGTGTCACCTTCCGCGCACGCAAGCTGGCGCCAAAAGCAGTCTGACGCCGCACAGCGTTTACCGACCGACCCAAAGACCCCGCAATGCGGGGTCTTTTGATTTGTGTCGGCGACTTTTTTTGTGATTCAGATTGCGTGTTCGGGTCGCGGGCACGGCCAAGAAATTGAAAGAATGCCAAACGCCAGCCTACCGGCCCTAAATCTTCAACGCCTGAAGGCCTATCTCGCCACAGTCGCGACCGTCGCACTGGCGTGTGCCGTCTATCGATACTCACCCTACAACAGCAGCGAGCTCGGGGCACTTTATGGCCCGCCGCGATGGACATTCACGGGTGCTGATTTTCTTCTGGCCAGTGCCGTGGTGTATTCATTGCTGCTGGCACCGTACTTCCTTTTCGCAGCGGACCCCTGCGCCTCCAAATCGCTGCGCTTCTTCCAACTGGCCTGGCGTTTGGCCCGTTCGCCCCGTCAGACCCTCGCCTCGCCGCTCGCTCGGGACGATCGCGTAGCTGTACTGGCCACGTTGCTGAAAATGTTCTTCGCGCCGCTGATGGCCATCCAGCTGATGAGCTTTTGCGTCGGTGCCTTGGCCAGCGGTGCGGCCTTGCTGCACTTCGGCGTGAGGGCGTCCGACCTGCGCTCGGCCTTTGACGACCACATCTTCTGGATGGTGCTGCGAGCGATTCTGTTCTTTGACGTGCTGGTGTTCACCCTGGGCTACCTGGTCGAGTCGCCGCGCCTGGGCAACCAGATCCGATCGGTCGACCCGACCCTGCGCGGCTGGGCGGTGGCGCTGCTGTGTTATCCGCCCTTCAACCAGGTGACTGGGGCGGTGCTCGGTTCGTCCACCAGTGAGTTCCCGCAGTTCAGCAACACCAGCGTTCACATCACCATGAACGTGATGGTGCTATGCCTGATGGCCATCTTCGCCTGGGCAGCACTGTCGCTGGGCTGGAAAGCCAGCAACCTGACGCACCGCGGCATCGTCTCGAGCGGCGCCTATGCCTGGGTGCGCCACCCCGCCTACACCTGCAAGAACCTGGCATGGTGGATCGGCGCGGCGCCGCTGGTGTCGACCGCGTTCGCGCAGTCCTTCGTCGGTGGATTGCAGTCGGTCTTGTCGGTCGCTGGTGTGAGCATGCTCTACCTGCTGCGCGCGCTCACCGAAGAGGACCACCTGCGTAGCGTGGATGGCGACTACGCTGCGTACGCCGCGCGCGTTCGTTACCGCTTCATCCCTGGCTTGATTTGAGCTGCTGAGCCCGTTGCCCAGCCTCAGCGGGTCACCATGATGCTGGTTGACGATCGATTCCCCGCTGCGTCCTTCGCGTCGGCCCGCAAGGTGTAGACCCCCGCCGATGCCTTCCTCGTGTTCCAGCTGTAGCTCACCGAGCCAGACCCGGTACTGCTGGCGACTCGCGCGCCGTTGATAAAGAGCTCGATGGTCAGCCCGGCCACGCTGGCGTTGTCGGTGGCACCCGCCGAAAACGCCACGGTCCCCAACACACGGGCGCCGGCGTAGGGGCTCTTGATGGCCACCGCCGGCGGCGTGGTGTCCGCCGCGTTGGCGACGTTGACGGTCACCACGGCCGAGTCCGCGCAATTGCCGGCGGCGTCGCAAGCGCGCGCAACCAGGCTGGCGGCGCCGTTGGCGACCTTGCTCGTGTCCCAACTGAAAGCGTATGGTGCGGATGTGTCCGTGGCCAGCAAGCCGCCGTTGACCCGCAGCTCAACCTTGGCGACGCCGACGTTGTCACTGGCCGCGACACTGACTGTCGCCAGGCCATTGACGGTCGAGGCGAGCAGCGGCGCTGAGACTGTTGCGCTCGGCGGCTGCATGTCAGACGCGGGGGGCCTGGCCGCCACTGCAGCGTTGACGGCTGCAGCCGCGTTGACCAGCCCATAGCCGTAGCGGGCATCGCGCCCTGCGGCGCCCAGGTCATCAGCGGTGGCATAGAGCAGGCTCTCGATTTGGCTGCTGCCCAATGCAGGATTCGAAGCCATCATCAATGCGACGACGCTGGCCGCCACCGGGCTGGCAACCGAGGTGCCCCACCAAGCGCCGTAACCGCCGCCTCGTGTCGTGCTCCAGATGTTCAAGCCGGGGGCCGACATGGCGACAAAGTTGCCCCAACTCGACCACGAGGTGATGAGGTCGTTGCTATCGGTCGCTGACACCGGGATCATCGCGCTCGTGGGTGTGTAGCCTTCGTCCTGTCCGCGGTTCCCGGCCGCGACCACAACCAGGGCGCCCTTGCTCTTGGCGTAGTTGGCGGCACTGATGACAGCAGAGCTCTGCGGCAGCTGGTCGTAGCTGATGTTGATGACACGAGCACCCCTGTCTGCGGCCCAGGTTACGCCTTGAGCGATGGTGCTCCAGTAAGCGTAGGCGTTGGCGTCGGCAATGCGCACGGGCATGATCTTGGATTGTCCCGCCGCCGCAGCGACGCCAAGTCCGTTGTTGTTCACCGCAGCGGCAGCTCCCGCCACGCCGGTACCGTGGCCGTGCGCATCGGACGTGTTGCTGTTGTTGTCGATGAAGTTCCAGCCCGAGACGACGTTGGCTGCCAGGTCGGGATGCGTGCTGTCGACGCCAGTATCGAGAATGGCGATCGTGACGCCTGCACCCTGCGACACGTCCCAGGCGGCCGGCGCGCCGATGCGGGCCAGGTGCCACTCGCTGCCGAAGTAGGGGTCGTTGGCGACGCCTGTGCCCCGAACTTGCCGGTCGAGTTCGACGAATTTCAGGTGCGGGTGGCGCGCCAGCCTGGCGGCAACGGCAGTCTCTGAAGCATTGCCCGCTAGCTCGATCAGGTGCAGGCCATGCGCCGTGATCTTGCTCGCTTTGCCGCCCACGGCATCAACGATGGCGCCGAGCTGGTCATCGGCCAAGCCGGGATTGGGCATCACGATCAGGCGGCTCTTGGCCCATGGCCCTTCGCTTGAGCGCTGCGGCGGTTCACCATGGGCGCCAAGGGCGGCGCCAAGCAAGACCGTGGCCAAGAGGAATCGCAAGCTCGCGAGGAGCCGAGTGTTCGAACGAGCGAACGTGAAAAAATTGAAGTGTATTGACATGCACAGATCCCCATGGCGTCCTGGAGGCATGCCCAGTTCGGGAACTGCGCTTCAATGTCGAGCCACATGGCACTGCGTGCCGGGTTCATGACGACCCGGGCGTTCGCCGCCTCAGGCGCTTTGCGCCTGCAGCTCAATCATCTCTGGCAGTCTCGCCGTCCTGGGGCAGGGCCCGTTAGACCGTTGACTTTGCGTCCCCCGCTTTCGCGAGGTTTGCCCTTTTCAGTGGTGCGAATGTTAGGACGGCAGACCGTCGAGAAGTCGGGTTGGACGCCAACCGATACATCTGTTGCCGATGCCGTTTTTGGCAACTTTGACCATCGAGCGGGCGCGCCTTGAGCCGCTCGTGGCACGGCAGCGCAGCTATGATGGCCGGCACCGCCCAGGCGGAGTTCGAGAGGTGTTCGCCGACAGGTATCGGCGTCGGTGCACTGGTCGAACTTGACTCAATGGAGAAGGAGCCCAGTCTTGTCCTACCGCCGAGCGCTCCCGTGGAATGATGCCCTCCGTGTCTTGAACGCCAGCGGTATGGCGGCCTGTACAGCGGCACTGGCTATTTTGTTGCTGCTGCCAGGATGCACTAAGGAGCCTGGAACTGCGGTCGCCAGCGCGCCCGAGCCGGCCCTGGTGGAGCGCGGCGTCGACACACGCATCATCGAATACAAGAACACGCTGCAGCGCGACCCGTTCTCAGCTGAAGCGCGATTTGGCCTGGGCACAGTCTTTCTTGAGAAGACCGACTTGCGTGCGGCAGACAGCGAATTCAGCCGCGCCCTCGAGCTCGGCATGGACGCCAACATCGTCCTCCCGCAACTGGCCCGCACCTGGATCTTGATGGGCCGGTCCAAGTCGCTCATCGAGACGCACGCAAACACGCGCCTCAGCAATCCAAGCGCCGCTGCTGCGCTCAAAGCGGAACTCGCCATCGCGTACACCAACCGCGGTGAGCCGAAAAAGGCCAGGGAGGCCATTGATTCGGCCTTGAAGGACGATCCGACCTCGCCTGCGGCCAACGTCGTGCGTGCCCAATTTGCCATGGCGGAGAAGCGCGTCGACGATGCGCTGCGCATACTGGATGAAATTTTTGTGGCCCACCCTGGCGCCACCGACGCCTGGAAGCTCAAAGGCGACATCCTGCTGTTGGCCAAAAGTGACGCTGTCGCCGCGATGGCGGCTTACGAGCAAGCGCTCAGGACCAACCCGCGGCATCTGCCATCGCATGCGACCTTGGTAGCGATGGCCCTCGGTTCGCACGATCTGGCCGCTGCGCGTACGCGGCTCAATAGGCTGGTCGAAGTTGCACCGGGCTACTTGCAGACAAGCTTTTTCGAAGCCAAGCTGGCGGTCGCCAAGGGCGACTTCAAGGCGGCGCGCGATGTCATTCAGCAAGCCGTGGTCGACTACCCGAATGATCTACGTTCGCTGATGTTGGCCGGCGAGGTGGAATTGAAGATGGGCGCCTTGCGCGCTGCGGAGGAGTACCTCACTCGCGCGATGGTCATCGCGCCCAACATGCCGCGTGTGCGGCACCTGATGGCACAGACCTACCTGCGCCTCGGGACCCCGGACAAGGCCTCGGCGATCCTGGAGCCGATGGTGTCGCCCAAGCGCTCGGATCCCGTCGCACTTGCGCTTTCGGCTGAGGCCGCGCTGCAGTCGGGGTTGCCGATAGTCGCGATGCGCTTGTTCGAGCGCGCTGCTGCGGCGGCACCGGGCGATCCGAAGCTACGCACCGCCCTGGCGCTGACGCGCATCGCCAAGGGCGAAGTTGAAGCCGGATTCACTGAACTCGAGGCGGCAGCTGCCGCCGATCGCAGCACCTACACGGACATGGCGCTGTTGTCTGCACGGCTTCGCACCGGCGACCTTCCATCGGCCCTCAAGGCCGCGCAAGGTATCGCAAGGAAGTTGCCCGGAAAGCCTTTGCCCCTATGGACGCTTGGCGGTCTGCAGCTGAAGGCTGGCAATGCCGGCGCGGCCCGCAGCTATTTCGAGCAGGCACTTGAACTCGACAAGTCCTTCGTTCCCGCAGCCCTGTCGCTAGCGGATCTGGACCTCCAGGCGCGCGACCCTGACAAGGCGATGCGGCGCTTCCAAAGCGTTCTGGCGCTGGACCCAAACCACCAGGAAGCCCTGTTGGCCGTGGCCGAGATCCGTTCGCGGACCGGCGAGCCGCCCCAAAAGGTCAAAGAAGCCTTCGAGATGGTCGTGCAGCTGCATCCGAGTCAGCCGCAGCCAAGGTTGTCGCTCATCAACCACCTGATTCGCTCTGGCAATGGCACGGCGGCGTTGGCCGCAGCGCAAAGTGCCACTGGTGTCCTTCCGAGCGACCTTGCCATCGTTGAAGCGCTGGGACGTGCACAACTGGCCGTGGGCGAAACGGCGCAAGCATTGACTACTTTCCGAAAAATCGTCTCAGCACAGCCTCGCGCGCCCGAGCCGCATCTGCTCATGGCCGATGTTTATATGGGGCTTAACCAGAATGAATCGGCGATGGAGTCGCTCAAGCAGGCAGTGGCGCTCAAGCCCAACATGATCGCCGCGCAGGCCAAACTCACGGGCTTGGCCACGGTAGCAAAGAACTGGCCCGAGGCCCTGCGTGTTGCCCGTAATGTGCAAAGGCTGCAGCCCAAGGCGGCTGCGGGCTTCCACCTCGAAGGCTTGGTGTATGCAGCCCAACAGCAATGGGATCTAGCCGTTGTCGCGTTCCGCAACGCAGCGCAGCGTGGGCAGTCCTCAGAGCTGACGGTGCAGCTTCATGGCAGCTTGTCGGCGTCAGGCAAGAAGGACGAGGCGACGCGCTTGGCGGCGCAGTGGCTGGCCAAGAACCCAGCCGATAACTCGTTTCTCAAGTACATGGGCGACCTGTCGCTCGTGGGCCGGGACTTTGTGGTAGCCGAGGCCCGCTACCGCGCCATCCTGGCCACCGATGAGCGTGATGCCGACGCGCTCAACAACCTGGCCTGGGTGCTGGTCCAGCAGTCCAAGCCTGAAGCAGTCGCCGTCGCCACCAAGGCCGCCGCGTTGCAACCAAAGAGGGCCGACATCCTTGATACGCTTTCGGCGGCGCTGGCCAGCGCCGATCAGTTGCAGGCCGCCTTGGAGAACCAGAAGAAGGCCGTCGAGCTGGCGCCTGACGCGCTCGCGATGCGGCTGCACCTGGCGCGAATCGCCGTCAAGGCGCGAGACTTTCCGTTGGCCAGGGTCGAGCTGGATAAGCTTTCGGCGCTGGGTAAGTCCTTCCCTCAGCAGGCCGATGTGTGGGAGCTGCGCAAGCAGCTTCGTTAGGTGGCGCTGCCCGCGGCGGGCGTCTGACGACCACGCGCGACGCGGCCAATGGCGTCAAGCGCAGAACGCGTGGCGGTAGCGCGCCATGGTCAGTCCCTGCATCGAAATCTCCGGCGGTCGGCCGGATATCAGGTCAGCCAGCAGCCGCCCTGAGCCGGCCGCCATCGTCCACCCCAGCGTGCCGTGCCCCGTGCTGAGATAAAGATTGCCGTAGGGCGTGGCGCCGATGATCGGCGTGCCATCCGGCGTCATCGGCCGCAGGCCACACCAGAAGCTGGCCTTGCTGACGTCGCCACCGCGTGGGAAGAGGTCGGTCACCACATGCTCCAGCGTGCGCCGGCGCGACTCACGCAGTTCCAGGCTGTAGCCGGCAAGCTCGGCAGTGCCGCCGACACGAATGCGGTCACCCAGGCGTGTCACCGCCACCTTGTGCGTCTCGTCCATGATGGTTGACTCCGGCGCAGCGGCGGCGTCGGTGTTGGGCACCGTGATTGAGTAGCCCTTGACCGGGTAGACGGGGATGCGAATGCCCAACGGCTTGAGCATCAGCGGCGAGTGGCTGCCCAGCGCCATCACGTAGGCATCGGCCCTGAAGATGCCGGCATCGGTGCGCACGCCGCTGATGCGCTGGCCCTCACGGTCAATGCCCTGGATGCTGGTGGCGAACCGAAAGCTAACACCCAAAGCACGCGCCATTTCGGCCAGTCGCTGGGTGAAAAGAAAACAGTCACCCGTCTCATCGCCAGGCAGGCGCAGGGCGCCGACAAACTTCTCTTGCGTGAGCTTGAGTGCGGGCTCAACCTGGCAAAAGCCCGCGCGGTCCAGCACCTCGAAGGGCACTTTGTATTGCTGCAGGATCTCGACGTCTTTGGCGATGCCGTCGAGCTGCTTTTGCGTGCGAAAGAGTTGCAGCGTGCCTTGCGTGCGCTCGTCGTAGCTGATGCCGGTCTCGGCGCGCAGCGCCTTGAGGCAATCGCGGCTGTATTCCGCGATGGGCACCATGCGGCTCTTGTTCAGCGCGTAGGCGCGCTCGGTGCAGTTGGCCAGCATGGCCGCGCCCCAGCGCCACATCGCCGGGTCGAGCATGGGCCAGATGACCAGCGGGCTGTGTGCCATCAACATCCACTTGATGGCCTTGAGCGGCACGCCGGGCCCGGCCCAGGGTGCGGAGTAGCCGGGGGAGACCTCACCGGCGTTGCCAAAGCTGGTCTCCAGCGCGGGGCCGGACTGGCGCTCGATGACCTCGACCTCGTGGCCGGCGCGCGCCAGGTAGTACGCTGCCGTCACGCCGATCACACCGCTGCCCAGCACCAACACCTTCATGCGCGTCTCCTCGTGCTTGTGTTCATTCGTGCATCCCACTGTACGGGTGCGCGCACCGCCAGCCAGGCGTGTTTTCCGCTAGATTCGCCGCATGAATACCGCTTCAACGCAGCCCCGGCTGTCGATGCTTCAGGTGCTGCTGTGCGGCGCCATGGTCGTGACGCTTTCGATGGGCATTCGCCACGGCTTTGGCCTGTGGCTGCAGCCGATCACGATGGATCGCGGCTGGACGCGTGAGACCTTTGCGCTGGCCATCGCCGTGCAGAACATCGTCTGGGGTTTGGCCGGCCCGCTGGCCGGCATGGCGGCGGATCGATGGGGCGCGTTTCGTGTGCTCATCATCGGCGGCGTCTTGTATGCGCTGGGCTTGCTGGGCATGGCGCAAGCCAGCTCGGGGCTGGGCTTCATGGCCGGCGCCGGGGTGCTGATGGGCATGGCGCAGGCGGGCACCACTTACGCTGTGGTGTACGGCGTGATCGGGCGCAACGTGACGCCCGACAAGCGCTCGTGGGCCATGGGCGTCACGGCCGCCGCAGGCTCGTTCGGCCAGTTCCTCATGGTGCCGGTTGAGAACGGCTTGATCAGCGCCTTGGGTTGGCAGAGCGCGCTGCATGTGCTGGCGATGGTCGCGCTGATCATCGTTCCGCTGGCCTTCTTCTTGCGCGAAGGGCCGCTGCAAGCGGCCAGCGGCACCAGCCAAAGCATGGGTAGTGCGTTGCGCGAAGCCTTTGGCCACCGCAGCTTTCAGCTGCTCACCGCGGGCTACTTTGTCTGCGGCTTCCAGGTCGTCTTCATCGGTGTGCACATGCCGAGCTACTTGAAGGACAAGGGCTTGTCGCCCGAGGTCGCCACCACCGCACTGGCCTTGATCGGCCTCTTCAATGTCTTCGGCACCTATGCTGCGGGCGCCCTGGGCCAGCGCGTGCCCAAGAACCTGATCCTCTCGGCCATCTACCTGCTACGCACCGTCGTGATCGCGGGGTTCTTGGTGGCACCCTTGACGGCCGCAAGCGTCTACGTCTTTGCGTCGCTGATGGGGCTGCTGTGGCTGTCAACCGTGCCGCCCACGAACGCCATCGTGGCGCAGATGTTTGGCGTGCGCTACATGTCGACCTTGAGCGGATTCGCCTTTCTCAGCCACCAAATGGGCTCGTTTCTAGGCGCCTGGCTAGGTGGACGTTTGTATGACATGACGGGCAACTACGACGTCGTTTGGGGCATCACCATCGCGCTGGGTGTGGCGGCCGCGCTGTTGAATTGGCCGGTGCGCGAAGCTGCGGTGTTGCGGCCGCAGCCGCAGCCTGTTTGATGGCGCTGGCGTGAAGTCAACCTGGCTTCGGATCACGGCTTTGGGCGCAGCGGTGCTGCTGCTGGGCGCCGTCTTTCTGGCCTACCTCAACCCGCACACGGTAGTGGACTTGGCCACGCGCTTTTGGGCTTGCTTCTGATGTCGCCTCACGACCTGCCGGCACCTTCACCGTGGGTCACGCGTTGGGCGCACTTGATGCCACCGGGCGCACGTGTGCTCGACCTCGCTTGTGGCAGCGGCCGCCATGTGCGCTGGCTGGCAGCGCGAGGATTCAAGGTCACCGGGGTTGACCGTGACGGCGACGCCTTGGCGGGCTTGTCGGCCGTGGCCGAAGTGATCCAGGCCGATCTCGAAGTGGGCGCCTGGCCGTTGGTAGGCCGCACCTTCGACGCCATCGTCGTCACCAACTACCTTTGGCGGCCGCTGTGGCCGAACCTTCGCGCCGCGCTGGCGGAGGGCGGCGTGTTCATTCACGAGACCTTCGGCGACGGCCAAGCCACGGTGGGACGACCTTCGCGCGCGGAATTCCTGCTGCGGCCCGGCGAGCTGCTCGACGCGACTCGCGGCCTGCGCGTGGTGGCTTACGAAGATGGCTTCGTCGACGCCCCCGCACGCTTTGTGCAGCGTGTCGTCGCCATCAATGAGGGACCGTTTGACGCAGGCGCGCCGCCTCGTTATGCCCTGCAGGGTGACAGCTAGAATCGCGCACTTCGCAGACAGGTCTCTTTCGCATGAACCCCATCACAGGCAGCATCGTGGCTCTCGTCACGCCGATGCACGAGGACGGCAGCGTCGACTTCGCTGCCTTGCGCCGCCTGATCGATTGGCAGATCGCCGAGGGCACCGACTGCATCGGCGTGGTCGGCACCACGGGTGAATCACCCACCGTATCGATGGCCGAGAACTGCGAAATCATCCGTGTCGCGGTGGAGCATGCGGCGGGCCGCGTGCCCATCATGGCCGGCACCGGCGCCAATGCCACGAGCGAGGCCATCGAGCTCACGCGCTTCGCCAAACAGGTCGGCGCCGACTGCCATTTGTCGGTGGTGCCCTACTACAACCGGCCGTCGCAAGAAGGCATCTACCGCCACTTCCGCGCGGTGGCCGAGGCCGTTGATTTGCCCATGGTGCTTTACAACGTGCCTGGGCGCACGGTGGCCGATATGAACAACGAGACGGTGCTGCGTTTGACGCAAGTGCCCGGCGTCATCGGCATCAAGGAGGCCAGTGGCGACATCGAGCGGGGTAGCTGGCTCATCAAACAAGCACCCGCCGGCTTCTCGATCTACTCCGGCGACGACAACACCGCCATTGCCTTGATGTTGCTGGGCGCGCATGGCAACGTCAGCGTCACGGCCAACATCGCGCCGCGCTTGATGCACGAGCTGTGTGTGGCCGCACTTGAAGGCAAAGCGCGGCAAGCTGCGGCGATTCAGTTGCGCTTGTTGCCGCTGCATCGGCAGCTTTTTTGCGAGCCCAGCCCGGCACCCACCAAGTGGGCCTTGTCACGCATGGGCCGCTGCGGGCCCGCTGTGCGGCTGCCCATCGTGGCGCTCAGCGCAGCCGGTCAACAGCTGGTCGAGCAAGCCTTGCATGACAGCGCGCTGATGCATTGACGCGCGGCGTGACATCCACTTTCCCCATCCATTGACGATGCAGCGGCTCGCCTTCGAGCGCGGTGCAGGAGACACCTCAACGTGAACCGACTTTCCCGCCTGACGCTTAACCGCATGACGCCCGCCCGCCTGAGCTTGATGGCTTTGGCCTGTGCACTCACCGCCTGCTCCACCGTCGAGAACTTCTTGTCGGGCGACAAGGTCGACTACCGCAGCACCGCCAAGACCCAGGCCAAGAGCCTGGAAGTCCCGCCCGACCTGACCCAGCTCGCTCGCGACAGCCGCTACCAGCTTCCCGGCGGCGTCGTCAGCGCCTCAGCGGGCGTTGGCGGCAGCGCAGCCACAAGTTCGACGGCGGTAGTCGCACCTGTCGCCATCGGCGCCATGCGCATCGAGCGCCAAGGCAGCCAGCGTGTGCTGCTGGTGCCCATGACGCCCGAGCAACTGTGGCCGCAACTGCGCAGCTTCTGGCAAGAGCGCGGCTTCACTTTGGCCACCGACAACGCCGAGGCAGGCGTGATGGAAACGGACTGGGCCGAAAACCGCGCCAAGCTGCCGCAAGACTTCATCCGCGCGACCGTGGGCCGCTTGTTCGACGGGCTGTATTCCACGGGTGAGCGTGACCGCTTTCGCACCAGGGTCGAGCGAAGTGGCGGCGCCACCGAAGTCACCATCGCGCATCGTGGCCTTGAAGAGGTGTACGCCAACGAGCGCAAAGACGCCACGGTGTGGAAACACCGTGACAGCGACGCGCAATTGGAGACCGAATTCCTGACACGCTTGATGGTGCGTTTGGGCGCACGCGAAGATACAGCGCGCACGACCGTGGCTGCGGCCACAACCGCTCCCGAGGCGCCGCCAAAGGCGCGGCTACTCGCGGGCAATGCCGCCGCGCTGGAGGTCGACGAAGCGTTTGACCGCGCGTGGCGCCGGCTTGGCCTGGCGCTGGACCGCAGCGGCTTCTCGGTCGACGACCGCGACCGCACAGCTGGGCTTTACTTTGTGCGCTACATCGACCCGAAGGAAACCGAAAAGGGCGAGCCCAATTTCTTCCAGCGGCTCTTCAGCAGCGCCGTGCAAAGTGGCCCGGTGCGTTACCGCATCTCGGTCAAGGCCGCAGGCGCGAAGACGCAGATCACGGTGCTCAATAGTGCAGGTGCCGCCGAGAACAGCGAAAACGCCAAGTCCATCGTCGCGTTCCTGGTCAAAGAGATGCGGTGAGTGCGGCGTCCGGGTGTCGCGCGGCGTCAGTCGCTTTTAGCGCAACCCAAAGCAACAAAGCCGCCCGAAGGCGGCTTTGTTGCTTGAAGCGCTGGCTCCGAAGAGCCGTGCTCTTTACTTCTTGACAGCGTCGACAGCCTTGCCAGCAGCGTCTTTGGCAGCGTCAACAGCCTTGCCAGCGGCGTCTTTGGCGGCATCGCCCGTCTTGGCCATGGCGTCCTTGGCAGCGTCAGCGGCTTGGCCGGCAACAGCCGACGCGGCAACACCGATGGCCGACGCGGCCACGTCAACGGCCGACGCAGCAGCAGCAACTGCCGGTGCAGCCGAAGGGGCTGGCGCAGGTGCCGGCGCGGGTTCTTTTTTGCCGCAGGCGGCGAGGGCGACGGAGGCAACCAAAGCGGCCAACAGAAGCGACTTGTTCATGTGAATGTATCCTCGGAATATTGGGTCAAATGACGGGCAAAGAGTGAGGGCGCTCTTCGAGAACTCTCAGAGACCCATCGAAAAGGCAGAGTGAAACTTAGCTTCGCCCCACCTAGCCCCTGAGTATATCCGGCGCTAGGCAAAACCCTAGAGGCCGAGTCTGGAGGCTGGAAAGTCCGGGCTCGAACGTTGCGCCAACGCGTCGATTTCTTCGACCATGGCGTGCGTACGCCGAGCATCCAAGCCCACGCGACCACGCCAATGCGCGCGGTCAATCAATTCGACATGCCCGCCATGTTCAACCAGAAGCCAAGACGGTATGGACGGGCAGTCATCCTCCGCCACCGCACGGGTATCAACGACATGGCTCCAGGACCGACGCCAGGCTGTAAAGCGCGGGTGGCGGCTCGCGAAAGCGTCGAAGTTGCCCGCAAGCACAAAGAGTCGGCGCTGCGGCAGTCGTGCCCACTGCGCGATCGACTGCAGAAGCATGGGGTCGTCCAAAGGCCACTCGCCAAAGTCGGGATCGATCCACCACATATGCCGCGCCTTGGACTCGTTGGCCAACGCCGCCGCCCACACGATGGCGTGTCGAAAGCTCGCACGCGAATGCACGTTGGGAACTTGGGGTTCGTCGAGTGCAGAGGTGTCGGTCATTTGATGGACTCCAGCCAGCCGGATTCAAGCCATTGCTGCACGGTGCGGCGCGCTGCCGGTGACAGCAATCGACATGTCTCCGCGTCCAAGCGTCGTGTATCGGCCAGCACGTGCATCAGCATGGCGTCACGCCCGCCGGCAGCAAACGAATCGCCATTGATGAAGCAAAAGCGCGAGTCATACATCATGCGCGAGGCCTTGGCCAGGCGCACACCCTGAGCCACGTCGCGGCTGTGTGTTGCTGCAAACCAGACCTGCGGCTTGGGTTCGGTCAGCGTCTCGCCGAGCGCGCGTGCCATGGCGCCGGGTCGGCGCAGCGCGCGCATCACCACCCTTTGCGCGTGGCGCTGCAAACTTGCCGGGATCGCACCCGGGTGCGACGTGGCCGCTTGCGCCGCGTCGCGGTAGAGGGTGGTGTCGAGGTCCAACGCATCCTCACCCAAACGCAACATCAACTCGTTGGCCAAGCTGCCCGAGGCCGGTGCGCGAAAGCCGATCGAACAGGTCATGCACTCGCCGATGGCCACACCGTCGTGCGCCCAGCGTGGCGGTAAATAGAGCATGTCGCCAGGCTCGAGCAGCCACTCTTCCTCAGGCTCGAACCGCTGCAAGATGCGTAGCGGCAATCCCTCCACAAAGGCGTCGTCGTCGCCGCGGGCGATGCGCCAACGGCGCCGGCCTTGGACTTGCAGCAGGAAGACATCGTACGAGTCGAGGTGCGGGCCGACGCCACCACCATGACTAGCCCAGGACATCATCAAATCGTCAAGCCGCGCGTCGGGCACAAAACGAAAGCGCGATAGCAGCTCGTGCGCGGCATCGACATGCAGGTCCAGCCCTTGCACGAGCAGCGACCAGTTCGGCGTGGCGATGGTGGGGAAGCTGCGCCGAGGCAAGGGACCTTCACGCACCGACCACTGAGCGCCTACTCGCTGCACCAGTCGCGACTCAACGTCGGCGCAGGCGGCCAATTCAAACAATGCCGCGCGGTGCAGCGGCGCCACCACTCCGGGTATCGCCTGGCGGATCAGCAAGGGCTTCCTCTGCCAATACTCGCGCATGAATTGAACCGGGCTGCAGCCGCCCAACATTGCCATCGGCTGACGCATTTGCATGGGCGCATTGTGCGGCAGTCGGCTATGCGATGATTACCGCATGCGTATCACCAAGCCCTGCATCGTCAGCCTAACTTGGCAGCTTTCCGATGCACAAGGTCAAGCCATTGACGAGTTGGCCGACCCTGTTGAGTTCTTTCTCGGTGGCGACGATCTGCTGCCGAAGATTGAAGACGCCTTGCTGGGTCAGGACATTGGATTCGAGACCGACTTGCACCTGGAGCCCGAATTTGCCTTCGGCGACTACAAGGCCGAATTGGTCTGCTTTGAGGCTCGCGACCTGTTTCCCAAAGAGCTTGAGCCCGGCATGATCTTCGAGGGGCTTCCCGTCGGAAGCGTCACGCCCGACATGCCGCAAGACGCCGTCTATGTCGTCACCGAGGTCTACCCCTCGCACGTCGTGTTAGACGGCAATCATCCGTTGGCGGGCGTTGCCCTGCGCTTGCATATCAAGGTCTGCGGCGTGCGTGAGGCCGATGCCGACGAACGTGATGCGCGCAGCGTCTCGGGCGGCATGCTTTCGGCGCTGGGCGTTGCAGTGGCCCCGCCAACGAGCACGCTGCAATAGCACTCGGTCGGGCCAAAAATGAAAAACCCGCCAGAAGCTGCGTAGCCGCTGGCGGGTTAAATTTTGGTTGCGGGGGCAAGATTTGAACTTGCGACCTTTGGGTTATGAGCCCAACGAGCTACCAGGCTGCTCCACCCCGCGACTGATTTTTGAATTATAGCGCGCTATGTGTGCATGCGTTCGTCGAACGCATGCGCGCGCGTCAAATCATTCGGCCGATGCGTCGGTCACGACTTCAGAGGCAACTTCGGGCCGATCAATCAGCTCGACGAAGGCCATGGGTGCGTTGTCGCCCACGCGGAACCCCATCTTCAGGATACGTGTGTAGCCACCGGGGCGCGCCTTGTAGCGCGGGCCGAGTTCATTGAAGAGCTTGCTGACGACATCACGATCGCGCGTACGGTCAAATGCCAGGCGGCGGTTGGCCAGCGTCGGCTCTTTGCCAAGCGTGATGAGCGGCTCGACCACACGGCGCAATTCCTTGGCCTTGGGCAGGGTTGTGCGGATGGCCTCGTGCTGGATCAGCGAGTTGCACATATTGCGAAGCATGGCCAGCCGGTGTGAGCTGGTGCGGTTGAGCTTTCGGAGCCCGTGACGATGACGCATGGTGCTTGTCCTTTCTATGTAATAGCCGCTGGCCGTGTCAGGTACCTGCGGGTGCACCGGGCAGCAATATCGCCGCCCTGACTTTCTTCAACTATCTGCTAACGAGCAACGCACCGTGATCGGCGTTGCGATGGCACATCAACGCTTGTCCAAACCTTGCGGCGGCCAACCTTCCAGCCGCGCACCCAAGGTCAAGCCGCGTGATGCCAGCACTTCCTTGATTTCATTGAGCGATTTGCGGCCCAGATTGGGCGTCTTCAACAATTCGGTCTCGGTACGCTGCACCAAGTCACCGATGTAGTAGATGTTCTCGGCTTTCAGGCAATTGGCAGAACGCACGGTGAGTTCGAGCTCGTCGACTGGCTTGAGCAGAATGCCGTCCCAGGTGGGCGTGGGCACCGGCGACAGGTCGGGCATAGCGCCGAGCTTGCCTTCAAGCTGTGCGAACACCGCAAGCTGCTCGACCAAAATCTTGGCCGACTGGCGGATCGCTTCCTCAGGCGAAATCGCGCCGTTGGTTTCGATCTCCATCACCAGCTTGTCGAGATCGGTACGCTGCTCGACGCGCGCGTTCTCCACCGCGTAGCTGACACGACGGACTGGCGAGAACGATGCGTCGAGCACGATGCGGCCAATCGACTTGGTCGGCTCGTCGCCGTAGCGGCGCAGCGTGCCCGGTACATAGCCGCGGCCCTTTTCAACCTTGATCTGCATGTCAAGCTTGCCACCATGCGCCAGGTGCGCGATGACATGCTCGGGGTTGATGATCTCGACATCGTGCGGCGTCTGAATGTCGGCTGCAGTAACCGGGCCTTCGCCTTCTTTGCGAAGCACCAGCGTCACTTCGTCGCGGTTGTGCAGTTTGAAGACGACGTTTTTCAGGTTCAGCATGATGTGAACGACGTCTTCCTGCACGCCGTCAATCGCCGAATACTCATGCAGCACGCCCGCGATGGTCACTTCGGTAGGCGCGTGGCCAACCATGGACGACAACAGCACGCGACGCAGCGCATTGCCCAGCGTGTGGCCATAGCCGCGCTCGAATGGTTCGAGCGTGGCTTTGGCGCGGTGGCCGCCAAGCGGCTCGACATGAATGGCCTTCGGCTTGAGTAGTGTGGTTTGCATTGAGCTTCTAGTTCCTGTCAATACCCTCGGCTCGTTACACCGATAGGGCTGATGGACCATGCCAGGCGATGGATGACGGTGCGCTTCGTGCCCGACAAGCGAAGCGCCCGTGGCAGCGAGTGCAGGGGCCAGAGGGCCAATGCACCGCTGCCGGATTTTTTAGCGCGAGTACAACTCGACGATCAGCGCTTCTTTGATTTCGGCGCCGAACTGGTCGCGGTCGGGCGCCTTCTTGAACACACCTTCGAGCTTGGTAGCGTCGACCTGCACCCAGTCGCACAAACCGACGGTCTGCGCGAGCTTGAGCGCGTCGATCACACGCAATTGCGTCTTTGCCTTTTCGCGCAGGGCCAGCGTATCGCCAGCCTTGACCGCATACGACGGGATGTTGACCACTTGCCCGTTGACCGTGATGGCCTTGTGCGAAACCAGCTGACGCGCTTCAGCGCGGGTCGAACCAAAACCCATGCGATAGACGACGTTGTCCAGACGCGATTCCAACAGCGCCAACAAATTGGCGCCGGTGTTGCCCTTGCGGCGCTCGGCTTCGGCAAAGTAGCGGCGGAACTGACGCTCCAGCACACCGTACATGCGCTTGACCTTTTGCTTCTCACGAAGCTGAAGGCCGTAGTCGGACGTGCGCGAGCCACTGGTGCGGCCATGCTGGCCGGGCTTGCTGTCGAACTTGGCCTTGTCCCCAATCGCGCGGCGCGCGCTCTTCAGGAAAAGGTCGGTGCCTTCACGGCGGGAAAGTTTGGCCTTGGGGCCGAGGTAACGTGCCACGGAATGTCCTTCTTTGATCTATCTGACGCGGCAGACCTGCCCTGTCTGCTGACAAGGCCTGCCCCGCGCGAGTCCGGCGGATGTGATTCGAATCGCTCGGACGGTGGGCTTAGACGCGGCACCACTTGGGCACCACCTCAAGGGAAACGCCGGCGCGAACTTCGCACCGGCGTGACGGAACTCATGATTCTAGCAAGAACCCGCGAAGGGGCCTTGCTGTGCGGCGCGCGATCAGATGCGGCGACGCTTCTGCGGGCGGCAACCGTTGTGCGGCACGGGCGTCACGTCGCTGATCGAGTTGATGCGAATGCCCAGCGACGCGAGAGCGCGCACCGACGATTCGCGACCAGGACCGGGGCCCTTGATGCGCACGTCCAGGTTCTTGATGCCCTGCTCTTGCGCGGCACGGCCCGCCACTTCGGCAGCCACCTGGGCCGCGAAGGGCGTGGACTTGCGCGAGCCTTTGAATCCTTGGCCACCACTAGATGCCCAGGCCAAGGCGCCGCCCTGGCGATCGGTAATCGTGATGATGGTGTTATTGAACGATGCATGCACGTGTGCAACGCCATCCGCAACGTTCTTGCGGATTTTCTTGCTCACGCGGCGTGCCGCGGTATTGACGGGTGCTTTGGCCATGTCGTGCTTCCAGTTCCTGGTGCTGCGTTACCGCGGCTTATTTCTTCAGCGCCGCTGCGCCCTTGCGCGGGCCCTTGCGGGTACGCGCGTTGGTGCGTGTGCGCTGGCCGCGGACCGGCAAGCCGCGACGATGGCGCAGGCCACGGTAGCAACCCAAGTCCATCAGGCGTTTGATGTTGATCGACAACTCGCGGCGCAAGTCGCCTTCGATCGTCAAGCGGCCAATCTCTTCGCGAATGCGTTCGAGTTCGGTGTCGGAGAGATCTTTGATCTTCTTCGAAAGCGCAATGCCGACTACTTCGCAGATCTTCTGCGCAGTGGGGCGGCCAATACCGTAGATTGACGTGAGGCCAATCTCGGTGTGCTTGTGCGGCGGGATGTTGATACCAGCGATGCGTGCCATGTCGTTCCTTTAAATCAGCCTTGGCGCTGCTTGTGACGCGGGTCGGTGCAAATCACGCGCACGACACCTTTGCGGCGAATGACTTTGCAATTGCGGCACATCTTTTTCACCGATGCGGCTACTTTCATGGTCGACTCCTTGACCTATTCAGCTTTTCACTTGGCGCGGAAAACAATCCGCGCACGACTCAAATCGTAGGGGGTGAGCTCTACCGTCACCTTGTCACCCGGCAGGATGCGGATGTAGTGCATACGCATCTTTCCGGAAATGTGCCCTAGCACCACGTGGCCGTTTTCCAGCTTCACACGGAAGGTGGCGTTGGGCAGGTTTTCAAGAATCTCTCCCTGCATCTGGATGACATCGTCTTTTGCCATCTCAGCTTGCCTTGAAATTCGCTTTCTTCAGCAGACTCTCGTACTGCTGACTCATCACATAACTCTGTACCTGGGCCCAGAAGTCCATCGTCACGACGACGATGATCAAGAGCGACGTGCCACCGAAATAGAACGGCACGTTGTACTTGAGGACCAGGAATTCAGGCAGTAAACAGACTGCGGTGATGTAGACCGCGCCAACCAAGGTCAATCGCGCCAGGATCTTGTCGATGTGCCTGGCCGTTTGGTCACCAGGTCGAATACCAGGAATGAAAGCGCCGCTCTTCTTCAAGTTGTCGGCTGTCTCACGGCTGTTGAAGACGAGTGCCGTATAGAAGAAGCAGAAGAAGACGATCATCGCGGCGTACAGCAGCACGTAGATCGGCTGCCCCGGCGACAACATCCCCGAGATATCTTTCAGCCAACGCAGGCCCTCGCCGGCGGCAAACCAGCCGACGATGGTGGCGGGCAGCAAGATGATGGAGCTGGCGAAGATCGGCGGGATCACACCCGACATGTTCAGCTTCAGTGGCAAGTGCGATGACTGGCCGCCATAGACCTTGTTGCCAACCTGGCGCTTGGCGTAATTGACGAGTATTTTTCGCTGGCCGCGCTCCACAAACACGACGAGGAAGGTCACGCCAACCACCACGGCAAGGATGAAGATGCAGGCAATCGGGCTCATCGCACCCGTGCGCACCAGCTCGAAGAGACCGCCGATGGCGCTTGGCAAGCCCGCCACGATGCCCGCAAATATCAAGATAGAGATGCCGTTGCCCAAGCCGCGTTCGGTGATCTGCTCACCCAGCCACATCAGGAACATGGTGCCGGCCACCAGACTCACCACGGCGGTCATGCGAAAGCCAAAGCCCGGCGCGATGACAAGACCCGGTGAGCCTTCGATGCCCACCGCAATGGCCAGCGACTGAAAGATCGCCAGACCCAAGGTGCCGTAACGTGTGTATTGAGTAATCTTGCGTCGGCCGGACTCGCCTTCCTTCTTCAACGCTTCTAGCGAAGGCAGCACGTAGGTCATCAACTGCATGATGATCGAGGCCGAGATGTACGGCATGATGCCCAGCGCGAACACTGTGAAGCGCGACAAAGCGCCGCCGCTGAACATGTTGAACAGGTTCAGGATGCCACCGGATTGGCCTTTGAAGAGCTGCTGCAGCTGGACCGGGTCAATGCCGGGCACAGGAATGTGTGCGCCCACGCGGTAAACGACCAGCGCGAGCACAAGGAAGATGATGCGGCGACGCAGGTCACCGAACTTCCCGCTCTTGGCCAGCTGAGTCGAACTTGTTGCCACGCTTGATGTGCCTTGCTTCAGGCCTGGTCTGCCACGGAGCCACCAAGGGCTTCGATCGCGGCCTTGGCTGCCACGGTCGCGCCGATGCCTTTGAGCACCAGCTTGCGCGTGAGCTCGCCGGTCTTGATGACCTTGACGTGCTTGACCAATTGCCGCACGAGGCCGGCTTGTTTCAGCGTCAGCATGTCGACCTCATCGACCGCCAGGCGCTCCAGATCAGTCAGCGTGACTTGGCCGTTGTACTTGAGCTGCGCAGACTTGAAGCCGCGCTTGGGCAGGCGGCGTTGTAGCGGCATCTGGCCGCCCTCAAAACCAACCTTGTGGTAGCCACCGGCACGCGACTTTTGGCCCTTGTGGCCGCGACCCGCCGTCTTGCCCAGGCCGGAGCCAATACCGCGGCCCACGCGGCGGCGATTCTTCTTGCTGCCGTCAGCCGGCTTGATGGTGTTCAAGTTCATCACAGCACCCTTACCAAGTACGCGACCTTGTTGATCATGCCGCGCACCGCGGGCGTGTCTTCAAGCGTGCGCTCGCTATTGGTCTTGCGTAGGCCCAGGCCACGCACGGTGTCGCGGTGGGACTGGCGTGTGCCGGCCACGCTGCGAACGAGCTTGACCGTGAGAGTTTTCTTGTCAGACATATGGGTGTCTCCGCTGCGCCAATCAGTTGAAGAGGTCTTCGACCGACTTGCCGCGTTTGGCTGCAATCTGTCCGGGGGTGGTGGAGATCTTCAATGCGTCCAGCGTGGCGCGAACCATGTTGTACGGATTGGTGGAACCCAGGCTCTTGGCCACGATGTCGGTGACACCCATGACTTCGAACACGGCGCGCATGGGGCCGCCAGCGATGATGCCGGTGCCTGCCGGCGCGGGCGCCATCAGCACCTTGGCCGCGCCATGTGAGCCACGCACGTTGTGGTGGATCGAGCCGCTCTTGAGGCTGACCTTGAACATGTTGCGGCGGGCGGCTTCCATCGCCTTTTGCACGGCCACCGGTACTTCCTTGGCCTTGCCCTTGCCCATACCGATCTTGCCATCGCCGTCACCGACCACGGTCAGCGCTGCGAAGCTCAAGGTGCGGCCGCCCTTGACGACCTTGGTGACGCGGTTGACCGCGATCATCTTTTCTTTGAGCCCGTCATCGTTGCCTTCGGCTTGGGCGCGGGGAGTGAACTTTGCCATGTGCGTAATCCTTTGCGTGCGTTCGCGTACCGGGGCGTCAGAACTGCAAACCGGCTTCGCGAGCCGCGTCTGCCAGTGCCTTCACACGGCCGTGGTACGCAAAACCTGAACGGTCGAACGCCACTTTGTCGATGCCGGCGGCTTTAGCCTTCTCGGCGATGCGCTTGCCGATGATCGTCGCGGCAGCGGCGGTAGCGCCCTTGCCGGCCACCGCAAGCTGCGCGCGCACTTCCTTCTCTGCCGTCGACGCGCTGACCAATATGCGTGCGCCGTCGTCGGAAATCACGCTGGCGTAGATGTGCAGGTTGGAGCGGAACACCGCCAGACGTGCCACGCCTTGCAAGGCGATACGCACGCGGGTCTGGCGCGCACGGCGAAGACGCTGTTCTTTCTTGGTCAACATGGTGCTGCTCCTTACTTCTTCTTGGTCTCTTTGAGGACCACGCGCTCGTCCGCGTAGCGGATGCCCTTGCCCTTATAGGGCTCGGGCGGGCGGAAAGCACGCACTTCGGCGGCCACTTGGCCTACCTGCTGGCGGTCAGCACCCGAGATGAGGATTTCGGTCTGCGACGGTGTTGCCACATTCACGCCGGGGGGCATTTCCTTGACGACAGGGTGCGAAAACCCGATCTGCAAGTTCAGCTTGCTGCCAGTGGCTTGGGCACGAAAGCCCACGCCGACGAGGCTGAGCTTCTTCTCGAAACCCTTGCCGACACCGTTGACCATGTTGTTGACCAGCGCCCGCATCGTGCCGCTCATGGCGTCAGCTTCGGTGCTGTCATTGGCCGGCGCAAAACTCAGCGTGCCGGCATCGTTTTTAATCGTCACCAACGCGTTCAAGGTGCGCGTGAGCGAACCGCCGGAACCCTTGACGGTGATTTGATCGGCTGTGATTGCCACGTCCACACCCTTGGGCACGGCGATGGGCATCTTTCCTACGCGGGACATTTTTTGTCTCCCTTCTTAGGCCACATAGCAAAGCACTTCACCACCGACACCGGTGGCGCGCGCTTTGCGGTCGGTCATCACACCCTTGGGCGTGGTGACGATGGCCACACCCAGGCCGTTCATCACTTGCGGGATGCTGTCGCGGCCTTTGTAGACACGCAGACCCGGGCGACTGACACGCTCGATGCGCTCAATCACCGGACGGCCGGCGTAGTACTTCAGCGCGATATCGAGTTCAGGCTTGCCGGCGTTGTCACGCACGGAGAAGCCATCGATGTAGCCCTCGTCCTTCAACACTTGCGCGATGGCCGCCTTCAACTTCGAAGACGGCATCGTGACGACAGCCTTGTCCACCATCTGCGCGTTGCGGATGCGGGTCAGCATATCGGCGATGGGATCACTCATGCTCATAAAGAATCTCCTGATCGTGTCGCCGATGTCACCAGCTGGCCTTGACCATGCCGGGGATGTCGCCCTTGAAGGCGAGTTCGCGGATCTTGTTGCGGCCGAGGCCGAACATACGGAAGGTGCCACGCGGACGACCGGTCAACGCACAGCGGTTGCGCAGTCGCGTTGGGTTGGCGTTGCGCGGCAGCTTTTGCAGCTCCAGGCGCGCGGCGTAACGCTCTTCGTCGGTGCGCTTGGCGTCGTTGGTCACGAGCTTGAGCTCAGCGTACTTCTTGGCGTATTTGGCAACCAGCTTTTCACGCTTGGCTTCACGCTGCTTGAGGGATAGTTTGGCCACGGGTCACCTCAGTTCTTGAACGGGAAGCGGAAGGCCGTGAGCAGCGCCTTGCACTCGTCATCGTTTTTGGCGCTCGTCGTGATGCTGATGTTCAGCCCACGAATCACGTCGATCTTGTCGTACTCGATCTCAGGAAAAATGATCTGTTCCTTGACACCGATGTTGTAGTTGCCGCGGCCGTCGAATGAGCGGCCGGAGATACCGCGAAAGTCACGCACCCGCGGCAGCGCCACGGTGACGAAACGGTCAAGGAATTCGTACATGCGCACACCACGCAGCGTGACCATGCAACCGATGGGCACGTTCTCGCGGATCTTGAATGCGGCGATGGCCTTCTTAGACTTGGTGACCACGGGCTTTTGGCCCGAGATCTTGGTCAGGTCGCTGACAGCAGCGTCCATCACCTTCTTATCCGAAACCGCTTCGCTCACGCCCATGTTCAGCGTGATCTTTTCCAAGCGCGGAACCTGCATCACCGACGTGAAACCAAATTTGGCCATCAGGTCAGGAACGATCGTCTCGCGGTAGATGGTCTGCAGGCGAGCCTTTGGGTTCGGGCCGACCGGGCCAGCAACAGCCCCGGCTGGTGCCGCACTCTTGGCAGCCTTCTCGGCCTTGGTGACCTTGGCGACTTTGCCGCCGTCCGTTTGTGTCTTTGCCATGATGCCCTTACGCCTTGATCTCGTCGCCGCTAGAGCGGAAGACGCGAACGCCGTTGTCTTGCGTCTTGCGTGCCTTCTGTTCGTCCACCGTCAACATGCGGATCGATACGCGATCGGCCTTACCGGTCTTCGGATTGAAGATGGCGATGTTGGACTGGTGGATCGACATGGTCTTGTCGATCACGCCGCCCGTGGTGCCCTTCATGGGGTTGGGCTTGACGTGCTTCTTGACGAGGTTCACGCCCTCGACGACGACACGCTCTTCGTCCACGCGCTGCGTCACGGTGCCGCGCTTACCTTTGTCGCGCCCGGTCAAAACGATGACTTGGTCGCCCTTGCGAATCTTGTTCATGGTGGTCCTAAAGTCGGCGGCGTCAGAGCACTTCGGGCGCCAGCGAAACGATCTTCATGAAGCGCTCGGTGCGCAGCTCGCGCGTCACCGGGCCAAAGATGCGGGTGCCGATGGGCTCAAGCTTGGCGTTGAGCAGCACGGCGGCATTGCCGTCGAACTTGACCAGCGAACCATCTTGGCGGCGCACGCCTTTGGCGGTGCGCACGACCACGGCGCTGTAGACCTCGCCTTTTTTGACGCGGCCACGCGGCGCGGCTTCTTTGATGCTGACCTTGATGACGTCGCCGATACCGGCGTAACGACGCTTGGAGCCGCCCAGCACCTTGATGCACATGACAGACTTCGCGCCCGTGTTGTCGGCCACGTCAAGCCGCGTTTGCATTTGGATCATTGTGTGTCCCCAACTTGTCCCACATCACCCAGCAACAGCATGGTGGCATGGTCAGTCTTGGGCCCGTCTCATCGATTTGGCCTTTGTGGGCTCAACCGGCGGTTTGGGCAGATCTACTCGGCGGTAACTCTTCGCAGGGAAGAGCTTGTGCGAGCAGGAAAGCCTGTGATTATGCACGGAATGCGAGGGCCAGGTCAAACAGAGCTTGCCGGGCAGACTCTGCCATCACGCCACGTGTGCATGGAGACTGACGATGACAAGTTCTAGTGTGGGGCGCGGGCGATGCAATTGACGGCCCTCATCATGGCGTCGCTGGTCATCGTTGGTGACGGCATGCCACAGCCGCTGAGTGCGCTACCTGGCGACGCGGCGCGTGGGCGGGCCATCGTGGTCGATCGCAGCAAAGGTTTGTGCCTGCTTTGCCATCGCGGGCCCTTTGCCGAAGAGCGTACTCCGGGCACCCTCAGCACCGACTTGGCCGGTGCCGGCAGCCGCTGGACCACAGCGCAGCTGCGTCTGCGAGTGGCCGATGCGCGCGCGCTCAACCCCGACTCGTTGATGCCGTCATTTCACCGACTCCGTGACCCGCAGCGTGTGGCCGCAGCGTGGCGCGACAAACCCGTACTCGACGCCCAACAAATCGAGGACGTCGTCGCGTTTCTGGCGACGCTGAAAGAATGAGGCTCATGCTTACCCGCCGCCACATGCTTGCCGTGACTGCGCTCGCCGTTGCCGTGCCGGCGCGAGCCGATACGCTGACACCGGCACTGCAAGATGCCATGACAGCGTTCACCGGCGGCGCGAGCTGGCGGCAAGGCCGTGTGGTGCTTGACATCGCGCCACTGGTCGAGAACGGCAACGCGGTGCCTGTGACGGTGCGCGTGCAAAGTGCGATGACACCCGCCGACTACGTGCGCGCCATCGCCGTCTTCACCGAGCGCAACCCGCAGCCCGATGTCGCGGTGTTTCACCTCGGCCCGCACGCTGGCAAGGCCGAAGTCGCCACGCGCATGCGCTTGGCCACTACGCAGCATGTCTGGGCCCTGGCGCGCATGGGCGATGAAAGCGTTTGGGCGCAACGCTTTGAAGTCATCGTCACCTTGGCCTCATGCATCGAGGGCGATTGAGATGGCCACACGCGCATTGATCCACATGCCCAAGCTTGCCCGTGCAGGCGATACCTTCGAGGTGCGCACCTTGATCCAGCACACCATGGAAACGGGCTACCGCGTTGACTCAGCAGGCAATGCCATCGCGCGCGACATCATCCGCCGCTTCGAGTGTCGTTTCGAAGGCCAGTTGGTCTGCGCGGCCGACCTGCATGTTGCCGTCGCCGCCAACCCTTTTCTCGCCTTCTGGTTTCGCGCCAGCAGCAGCGGCACGCTTGAATTCACGTGGCGCGGCGATCAAGCCTTCGAACATCGCGAGCGCGTGGGCCTGACGGTGACATGAGCTGGCGTCTGCGCCCATGCCAGGGCCTGCGCTATGCCGCACTGCTGCTGCTGCTGCTGCTGCTGCTGGCGGGCGTGGCGCATGGCCAGGACCGAGCGCCCGAGATCCGCCGCTCCGGACTGGAGTTCATGTCAGCCGCCACGCAAGCCTTGCAACGCGACGACATGCTCAACCCAGCCATGTTGTGGTTGGCGCAGGGCCAGCAGCGCTGGAATGCCGTCGACGGCAAAGCCGGCAAGGCCTGTGCGTCGTGTCATGGCGCGACGGCGCAAAGCATGCGCGACGTGGCCCCTCGCTATCCAGCCTTTGACGAACGGCTGCGACGCCCCATCAGCCTGGCCCAGCGCATCGATCAATGCCGCGAACGACACCAAGGCGCAACGCCCTGGGCGAGCGAGAGTGAAGCCAGGCTAACGCTTGAAATGCTGGTGGCCAACGCCGCGCGCGGTTTGCCCATCGCGCCCCCAATGGACGCGCGGCTGGACACCGAGCGCGCCCTCGGCCAGCGCCTGTTCGCGCAGCGCTTCGGGCAGCTTGAGCTGGCCTGCGCGCAGTGCCACGACAGCCAAGCAGGCCGCCGTTTGGCAGGCAGCGCCATCCCGCAGGCCCATCCTGGTGGCTATCCGATTTACCGCCTGGAATGGCAAGGCATCGGCTCGCTGCAACGGCGCATGCGCGGCTGCATGAGCGGTGTGCGCGCCGAGCCCTGGCCCTATGACGCACGAGAATGGATCGCTTTGGAGCTCTTCTTGATGCAGCGCGCGCAAGGCTTGGCCATCGAAACACCCGCCGTGCGGCCATGAGCCAGGTTGACAATGACGCGCTGGTGCTCAAGCGCACACAGCACTGGCTAGAGCACGCGGTGATCGGCCTGAACCTGTGCCCCTTCGCCAAAGCCGTGCATCAAAAAAAACAGATCCGCTGGGTGGTGAGCGCGGCGCGCACACGTGCGCGCCTGCTTGCGCAGTTGGCGCAGGAGATGGGTGACTTGCACCATGGCGACGCCACCATCGTCGACACCACCGTGCTGATCCACCCGCAGGTGCTGCGCCCCTTCGCGCGCTACAACGAATTCCTCGACCTTGCCGAGGGCCTGCTCGGTGCGATGAAGCTCGACGGCGTGCTGCAAATCGCCAGCTTCCACCCGCAATACCGCTTTGCCGGCCTGGCCGCGAGTGACGTTGCGAACTGCAGCAACCGCAGCCCCTACCCCATGTTGCACTTGCTGCGCGAAGCCAGCGTCGAGCGCGCCGTGCAGGCCTTCCCCGACGCGGCGCAGATTTACGAGCGCAACATGCAGACACTGCGCGCGCTCGGCTGGGATGGCTGGCAGCAGCGGGTGCGATAGCGGCCAGCGCTTAGGCCGGGCCGGATTGCGCACTCGCCGCGCACGTCGCGACTGCGCCCTAGAAACAACAAAGCCCAACCTTGTGAGCTGGGCTAAGTGCTTGCTTTACTTGGCTGGGGCTCTATCACAAAACACCTCAAAACCCGCATGGTTACTGGCTTTACGTGTTCTTGGTCGAGGTGGTTACTGTAAAAGTTACTGTGTCGCTCCCGCGGTGCCCCGTTCCGGTGACCCGGCGTCCAGGGCCTTCAGCACGCCCGTCCTCGCCGTCAAGCTGCGGCGACTGCGGATCGCGCCGCCACCCGCCTGCCACGCTTGCCGGTGCCCACCAGTTCGATGTGCACGCGCTGCCCGCAGGCCGCGGCCATGTTCACCAGAGCATCGAGAGAGAAGCGGCTGATCCGCCCGCGCAGCAGGTCATTCATGCGCGGTTGTGTGACACCGCAACGAGTCGCCGCATCGGTCTGGGTCCAGCCTTCAGCGGCCACCAGTGCGCTTAGCGCCCGCACCAGCTCTGCACGCGCCTGCAGGTTCGCGGCAGCCTCGGGCGTGTCGGCCAATGCGTCAAAAACGCTTGCGAAGGTCTGGGCTTCCATGGTCATGGTCGGTTCCTCATTAGTTCGCGGTATCGCCTTGCTGCCAATTCGATATCTGCTTTGCGCGTGGTCTGCGTCTTCTTTTGGAATGCGTGCAGCACATACACAGTCGGCCCTGCGAAATTCCGTTCTCGCCCTCACGCCTCGACCATACGCCGCCGCTCAAGCCAAGCTAACGGTTTGGTGACGTGCACAGCGCCGCTCCGCGCGATCCGTGCCGACGCCCTGATGCAAGTCGCATACAAC
>JANOJR010000338.1:0-17950 GCA_031418855.1 Rubrivivax sp.
TGGAGCTGGTGGCGCTGCTGCCGCTAACGTCCATCGTCTGGGGCAACTTGGCGGCGATGCGCCAGACCAGCCTGCGCCGGCTGCTGGCCTACAGCTCGATCGCGCATGCCGGCTACCTTTTCCTGGTCTTCCTCGGCGAGCCCGCGCTGCGCACACAAGCGTTGGTTTTCTACCTGTTGGCCTACGGCTTGATGAACCTGCTGGCCCTGGCCGCTTTGCCGGCGCACGCCGACGATATGCAGCGTGACCGGCTCGGTGCTCCTGGTCAGGCGGGTGGCCAGGCCGGCAACTTGCAAGGCCTCTTTCAGCGCGCACCCGCAGCCGCACTGCTGATCGCCATCGCCATGCTCTCGCTGGCCGGCCTGCCGCCCCTGCCCGGCTTCATCGCGAAATTCCTGATCTTCAAGAACCTCATCGCCGCCGGCCAGGTCGGCTACGCCGTGGCCGGCCTCATCGCCAGCTTCCTCGGGCTCTACGCCTACCTGCGCGTGATTCAGGTGATGTTCATGGCGGGGCCCGCCAGCTCTACGGCGCAGGCGTCGCCACGAGGTCTGGCGCGAGTCGCCACGCTGGCCTGTGTGATCGGCGCGCTGGTGCTGGCACTGGCGCCGGGCTGGGTGTTGCTGCGCATGTGAGGGGATGGCGGTGGCGCCTAAGCGCCGCAAAGTCGTGGTTACTTTGTGGCCGTAACGTGGTTATAACGTGGTTGAAACGTGTGGCATCATGGCCAGTAGGAAGTCGCCACACGAGCCCATCAGCGCCAAGGAGAATCTCATGGCAAGCCCCGGAATGGGTCTATTCGAAACGGTCGCCACTGACCATCTTCAATTCGGCCTTGGCGATGCCTTTGATGCCAAGCGCGTACCCAGTCTGCTGAACCTGAACAAGGACGATGTTTCCCGGCTCGCGTCGGTGTCGGTGAAGTCCGTCCGCTATGACGAGGCCATGCCGCTGCCCGTGCGTGAACGGCTCGAAGAGATAGGCAACACCATCAACATGGTGGCGCAGGCCTTCGATGGCGATGTCGACAAGACCGTCAGTTGGTTCCGTGCCCGTAATCCGCTGCTGGGCGACATCTCGCCCAAAGACATGATCCGTCTGGGGCGCTACGAGCGACTGCGCAAGTTCATCATCAACGCGATGATGGAACGCGCGCTCACACAGCCACGCGTGCACGCAGCGACGAAGTCGCGCTGAAAGGGCGGCACGCGTGGCGCGGCGCACACCGATTCCATCGCGCCCTGACTCAGCGGCGCGAAAGGCAGGCCCGCCCGGCATTCTTGAACTGGAGCGCTTCTCGCAAGCCAACTTGACGCGTTGGCGCGCCCTCTCGCAAGACCTCGACGAGTTGCGGGCGGTGCTTTACTTCGGCGTGCAGCCCGAACAGCGGCGGCTGCAGGCCGAGATCGTTGACGCGATAGGCGCGACGCCCGCCATGATCCATGAGTTCAAGCGTTGGTGTCGCATCGTGAGCTACCAATACAGCTTGGAGCCGTTGTCGGCCGCCGGCAGCTTGACCGAGTACGGTGGCCGCTTCAACCCTGGCGTCGATCTCGACCCAGGCACGCTAGACCCCTGGCCGGCTCTGTACTTGGCCGAGGATCCAGCCACGGCCTTCCGGGAGAAGTTCCAGCTTCCCGCCGATGAAACCGTGATGGGCCTAACGCCCGAAGAGCTGGCACTGACAAGCCACGCAAGCTACACCTTGGTGGCCTTGAACGGCACGACACGACGCACATTTGATTTCACGAATTCAGACCCACTCAAGGCCGTGGCCAAGGTACTTCGACGAATCAAGATGCCGACTCGCGCCCGGGACCTCGGCAAGCATCTGGGTATGGGTCGCGCGCAGCTCTGGATGGTCACCGAAGGCAAGCACCTGCATGACGCCGCACTTCAACACAACTGGCGCACTTTGCCGGTGCAGTTCGGGCTGCCAGCGCCTAGCCACACGCTGACGCAATGGATTCGCGCCGCAGGCTTCGACGCCATCCTCTACCCTTCAACCAAGGGAGCGGGGCGCTGCCTTGCCGTCTTTCCAGACAAGCTGAGTTCGGGCTCTTGGATCGAACTGGCCGATAGCCCACCGGCGCCCGTGAAACACCGCCGTCTGGATGTCGACAGCGCGGATGCGCTCTCAGCCTGGGACAGCTTGCCCGCGACGAGGCGGCCACGGTAGCGCCGGCTATCCGCCCTTTCATCCAGCGACAAGGCCTCACGCCCCCGCGCGCTTGGCCACTGGCGAGTACATGTCCAGCAACTGCACGCGCGTGGCGCGCAGGCGCTCGGAGACGACGCCCATCAGCCGCAGCATGAAGGCCAGGCCGAACTCGGGGTCGGCTTTGAAGCTGGCCAGCAGCTGTTCGCCCTCAAAAGCCAGCGCCGTCACCGGCGTCAGCGCGCGGGCCTGGAAATGTTTGCCGGCGTGTGGCAACACTGCCGACCAGTCGAGCTCATCACCCGCGTAAAGCGTCTGCACACGCAGCACATGGCCGGGGGCTTCGAGCTCCAGGGCGACCATGCCTTCGCCCAGCAGATAGAACACCGAATAGTCGTCACCCTCGTGGAAGATGACCTGGCCTTCGTTGAAGTGCACTTGCTGCGCCAGGCTCGCCAAATGGGCGCGGTGCGCGGGCGTGAAGTCGGCGACAAAGGGGTGCTGTTCCAGCACCGCCAACAGGTGGGTCGTCATGGCGTGGCTCCTGCTACTGCAACGCCAAACCGCCCACAAGGCGGGTGGTGGCGCGGCCATTCTGTGTCGCACACGCGTGTGGCGAGCTTGACGCGGCGCAAGCCAGCGTCAGCGTCAATGTCAGTGATCGCGCTGCAAGCCGTCGCGCACGCGGCGCAGCCTTGCTTCGGCATCGTTGGCCACCGCGTGCACCTCGGGCGCGTCGATCAGCTTGGCCATCACCTGCGGGTCGATGAAGGCGACCGTGACGTGCCCGGCCGCTTCTTCGCGCACGACGACGTTGCACGGCAGCAGCAGGCCGATGTCAGGCGCCGCCCGCAAGGCTTTGTGGGCCAGCGACGGGTTGCAGGCGCCCAGGATGCGGTAGGGCGGCACGTCCACATTCAGCTTGTGCTTGAGCGTGGCCTGCACGTCGATGTCGCTGAGCACGCCGAAGCCTTCGAGCTTCAAGGCCTCGGTCACGCGCAGCACGGCGGCATCAAACGGCCCTGGCAGTTCGCAGTGGAATCCGTAGCTTGTGGTGACGCGGTTCACGCGGTGCTCCTTGCGTGCAAGCTGGCTTGGCGCGGTGTGCCCGGCGCCAGCCTGGGCTCTGCGCCCAGCCAATACAAGCCGTTAGCCATGATGCAAAAGCCCGTGCCGGCAAACCAGACCATGGCCGTGCCGACGAAAGCGCTGAAGGCCAGCCACCAGGGGCTGTGCAGCAGCGACAGCACGGAGGCGATGCTCAGGTTGATGCCCACGGCCAGGTAAATGCGCCGCTCGAGGTACCAGCGGTCGGTCTGCATGAAGTACAGCTGCCCGGGCCGCCAGAGCGGCCGCGCCAGGCGCGGCTTGAAGCCCAGCCGCGCCAGCACATTGCCGACGATGCAAAAACCCGTCAACGCGACGGCGATCGACGCGACGGCCGTGGCCACCACGCCCAGCACCCACAGCGGGTGGACCCAGGCGGCCAGCGCGGTCGCACCGAGGATGGCCACGCCGGCGATGAGCCAGACGGTGCGTTCGATGTACCAAGTGTCGGTCGGCACGATGTAGATCCCAGAGCGGCTCGTCATGAGGCACCTCCAATGCAGACGTTACGCACGTCTTGTGCCGCCACTCTCCGCCCACAGCTCGCCACGCGTCATGAGCCAGCGCAAAGACGATGCAGATACCTCAGCTCAAGAGCTGTTCGGGCGCAACGCAGGGGTAGCCCAAGGCCTGCGCCACCGCCGGGTGCGTGACGGCGCCATGCACGACGTTGAGCCCAGCGCGCAAGTGCACGTCGTCGGCCGCCGCGCGGCGCCAGCCCTTAACGGCCAGCGCCAGCGCATGGCCCAGCGTGGCGTGGTTGAGCGCGAAGGTCGACGTGCGCGGCACCGCGCCGGGCATGTTGGCCACGCAGTAATGCACCACGCCGTCCACCAGGTAGGTGGGCTCGGCATGCGTGGTGGCGCGCGAGGTCTCAAAGCAGCCGCCCTGGTCGATGGCGACGTCGACGACCACCGCGCCAGGCTTCATGCGCTGGACCATCGCGTGCGTCACCAGCTTGGGTGCGGCTGCGCCGGGGATGAGCACGCCACCGATCACCAGGTCGGCCTGCGCGATCTGCTCTTCGACGGCATGCGCGGTGGAGTACAGCGTGGCCACGCGGTTGCCGAAGATCAAATCGAGCTGGCGCAACCGCTCGACGTTGCGGTCGAGCACGGTCACGCGCGCACCCATGCCGACGGCCATTTGCAAGGCGTTGCTGCCGACGACGCCGCCGCCCAGGATCAACACCTGCGCCGGCAGCACGCCGGGCACGCCGCCGAGCAGCACGCCCAAGCCGCCCTTGCTCTTTTCCAGGTGCGCCGCGCCGGCCTGGATGGCCATGCGCCCGGCGACTTCACTCATCGGCGCCAGCAGCGGCAGCCCGCCGCCCGCGCCGGTGATGGTCTCGTAGGCGATGCAGACGGCACCCGACGCGATGAGTGCCGCCGTTTGTGCCGGGTCGGGCGCCAGGTGCAGGTAGGTGTAGAGGATCTGGCCTTCGCGCAGCATGCGGCACTCGTCAGGCTGCGGCTCCTTGACCTTGACGATCATCTCGGCCCATGCGAAGAGTGCCGGTACGTCGTTTGTTAGCGTGGCACCAGCCTGGCTGTACTGCGCGTCGTCAAGGCCGATGGCCGCACCTGCGCCGCTTTGCACCGCCACCTCATGGCCCTGGGCGCATAGCTCGCGCACGCTGGCCGGCGTGAGGCCGACGCGGTACTCGTGGTTCTTGATTTCTTTGGGTACGCCGATGCGCATGACGCAACCTTATCTCAAGCCCAGGCCTGGCGCGCCATCTGGCGGCGCAGGTAGGCGATTTGTGTCGACAGCGGCAACTGCTTGGGGCAGACGTCGTGGCAGGCCAGCAGCGTCATGCAACCGAAGACACCGTCGTCGTTGCCCACGAGCTCGTAGAAGTCTTCGTCGCTGCGCTCGTCTCGCGGGTCCAGTCGAAAGCGCGCGAGCTTGTTCATGCCCACCGCGCCGACGAAGTCATCACGCATGCGCGCCGTACCGCAAGCCGCCACGCAGCAGCCGCATTCGATGCAGCGGTCAAGCTCGTAGATGGCCTCGGCCAGTGCGGGCTCCATGCGCGCTTCCATGCGGCTCAAATCGATCTCGGCCTCGGCCGCGTGGACCCAGGTCTGCAAGTGTTCGCTCATGGCGCGCATCCACTTGCCGGTGTTGACGCTGAGGTCGCCGATGAGCTCGAACACCGGCAGCGGCGCCAGCGTGATGTCGCCGCCCAGGTCTTTGGTCAGCGTGCGGCAGGCCAAGGCCGGGCGTCCGTTGACCAGCATGGCGCAGCTGCCGCAGATACCGGCGCGACAGACGAAGTCGAATTGCAGCGAAGGGTCTAGCCTTTCGCGGATTTCGCTCAGCGCGATGAACAGCGTCATGCCCTCGGCGTCGTCGATCTCGAAGACCTGCCAGTGCGGCACCGTCTCGCGCTGCTGCGGATTGCAGCGCAGCACGTTGATGCGCAGCCGGCGTGCGCCGGCGGTGGGTGCGGGTGCCGCCGCCGTGGCCGTCCCGTGGGCGGGTGCAGGATGGATCGGGATGGTCTTCAAGGCAGGGCTCACAGCGGCTCGGCCAGGCGCTCGTTGCGCCCGCGCAGGCGCTCGGGCAACAGCGCCGCATAAGGCATCAACGCCTGCTGCACCTCGTGGCGCGGCGCGGCGCCATGCTGCGCACGCAGGGCGGCCACCTCGGCCGCGCGCACGGGCGTGTGCGCATGCTCAAGGTGGTCGCGGTTGCCGTAGCCGCGCCAGCCCGGCGGCAGCTCCATGGCCATCACGTCCAGCGGCTCGTAGCTCAGCGTGGGCAAGCTGTCGCCTTCGTGGCGCCAGCTCGCCAGCGTGCGCTTGAGCCACTGCGCGTCGTCACGCCTGGGGTGGTCTTCGCGGAAGTGCGCGCCGCGGCTTTCCGTTCGCATCAAGGCACCATGCGCCACGCAAAGTGCGAGCTTGAGCATCTTCTGCGTGCGGTAGGCCGTCACCAGCTCGGGATTTGGGCCGGCGGTGTGCTGGCGCAGCGCAATGTGGCGGCTGCGTTCGAGCAGTTGCTGCAACGTGGCCACCGCCTCGGCGAGCTCGCCGCCGCTGCGAAAGATGCCCACCTTGGCCGTCATCACCTCTTGCATGGCCACGCGCAGCCCTGAGACGTCTTCACCACTGCGGCGATGCACGAGGGCATCGAGCCTGGCCTGCTCAGCCGCCACGCACTCGCGCACCAGGCCGGTGGGGATGCTCGCGTCGTTGGCCGCTGCGTCACAAAAGTCGGCCACAAAGTCGCCCACGATCATGCCGCCCACCACCGTCTCGGCCACCGAGTTGCCACCCAGGCGATTGAAGCCGTGCAGGTCCCAACACGCAGCTTCGCCCACGGCGAAGAGGCCCTTGAGCGTGGGGCTCTGCCCCGTGGGGTCGGTGCGCACACCGCCCATGGTGTAGTGCTGCGCCGGGCGCACGGCGATCAACTGCTCGGCCGGATCGATGCCGAGGAAGGAGGTGCAAATCTCTTTGACCTCGCGCAGGTTTTTCTCGATGTGCGCGCGGCCCAGCAGCGTGATGTCCAGCCACAAATGTTCACCAAAACGTGAGGCCACGCCCTTGCCGGCGCGGATGTGCGTTTCCATGCGCCGCGCCACCACGTCGCGTGATGCCAGCTCTTTTTTCTCGGGCTCGTAGTCGGGCATGAAGCGGTGACTGTCGACGTCGCGCAGCAGGCCGCCGTCGCCACGGCAGCCTTCGGTGACCAGGATGCCGGCGGGGAAGATCGCCGTCGGATGGAACTGCACCGCTTCCATGTTGCCGAGCGTGGCGATGCCGGTGTCCAGCGCGATGGCCAGCCCCATGCCTTCGCAGATCACCGCGTTGGTGGTGGCGCGGTAGAGCCGCCCGGCGCCACCGCTGGCCACCACCGTGGCCTTGGCCACGAAGGCGCTTACGTCGCCCGTTATCAGGTTGCGCACCACCGCGCCATGGCAGCGCGCGCCTTCGCAGATGAGCGCGATGGCTTCCACACGCTCATGCACGGGGATGCCCTCGGCGATGGCACGGTCGCTCACGGCGTAGAGCATGGCGTGGCCGGTGCCGTCAGAGACATGGCAGGTGCGCCACTTCTTGGTGCCGCCAAAGTCGCGCTGAAGGATCAGGCCATGGGCTTCGTCGCGCTCGGTCAAGGTCTGCGCGGCACCGTTGATGACGACCTGGCGATCACCACGCTGCACGCGGCTCCAGGGCACGCCCCAGGCGGCGAGCTCACGCACGGCCTTGGGAGCCGTGTTGACGAACATGCGCACCACGCGCTGGTCAGCACCCCAGTCGCTGCCGCGCACGGTGTCTTCGAAGTGCACGTCTTCATGGTCGCCCTCGCCCTTGACGACGTTGGCCAGCGCGGCCTGCATGCCGCCTTGCGCTGCCGCCGAGTGCGAGCGTTTGGGCGGCACCAGCGAGAGCACCACCGCCTCATGGCCACGGCGCTTGGCGCCGATGGCCACACGCAGCCCGGCCAGACCGCCGCCGATGACCAGCACGTCGGTGAATTCGATCTTCATGGTGGCGGCGCGCGCAAATGCGTGGGCACGTAGCGCTCGCCGGCACGCGGCGCATGCTCGATACCGATCTTGACGTAGGCCGCCAGCGTGGCCAGCCCCAGCAGCAGGAAGAAGGCCGTCAAGCCCCACTTCCAGGCCTTCAGCCGGCGCCGTGTCTTTTGCGGGTTAGCACTCGCGAACCAACCCCACTTCATGGCCAGGCGGTACAGGCCAATACCGCCATGCAGCTCCACCACGAAGAGCAGCACCAGGTAGAGCAGCCAGTAGTGCTCGCTCCAGACGCGGTCGGCGCTCTCATAGGGGCCGATGAGCTCGGGCTTGGTGAGCATCGCGTAGAGATGGATGCTGGCCAGGAACATGAGCGCGAAGCCGGTCACGACCTGCCACCACCAGAGTGTGGTGTCGGCGTGGTGCATCGCGCGCACATGCGCGCGGAAGTTGCTGAACTGCTGGTGGTTGCTGGGGAACTTGCGCAGCGCCAGCGCCGCGTGCAGCACCAGCAGCAGGGTGATGGCCGCCACCACCATCGACACCAGCCAGGGCAGCGGCCGGCCGAAGATGAACGTGCCTTCAAAGAAACGCGCCACCCACCACATCACGTCCTTGCCGAGAAGGATCGACGAGACGAAGAGCATGTGCGCCCACATGAAGAGTGCCAGCAGCAGGCCGCTGGCACTTTGCAGCAAGTCCAGCCGTGCCGGCCAGCGCTGGGGGCGCAGGGTGCCTGCAGGTGGCGAATTGAGTGCGGTCGACATGGACGTTAGCCTGGCGGCCTGCTACAGACGCGCGATGCGCCCGTGCTCAAGCAAAGGCCGCACCAGCGTGATGTCGGCGTGGATGCGGTCGCGCAAGCCTTGCGGCGTGGACGGCGTGATCTCGAAGCCGGCCAACTCGGCGCGGCTGCGCACTACGCCCTGGCCGAGCACGGCGGCGAGGTCGTGCAGCAAGCGCGTGACGACATCCGGTGGCGTACCCGCCAACGCCACCAGCGCGGCCCAGGGGTGCATCTCGACAGCGGGGCCGCCCGCTTCGGGCAAGGTCGGCACTTCGGGCAGCGCGGCCAGGCGTTGGCGTGCGGCGACTGCCAGCGGCCGCAGGCGCCCGCTGCTGGCCAGGCCGGCCACGGTATTCAGGCCCATCACGGTGAAGTCGACATCGCCCGAGGCCACTGCCGCGAGCAGCGTGCCGGCGTCTTTGAACGGCACATGCAGCATGCGCACGCCGGCAGCGTGGGCAAAGGTCTCGATGGCGACATGGCTGGCGTGGCCGTTGCCCAGGCTGGCGTAGCTCACCTGCTCGCCGGGGCGCCGTGCGGCGTCGAGCAACTCGCTGAGTTTGCGAAAGCGGCTGGCGCCACCGACCCAGATGAGGAAGGTGGCGCGAAAGAGCAGCGTCAGCGGCAGCAGGTCCAGCGTGGCGTCATACGGCAGCGTGGCGTGCAAGAGTGGGTTCACGGCCAGCGTGGCGGTGTCGGCAAGGTAGAGCGTGTGACCATCGGCCGGCGTGCGCCGCACGTCGCCAAAAGCGACGATGCCCGAGGCCCCGGGTTTGTTGTCGACGAGCACGGCCTGGCCCCACAACGCCGCCAGCTGTTGTGCCACGCTGCGCGCCACCACGTCGGGGCCGACACCCACCGAATAGGGCACGACCAAGCGCACCGTGCGATCGGGGAAATTCTTCGCTTGCGCCGGGGCCGGTGCCAACGGCCAGGCGCCGGCCAGCAGCGTTTGCATCAGCGCACGGCGGCGCAGACCCGCAGTCATCAGCCCCACACCTTGGCCATTAGCGCAGCAGCCGACAGCAGCGCGGCAAACCACAACTCAAGCTTGAAGGTGCGAAAGAGCACCGGGTTCAGCGCGAGCCCGCCCGCACTGGCCACGAAGTCCTGGCGCAGCCGCCACGCTGCCGGCAGCAGCAGCCCAGGTAGCAGCAGCCACGGTGAGCCCGCAACCCAGGCCATCGCCGGCAGCAGCGCAAAGGGTACCCACAGCAAGGCGGTGTACAGCTGCTGCGATGCACGCGCGCCGAAGCTCACCGCAAACGTGCGCCGCCCGACCGCGCGGTCATGCGCAATGTCGCGGTGGTTGTTGACGGCCAGTGCCGCCGCCGCCAGGCCACCCATCGTCAGCGCTGCCAGCAGCGTGACGGCGCCCACGCTGCCGGTGAGCACCCAGTCGGTGCCCATCACCGCCACCAGCCCGAAGAAGACGAACACCGTGAGTTCACCCAGCGCCGTGTAGGCAATAGGACGCGGCCCACCCATGTAGGCCAGCGCGGCGGTGAGCGATGCCACGCCGATGGCCAGCACCGGCCAGCCGCGGTGGGCCACCAACATCAGCCCCAGCACGGTGGCCAGCAAGGCGGCGGCCACGATGGCGCCACGCACCTGCGTGATGCCGAGCCAGCCCTGCGCCGTGGCGCGTGGCAGGCCGGTGCGGGCGACGCCCTGCCCGCCGCCGCGCTCACCACCACGCAGCGTGTAGCCGACATCGTTCTGCAGGTTGGTGACGAGCTGCATCAGCAGCGCCGCACCCAGCACCATCAGCGCCGCGCGCCAGTCGATGGCGCCGGTGCGCACGTAGCCCAGCGTGGCACCCACCAGCACGGGGCTAAGCGCCACCGCCAGCGAGCGCGGGCGCGTGGCCGCAGCCCAGGCCTGCGCCGAGCCGGGGCGCACGCCGGGCCCGGGCACTATATTGGCCTGCACACTGTTCATGGCCGCAGCTTGCGTGCGCGCCGGCGTGGCAACCTTGATGAAAGTCAAGGCGGCTGCGTCGCAAGGCCGTACAGCACGAACGTTAGCGACGCGGACGCCAGCCCACGCAACAGATGAATGTCCTCAGCGACACCTGCACTTCCCACAATCTTGCGATGGCCCCGAGCTGCCTGGCTTCAAGGGCTGCCGCCCCTGCCGGCCCGGGTTGGATCGCCCGGTTATCGACGACATCGTGATGCGCGGGATGCGCCGATTCAGACCGATGCTCAGGCAGACCCTGCCGCCGCAGATAGGGGCCCAGCCCACCGGACGCCACTCGCTCGTTTGATCGAGATCGGCGGCGCAACGGGTAGTCTTTGTGCACCACGCCTACGTGCTGCTGGCCACGCTGGCGCAGGATCGGCGGCCACTGCACGTCGCGAGGCGCACTTGCAGCGTGGTGGGCAGCCGGGCGGCTGGCAAGCCAGACTGCTGGGCCCTGACCGCAGGCTGCGGTCTGGCAGGCCGATCATTCGAGCATGTCCGCCATCGCCCTTCCCGCCGCGCTTGAGTCCCGCTTGCCGGACATCGCGCCGCTTTGCGCACGCTTGGGCGTGGCACGGCTGGAGCTCTTTGGCTCGGCCGCCAACGGCCAGTTCGATGCCGCGCGCAGCGACTACGACTTTCTGGTCCAGCTCGATCCACTCGCGCAGGGTTCACGTGCCAAGCGCCTGCTCGAGTTGGCCGAGACCTTGGAGTCGATGCTCGGTGCGCGTGTCGATCTGGCCGACCCGCGCTACATCCGAAACCCCTACTTCGCCGCCGAGGTTCAGAAGTCGCGCCGGTTGATTTATGGCTGAGCGCCGACCCAAGCTGTTGTTCGACGCCATCGCGGCCACCGACGCAGCCATGGGGTTCATTGCCGGCCACGACCTCGCCGCCTACGAAGCAAATTTGCTGCTGCGCTCAGGCGTTGAGCGGCAGCTTGAGATCTTGGGCGAGGCCTGTGCCCGGCTGCTGCGCGAAGACGCGTCGATAGGTCGTGACGTGCCGGCCAGTCGAATGGCCATCGGGCTACGCAACCGAATCATCCACGGCTATGACGGGATTGATGACGAGACCATCTATCGCACCGTGCTCGACGATTTGCCCGAGCGGCGCGCTGATCTCACGTCACGGCTGGCACGGTTCGATCCAACGACGTGACGCGGCGTCAAGCGCCCTCGGGTGAAGCACGCTAAAGCCTCACCACCCTACAACGTCTTCAAAAACTCCAGCAACGCTTCCTTCTCGCCGTCGGCCAGCCACGTGCCGTAGAGGTGGCCGCCGTTGCCGTTGCCTTGGCCTTTGCTGGGCACGCCGGGCACGTCGCCTTTGCCGTTGTCGGGCTGCGTGGTGTCGTAAACGAAGTTCAGTCCGCAGCCGCCTTGGGCGTCGAGCGCCGACACAAAGCCGACGTTCTTCCAGTCGTAGACGTTGTCGCCACGGCAGAACTTTTTCGGCCGCTTGTCGGGCTCATAGAGCAGATCACGCAGCGTGGGCACCGAGCCGTTGTGCAGGTACGGCGCGCGCAGCCAGATGCCGTCGAGCAGGTTGTTGACGTAGCCCGCTTGTGGCTTGAAGTTGCGCAGCTTCCAAACATCGGTGCCGAGCTTGTTGAGACTGTCGGCGAGCTCGGGCGTGAAGTCGGGGATGCGGTGCGGGTCGGTGCCCACACCGGTGATGGGCTCGACGCGGCCGACACGCGTGCCGTCGGCGGCGTGACAGTTGGCGCATTCGTTTTTGAAGATGACAGCGCCGCGCGCGGCGAGCTCGCTCTGGATCGCAGGCTTGCCCACGCCGCGCACACTCTCCGGCATCAGGTCTTCATAACGCGGTGGCAACAGGCCTTCGCTCCAGTTCGAGACACGCATAAGGCGCGGGTAGTCCAGGTAGTCCAGCCGCGCGCCGATGAGCGCCAGCGCCGAGACGATGTTGCGCTCTTGCAGCACGTCGGTGTTGCCGTCCCAGTGCATGCGCATGCCGATGCGCGCCTTCTGGTTCCAGATCGCCGGGAAGTCGACGATGCCCGGAATGCCGTCGCGCTGCGGTGGCTTCACAAAGAGCCGCTTGTACAGCGACCAGGTGTCGACGCGCCCCGGGCCAAAGTTCGGCAAGCGCGTGGGGCTGTGCACCGAGATGAAGTCGAAGGCTTCGACTTCGAGCTTGTTCAACACCATCGGAATGACGGGGATGAAAACATAGCGGTAGAGCAAGCGCTCGACGAAATTCAGCGTCTGCTTCTGGCGCACCAGCTCCTTGTCCACCGCCTCCATCACCACGTCGGCCTTGAGGACCTTGGCGTCCAGCGTGGAGAACATGAAGAGAAAATAACGCTCGATGTCGACGGTGTTGCCGGTGCCGCCCAGCACCAGCGTGGGCTTGGCGCCGGGCGCGGTGCGCACGCTGGTGAGGTGGCAGAAGGCGCAGTTCATGCCGACCATATCCAGGCCAAAAACGCGGCGCTTGGAAAACCCGATCGGCCGCTCGAAGGCCGGCTGCGCGCTGCCAATGGGCGTGTCGATGGTGTCTTCGATCACCAGGCCGAAGGCCGTGAGACTTTTGGCCGTGTCATACGGCGCCACGCTCTTGGGCATCGCCGTGGAGGGCGGAAAAACCTCCGGCAGCACCTTCCAGATCCAGTAGGGCAGCGGGGCGCGCGCCAGCGGGTGATCGGCGCCGATCGAGCCGTACTTGAAGTGCGACTCATCGCTGTGGAACTCTTCGGGCACGCCGAAGCGGTGGCTCCAGAGCTGGTAGCCCAGGATCAGCACCACGGCGATGATGAGCAAACGAGTGGTGGTTTTACGCATGGGAGCTCCTGGCTCGGTGCAGCGGCTTATGCATTGATGTTCACCTTCAACTCAGCCGGCGCCATCTTCCACACGGCCCAAGGCTGGCTGTCGATCTCGGCCTGCAGCTCGGCGAGTTCACGCTCAAACTTCGCCATCGCGTCGCGCCCGGGGGCGTCGAGTGCGAGGTAGCCAAAGTCGCACATCAGCGCGCGCCGTGTCACGTTAAGGTTGTAGTTAGCGTTGACGAGACGCTGGTAAACGTCCAGCGGCTCGCGCGCGCCGCTGCGGTACACGCGTACGGGCTGGCGCTGCGTCCACAGCTGGTAGTTCCAGAGGTAGCTGCCCATCAGCTCGTGCTGCACCGTGGCGAGATAAATGAAACGCGCAACCAGCCGCGCCAGGCTTTGCAGCGTGACGTTGTCGCGAGTGACGCCCACGCCATTGGGTATGAGCGTGTTGAGGGCATCGAGCCAGTCGAGCACCACGCTGTCGCCCTTGAGGGCGGCGGTGGCTGTGCTGGCGGACGTGTCGCGGTAGTAGGCGCTGAGGTAGTCCAGCGCGTGCCTGTGCATCAGCTCGAACAGCGCCTCCACGTTGTCTTGCGACGGCGTGTCAAAGCCGCCCTCGCGCAGCCGCCGCTGCCGCGCGTCGGCTTGCGGGTCGTTGACGACAAAGGGGTACTCCAGGTAGCTGTCACCAAAGAGCTGGCACATGCCCTCGAAGGTGAGGCTGAAGGTGGTCTCAAAATCGCCGCCGCGCACCATCTGGCCGCGCGTCACGATGTCGTTGCTTTGCTGCGTGCCGTAGTGGTAGGGCCAGAGCAGCCGGCACAGCGGGTGCGTGGCGGGCAAGTGGTTGCGCGAGGCGATGGCCAGGTGCGCGCCGCCGGCCAAGTGCACCCAGTTGAAGTGCCGCACTAACGACAAATGCGTGCTGACAGCGCACAGCGCGATCTTCTTCGCAAGCTCCCAGGTGCCATCACCCGGGTGGGCCACGCCGAGCTCGGTGCTGATCTCGAACGCGATCAGCGCACGTTGTGTGGCATCGACCCGAAAACGCACCTTGGCGCCCAGCTTGTGCAGGCCTTCGTGGTGCTCGTAGTTCGACAGGCTGCTGACGTCCCAGTGGTAGATACCGTCACTCTCTAGCGTCGTGTAGCAGGCGAAGGGCCCACGCACGGCCAGCGCGCCCAGGTCGGGGCTGCCCAGAAACTCGGCGGGCAATTCGGGCGCGGGGTACTTGCTGCGGTGCAGCCAGGTGAAGGCGCGCTTGAGGGCTTTTTGCGCGTCGGCGTCAATCGCCGGCAAGCCCGCTTGCATCGGCGGGTAGTGCTTGTAGAGCCACAGCTGCAAGGTGTAGACGACCTGCTTGGACTTGGCCACTTCGTCGGCGGGTATGGCATCCGGTGGACACACCAGGACGTTGGCAATCGGCAGCTCGGGCACGGCCTGCGCCAGCGGCATGGGGGTGATGTGCGGCTGCGAGGCTGGCGGCAGCGGGATGTCCAGCGGCTTGTTTGCCGCCATCTTGATCCAGGCCAGGAGGTTCCAGAACCAGCGCCGAAAGAACCAGCGAATGGCGTTGATGATGCCCATTAGCTTGTCCATTATTTGGCTCCCACGCTGGGGTGCCGATGGGCGTCACCGCGCCAGGGGTCGACTTCGAGTTCGGGGTCGAAAGCGCGCAGCGGGTGGCGCTCGGGCGTGAGCTCGGCCTCGGGGTCCCAGGGCTCGAAGGCGTTGCGGATGTTGGCCAGGCCGGTGCTGGCAAGCTCGGGGTAATGGCGTAGCAGGACTGTCTTGAAGTCGGTGGCGTCGATCCAGCGCAGACCCTCGGGCGTGTAGGTCTCGGCGTTGAAGCTGTCGGTGTAGAAACGATCGGCCTGCAAGCGACGCGTGGCGTTCAAGATGAAGATCTGGAACATCGTCTCGCCGAAACCGAAGCCCGTGGGGCGGTGGCCTTCGGCCAAGGTGCCGATCATGAGGTCGAGTTTTTCCACGTCGGCGGGGTCGGGGCCGTAGACGGCTTTGAGCTTGGCCACCTCAAGCGCGTCGTCGCTCAAGTCTTCAAAGCGCGAGATCGGATTGAGCCCGAGCTGGCGGCGGAACTCGTTGTAGCGCGGCACGCCACGCTCGCGCGCACGCACGATGTCCACCGTGCCCATGTCGAAAAACGGGTTGCCGGGGATGCTCAGCTCTTGCATGAAACGCGGGTAGTTGTTCAGCACCAGCGCGCCCGGGTGCGCCGTGCCGAAGGAGTAGAAGAGGTCGGCCATGGCGTGGCGCTTGGTGACCTTGGCCGAGCCCGACTGGCGTGTGGCGTGGAAGGGCACGGTCTCCAGGGCCTCGGTCACGTTCACACTGCCGCTCTTCTTGAACGTTAGCGTCTCAGGCAGCAGCGAGTGCAGCCGGTAGACCTCGACAAACTCTTCCGTCAGCCCAAAGTCCCGGCCATGTTTGTCGATCGGGTTGCCCACCACCCCGCCCATCTCGGGGTTGCGCACCTTGATCTCGGCCAGCGTCTTGCGGTCTTTGCCTTTGCGCAGCAGGTTGGTGATGCCGCCATACCAGTTCATGTTCAAACCGGCGTTGAGCGCCGGGTTGGGCAGGATCGCCGGCGTCCACTCAATCGTGTGGATCTTGGCCATCACCGCCGCGTTGATGAGCCGCGCGACGTTGAAGAGGCGCTTGTCGTCCCACTTCGGGTAGGCCGCCTTGAGCATGTCGCACACGGCGTTGTGTTCGCGCGCGAACACGGTGTGCAGCATCGCCAGCCCCAGCCACCAATTGCGCGTGAAGCCGGTGGCTTCGATGCCCTTGGCGTCCAGCGGCAGCGTGCCGTCGGCGTTCATCAGCAGCTTGCCGTCGATGCTGCTACGCAAGCGGTTCTGTGTGGTCTGGTCGCTGCCGTAGATCTGCGAGCCGTCCCACCAGTGGGTGACTTCATTGATGGCGCTGGCGGCGGCTTCTTCGCGCCCGCTCATGCGCGTGGGGTCGGCCTGGGTTTTGCCGACGAACATCTTGGTCTGCCAGTAGCGGCTGCGTGCCGGGTCGTCTTCGGGCAGCGGCACTTCAATCACGTCGTTGAAGACGATCTCGCCGTGGTTGATCCAGTCGCCGTTCATGAACTGAATCCATGCCGCCGACAAGAGATTCAGGAAGGGCACTTCTTTCATCGTCGCAGTGCCGTCGCTGCCGGCGCTGCGGCTGAGCAGCATGCGGCTGATGACGCGTGGGTTGGGCGTTAGCAGGGCTTCGCCACGCTCGGGCCGGATCGCCGACATCGCCACGTTGCGCAAGAAGCGCGTGCCGGCCGCGCCCTCTTTGGGGTCGGCCAGGTTGTTCCAGCTGCCGTCGGCGGTGCGAAAGTGCGTGACGCCCTGCGGTGGCTTCTGCCCCGCGTCCTGAAAGCCGGCCAATGCGCCTTCGGGGTAGCTGCTGCCCAGGTTGTTGGCGTTGAGCTTTTCGCGCATGTAGGCCAGCGTGAGGATGGCCAGCGACAAACGGCGGCGGTACCAGTTGGTCCAAACGGCGTCGCGGAAACCCACAAAGCGGCCCCATAGGTGCGTGGTGACCCACACGATGAGCGTTAGCAACTCACCGAGTTCGGTGCCCAGGCGGATGTGCCAGCGGCGCGTGAAACCCGGTGGCGGTGGTGGTGGCAGGGGCTGCGGAAAGCTGTGTTCGTCGACCCAAGGTTTGGCTAGTAAGGCTTCGCGCTCGAAATAGCGCAGCTCGGGCACATGCACGTCGACACCTGCGGTGGCGTTGCTCTGCGACAGCGCCAGCATGTCGCGCCAGTCGGCGTGAGTGGGGTCAAGCTCCAGCGCGGCGGCGTAATGCGTGGCGGCGTCTTGGTACTGCTGGCTCTGGAAATGCGCGAGCGCCAGCAGCGCGTGCACCTCGGCGTCAGGTGCTGCGCCGGGCGCGCTGGCGAGCTGCTTTTGCAGCGCGCTGATGGCCAGCGGGAAGTCGCGGCTCGCCACGGCCTGGGTCGCTTCAGTCGAAATCATCGCTCGCTCCTGGATGCTTTTTTGTTGTTGATGGTTGGCTGAATGAATGCAAACCCGGATTAGTCGGCTGCCATCGCCAGCACCTCTGGCACGCGCCAACGCGCCAGCTCAACGCTCGCCTGCGCCAGCGCCTCGTGCGCCTGCACTTCTTGCAGCGCGGTCACAGCCTCCTGTGCATACGCTGCGGCCGCACTTGCGTCACCGCCCTCGCGGCCATGCACGCGCGCCAGGGCGAAGAGTGCAAAGGCGCTGTAGGTCTTGGCGCCCAGGCGACGAAAGACTTCGTTCGCCTGTTCGATCAAGGCGACGTCGCCGACACGTTCACCCATCGCCAAGAGCGTGCAGGCGCGTTCGATGGGGAAGGCGGAACGCTCGGCTGTCGCGATACTTTCGCGCCAGTGTTTGTGGGCGGCAGCGCTGTGGCCGGCCAGCCACTCGGCGCTGCCGTGCAGGCGCAGTGCTTGCGCCAACCAGCCTGGCTGCTCGCGTGCGCAGCGCACCGCGCGTTGCGCGCTGCGCAGAGCCTCGCGCACGGCTTTGTCGCGCGCCTCGCCTTGCAGGCTTTGTGCCACGGCCAGAGCGTGGGTCGCCACGCCGCTGTAGAGCTCGACCCGGTCGAACGAGGTGCGCAACTTGGCCGTCA
>JANOJR010000339.1:0-1572 GCA_031418855.1 Rubrivivax sp.
CGCGTTGCGCGCTGCGCAGAGCCTCGCGCACGGCTTTGTCGCGCGCCTCGCCTTGCAGGCTTTGTGCCACGGCCAGAGCGTGGGTCGCCACGCCGCTGTAGAGCTCGACCCGGTCGAACGAGGTGCGCAACTTGGCCGTCACCATCGCCTGCTGCGCTTGCACCAGCTGCTCGCCGGCCTCGGCCAGCTTGCCTTGCATGACCAGGCACTTGGCCAGCAGCGACGACTGATACAGAAAGCTGTCCCAGGCGGGGATCTTGCCCGCTGTCGTCGCGCCTAGGCGCAATGTGGCCTCGGCCTGGCTGAGTGGGCCGGTGGCGAGCTCGGCGCTGCCCCGCGTGTGGCAACCCCAGGCCGTGAGCTGGGGGTCGGCGGCGTCTTGGCCCGCCCGCGCAAACTCCTGGCCCAGGGCATGGGTGCCCGCCAGGTCACCGCGAAAGCTAACGATGAACATGCGCATGATGGCCGCACCACCCCAGCTGTGCAGGTCGCCCGACTCGCGGTACATCGCAGCACCCTTGCCAAGGTTGGAATCGGCGGCGTCCCAGTTGCCTTCGTAGAGATCCAGGAACCCGAGCGCGTGCCACGAGAAGGCAATGGCGTTGGGGTGGTTGGTCTGCTGCGCGACCATGCCGGCCTTGACGTGATAGCGCCTGGACAGAGCGCGCGCATTGAAGGTCATGAAACCAAACGCCACGCTGCTGAGGCCACGCGCCTCGGCCACCGCGTAGCTGCTGTGCTCGCCCGCGTGCAGCTCAAGCAAGCAGTCCAGCAGCATGCGTTCTTTATCGAGGAAGTAATCCATCCACGACATGAAGTGGCAGATGGTGGAGATCTCGCGCGCTGCCGCCAAGTCCATCTCGCGCCTGAGTGGCAAGCCCAGCCTGGCGCGCAGCTTGCGCCAGAAGTGCGCGCCAAAGTTTTTCAGGATCGCGCGCTGCACGCCGCCGCGTGTGCTGGGGTAGTCCAGGCCGAGCTGGGCCAGCGCGCGGCGGAATTGTTCCAGCGCTTGCTCGTAGTGCCCCGTGCCGTAAAGCGCCGTGCCGAGCTTGCGTGCGAGTGCTGCGCGTTGCAGCGGGCTCAGGCGGTCGCCGAAGGCTTTCACATACGCGGCTTCGGCCTGGCGAAAGTGCTCCAGCGCTTCGGTGTCCGCGGCCATGCGCCCGGCCTGGTCACCGGCCTTGAAGAGGTATTCCTGCGCCTTGTCCCAATCTTCAGCGCGTGTGTAGTGGTGCGCCAGCAGGCTGGTGAATTCGTCGAGCCGGCCTTCAAACAGCTGCTCGATGGCCATGGCCACGCGGCGGTGCACCACCTTGCGCGTCTCGGCCAGCATGCTGCCGTAAGCGGCCTCGTGCACCAGCGCGTGCTTGAAGATGTACTCGATCTCGGGCACATGCTGGCGCGCGCGAATGAGCTCGGCGTGTTCGAGCTCAGTCACGCTGGCCACCAGCGTGTCGCGCTGCGTGCTGATGACTTCGAGCACGCGGTTGAAGAAGCTGCGCCCGATCACCGAAGCCAGCTTCAGCGCTTGTTTGACGTCTTCGTCCAGTCGGTCGATGCGCGCCAGGATCA
>JANOJR010000340.1:0-4131 GCA_031418855.1 Rubrivivax sp.
CTGCTGCGCCGGCTCTTGACGATCGACACGAACGACACACCTGCGGCGGCGCGCGGCAAGCTCGAACAAGGCATCGCGCCGTGGTTCGAGCCGGAGCATGGCGCCACGGTGGCGCTGGGCCACGCCCATGTGCTGGGCCACCTGATCGGCGTCGACGCCAGCGACATCGAGCAGGTGAAGGGCACCGTGGACGACCCCGCGCAGCTGCGCCGGCGCGCCCTGCACGTGGCCACGCAGTGGCTGTGCTTTCTCAGCGCGGGGGGCCGGGTGCCGCTGCTGCTGGTGATCGAAGACCTGCACTGGGCCGACAGCGCCACGCTGGAGTTTCTGGAACAGCTGCTCAAGGGCAACGCCGACATGCCGCTGCTCATCGTCGCCAGCGCGCGGCCTTCATTGGCGGCACGGCGGCCGGCCTGGATGTCGGCGGCGGGCGCGCACCAACACCTCGAGCTCGGTCGACTCAGCGAGCAGGCCAGCCGCGCCTTGGCCGCGCGGCTGCTCAGCCGCTTGCCGCAGGTGCCAGCCGAATTGATAACGCTCATCGTGAACGGTGCTGAAGGCCACCCGCTGTGCATCGAGCAGCGCGTGCAATTGCTCATCGACCAAGGCGTGATCGACGCCGCGCTGGAGCGCTGGCGCCTGAACGCAGCGCGCCTGCGCCGCGCCCAACTGCCGGCCAGCTTGGACGCGGTGGTGCGGGCGCGCCTCGCGCTGCTGCCCGCCCAGGAGCGCGCTGCGTTGCAGCAGGCCAGCGTGCTGGGCACCAGCTTTCCAGCGCAAGCCTTGGCACTGCTGGACGCCGACGCCGCGCAGGGCATGCCTAAGCAACGCGACGCTGCGGGCTCGATGCTGATGGCACCCACCACCAGCGGCGAGCAGACCCTGAGCTTTCAGCACCCGCTGCTGCAAGAGCTGACCTACGCTACCGTGCCCCTGCTCACCCGGCGCGCCTTACACGGCCGCTTCGCGCGCTGGCTGGTGGGCTTGGCCACGCTGCACGGGGCCAGCGTGCTGGGCCAAACGGCGCACCACTTCGAACAAGCTGGCGACGCGCTACTGGCGGTGGAGCACCATGCGCGCGCGGCCGAATTTGCCGCCTCGCGCTACGCCCACAGCGAGGTGTTGCACCACGTGCGGCGGGGGCTGGCGCTGCTGGACGCCGCGTTGGCCGCACAGGCCGCACCACGCGACTTGCAAGAACTGCATTGGCGCTTGTTGATGCGTCGAAGCCAGGCCTTGCATTTGACCGCGCAGCGCACCCAGCAGGCCGCCAACCTTGACGCGATGCTGGTATTGGCCGAGGCCATGGACGACGACGGCAAGCGCGCGCTGGCCCACGAGCGGCGCAGCACCTACCTGATGTGGCGCGGCGACTACGACGGCATGAAGACCGCCGCGCGCCAGGCCATGGCCAGCGCCGAACGTGCAGGCGACTCGCGCACGCGCATAGGGGCCATGCGTCAGCTGGCCATGGCGCACCGTTACCTGGGCGACTGGGACGCCGCCGAGCGCCTGGCGCGCCAGGGCCTGGCGCAGGCGCGTGAACTCGGCCTGAGCAAGATCGAGGGACCCCATCTCAACGTGCTGGCGATGGTGGCCCAGCACCGGCAGGACCCGGTGGCCATGCTGCACTGCCACGAGCAGGAACTGCTCAATGCCCAGGCCGTGGGCCATCAGATCAACGAGCTCATCTCGATTGCCAACCTCGGCGGCGCCTGGCTCGAGTTGGGCGAGCTCTTTAGCGCCCGACGTTTCGCCCAGGAGGCTTTGCGCCTGACACGTGCCTACGGCAACCGCAATTGCGAGTGCGGCAGCTTGCTCAACCTGAGCAAGCTCGAACGTTGGGTCGGCCACAGCGCCGCCGCGCTCAGCCTGGCGCGCGAGGCCGTGGGCGTTGCGCAGCAAGCCGGGCTCAAGCGCTGGGAGCCCGACGCCTGGTGCCACGTGGGCGAAGCGGCACTCGACCTGGGCGAACATGTCACTGCGGCCGAGGCTTTCGACGCCGCGATGGCGCTGTCCTTGGCCGACAAGGCCGGCTCACAGCTCGACGCTGGCGCCGGCCTGGCGCGGCTGGCCCTGATGCAAGGCGATGTGGCCAGCGCCATGGTGCACGTACAAGCGGCGTTAGACGGTGAAGCCACCACGGGTGCCCGGCAAGAAGCGCTGGACCCGCGCCACATCGCCCTGATGTGCACGCTGGTGCTGTCCAGCGCTGGCGACGCACGCGCCAGCGAGTGGTTGGGGCGCGTCTACCGCGAGCTCATGGCCTCGGCGGCCTTGATCAGCGACGAGGCGCTGCGCCAGGGTTACCTCGCCAACATTCCCGACCACCGCGCCATTCTTGCGGCGTGGGCGCTGGCAAAGGAGGACGCTGCGTCGCTAACGCGTTAGCCGCGTGCCATCAGCACCTGCCCGCGCACCTGTGTAGGCAAGGGCGTCAAACGCCGCAGCACGTCTTCGGCCAGCCACACCGCCGCGCGGCGGGCGCGCTCGGCCACCGTCGCCAGGGGCAGCTGCTGGTAGTCGTCGTTGAAGACTTCGAAGCTGTAGTCGCCGCGCCAGCCCAGGCGGGTGAGGGCCAGCACCAAACGCGCGAGCTCGTCGCTGTGTACGCCTTCACCGGGGAAAACACGGAAGGTACGCGCCGTCGCCATGCGCTCTTCGGGCGTGCGCACTTCATGCCACATGAAGTCAGATAGCTGCACGAGGTAGATGCGCTGCGGGTCCACCAGCTCCAGCGCCTCCAGCGGCGTCTGAGTGGCGAAGACGTGGTAGGAATCAATGCCGATGCCAAGGTTGGGGCAGTCGGCCAATTCCACCGCGGCCCAGGCCTGCGGGAACTGATTGATGTGGCGGCCCCAGGACAGCGCTTCATACGCGATGCGGATGCCGTGCGGCAGCGCCAGCATGGCGAGTTTGCGCAGGTCGCGCGCCACGTGGGTGATGTCGGCGCTGGCATGCTGCGAGGTCGATGAGCAAGCCAGCAGCACCTTGGCGCCGAGTGCCGCGGCCATCTCGATCATGCTTTTGGCGATGTCGACCTTGTAGCCGTGCAGATGGCCCGAGAGGCCTTCGAAGTCGCGCAGGACCTGGAATCCCGTGACGCGCAAGCCGCTGGCCTTGACCTCGGCCACCGCCGCCTGCCAGCCCTCGGGGTGGCCTACCAGGTCGCGCGCTTGCAGCATCACCTGCGAAAACCCGGCCTCGCGCATGGCACGCAACTTGGCCGTTAGCGGGCCGGCCAGGGTGATGCTGTCCATGCCGAAGTCACGGATGAAGAGCTGCGCCTCTGTGGCCTTCATGCGTCGTGGTGGATGAGTTCAAACATGACGCCGCCGAGCCAGGTTTGCGTGAGCGCGCCGCGCGGGTCGACATGCAGCCGGCCCGATTCGACAAAGCTCACGCCGCGTGCGCGCAAGGCGGCGGCCGATGCCGGCACGTCGGGCGCGCCGAGTGCGACACGTTGCAGTTTTTCGTCAAGCGCCGCGTCCTCATCAAAGTCGGGCTCGGGCTCGATGAGTTGCAAGTGCAGTTGGCGATCCGGGCTTTGCAGGATGGTGCCGTGCGGCAATACGCCGGCTTCGCGGTCTTCGCCCATGACCCGAAAGCCGAAGAGCGAGCTGTAGAAGGCGACCCAGTCTTCGCTGCGGCCGGCACCGATGTACTGCACCACGCCAAACCAGTGCAGCCCTGCCAGCGCGGGCGGCTGCGGGTTCACGCCGGGGATGGGCACGAAGTCGACGTCGTAGATGGAGAACTCGCGCCACCGGTCAACGAAGTAGATGCGGCTGGCGCCCACGCCGTGCACGCCGGGGATGTGCAGCTCCATGGGTGCCACCTGCACGGGCACGTCCCAGCCGCCGAGCTCGAGCACACGCTGGTGCGCTGCCGCTGCGTCGCGCACACGCAGTGCCATGGCCGCCAGCGCCGGTGGCTCGTCGGCGACAGTGCCGTGGCCGTTGATGATGGCGTTCATGCTGCCCTGGCGGTACAGCAGCACCTCACGCGAGCGGTGCCGCGCCACCGGGCTGAAGCCCATCAGCTCGAGCACCTGGCCCAGCGCTTGTGGGCGCGCGGTGCGGTATTCGATGTACTCGATGCCTTCGATGGCCAGCGGGTTGGCGGCATCGA
>JANOJR010000341.1:0-6911 GCA_031418855.1 Rubrivivax sp.
GCAGCATGGTCGAGCCCGAGCGCCAGCCGGCCGAAAGCAGGAAGATCGGCGACTCGGTGTCGTCGGCGGCGTCGGGCGGGCAGGCGGACATCAGCTCACGCATGCCCGACGCGATGCCAGGCTGTTGCGCCAAGGCGCGCCGATGCGCGGCACGCGCCTGGGCTGGCCCACGAAAGGCGTCACTCAACATCGTGAACACAGGCTAGGCTTCCTTGGCTTTCAGTGACGCACATACCTTACCGCGCCGAGCTTGGCCAGGTGTTGGCGCAAGGCGTCGCGCGCCGCGCCAAAACTCGTGGCCTGCGCGCGGTAGGCACTCAGGATCGCCTGCACCGGCGCGCTCAGCTGCCGCCGCACATGCTGCGTGGCCCAGCGCTCATGCCACTGCGACAGGCGGAACGAACGGCCGCGCACGGCGCGGTAAGTCCAGCGCAGCAGCGGGCTGGCCAGACTCTCGATGTCACGCATCAGCAGCGCCGACATCGCGTCGACCACGCCGTCTTCGGTTAGCAGCCCGTTCTTGTAGCGCACCAGCACGTCAGAGGCCTTCACCTCGGCAAAACGTGACAGGTACAGGGTGTCGTCGTCGCGTCGGAAGTAGTACAGCGGCTCGGCAATATGCGCCAGCCGGAAGCGCTGGGCGACGCGAATGAAGTAGTCGTAGTCCTCGACGAGAAAGAGCTCCGGGTCGTAGTCGCCGATGCTCTCAAACACCTGCCGCGTGTAGAGAAAGCAGGCGCCGATGTGGTTGCCCTTTTCGAGCTGCACCACATCGGGCAGGCGGTCGTGATGGATGTCCAATGGCCGGCCCTGCGCGTCCTGCTGCGAAAACAGGTAGTAGTCGGCATAGACCAAGTCGCAGTCGCCGCGCTGCAGCCGCGCCACCATGCGCTCAATCGCGTGCGGTTCGAACAGGTTGTCGTCCGAGGTCCAGGTCAGCAGCTCGCCGCGTGCCAGCGCAAAACCGCGGTTGAGCGTGCGCGGCAGCTTGAGGTTGGGGTCGTTGCGGACATAGCGGATGCGTGGGTCGTCAAACGCGGCCATGACTTGCGGCGTGTCGTCGGGCGAGTGGTCGTCGACAACGATCAACTCCCAGTTCTCATGGCTTTGCGCCAGTACGCTGGCCACTGCTTGCGCCAGCAGCTTGGGGCGCTTGTAAGTGGGCAGCACGATGCTGACCAGCGGCCCGCTGCGAACCTCGCTCATTGTGCAGCCGCCCATTGCAGCAAGCGCGCCACGATGCGCACGCTGGCCGTGCCGTCGCCGTAGGGGTTGATGCGTCCGGCCATGGCCTGGTAGGCCTGGGGGTCGTCAAGCAGGCGCGAAGCCTCACGAACGATGTCTTGCGCCTCGGTGCCGACGAGCTTGACGGTGCCCGCCGCCACGCCTTCCTGGCGCTCGGTGGTCTTGCGCATCACCAGCACCGGCTTGCCCAGGCTCGGCGCCTCTTCCTGGAGCCCGCCCGAGTCGGTCAGCACAAAGTGGCAGCGCTTCATGAGGTGCACCAAGGGCATGTAGTCCAGCGGGTCGGTCAGCACCACGTTCGGCGTGTCGGCCAGCACGCGCTTGACCACCTCGCGCACGTTCGGGTTGCGGTGCACCGGGTAGACGAGCACGACGTCGTCGCGGTACTTCTGCGCCAGTTCGCGCAGGCCCTGGCACATGGCCTCGAAGGGGCCGCCAAAACTCTCGCGCCGGTGTGCGGTCACGAGCAGGATCTTGCGCGTGTCGAAGGGCAGCGTCGCCAGCACCGTGCCCGCTGGGTCGAAAGGCCGCGCCGCCACGTCGAGCAGCGCGTCGATCACGGTGTTGCCGGTGACCGCGATCGCAGCCGGTGCGATGCCCTCATTGAGCAAATGCTGCTGCGCCAGCTCCGTGTGCGCGAAGTACAGATCGGCCACCGCATCGATCATCTTGCGGTTGGCCTCTTCGGGGTAGGGCTGGTACTTGTCGAAGGTTCGCAGGCCGGCTTCGACATGGCCCACCGGCACGCCGGCGTAGAAGGCGGCCAGCGCTGCGGCCATCGACGTCGTGGTGTCACCCTGGACGAGCAGCAGGTCGCAGGGCTGCTCGCGCAGGATCCGGCCCACCTCCTGCAGCACGGCCACTGTGATGTGCTCTAGGGTCTGGTTCTCGCGCATCAGCTGCAGGTCATGGTCGACACGGATGCCGAACAAGTCGATCAGCGGCGCCACCATGTCCTTGTGCTGGCCCGTGAGGCAATTGCGGTTGACGATGCGATCAGGGTGCCGCTCGAGCTCGGCGATCAGCGGCGCCATCTTGATCGCCTCGGGCCGCGTGCCGAAAACCGTCAGCACCTTAAGCATGGCCAGCCTCGGCGCGCAGTTTCAGGTGCCAGGCGTCGAGGAAGTACTTCACCCCCCAGCTGATCTCGGCGCCGGCGATGTACTTCGCGCCTTTGCCGTAGCTGCCGTAGAAGCCGCCCGACTTGTTCTGGATGGTCTCCAGGTAGGCGATGGCGCGATTTGCGCGATCGGTCTCACCCAGCGCGTACCAGACGATTGCGTACTGCGCCATGCCGGTGGAGCAGACCCACTCGACATCAGGGTAGGCCGGCACACTGCCATCAGTGCGCTGGCAGCGCGCCACGTCGGCCATGCCGCGCCGTGCGAGGTCCATCTCACCGAGCTCGGTCAAAGCCTCCATCGCGTAGGCGTGGAAGTGCGAGAGGCGGTTGAACGGCACCAGGTCGGGCTGCTGCTTGTAGTAGGCCAGCACGAAGGTGGCGGCTTCCTCGTAGGCTTTGACGCCGAGCAGCCGGCCGGCTTCGGCCAGCGGCGGCAAGGCGTAGGTGTGGATCAGGTCACTGGCGATGTCGCTCCACAGCTCGGTGGAAGGTGTCTTCAGCCGGCCACTCGCGTCGACCTGCGTCAGCATCCAGTCGCAGGCTCTGCGCAGGCCGGCCTCGGCGCCATCGACGTCCTTCAGCGCCGCACACAGGCCGCGCATGATCTGGCCGGTGTCGAAGGTGTAGGGCACCCCATCGGGCGCCGGGAAAGCACCGTCGGGCAGCTGGATCGACAGCAGCCAGCGCGTGCAGCTGCGGGCGAGCTCAGTTTCGCCCCATTGGTACAAGGTGGGGATGTAGTAGCCGGTGACTTCGGGGTAGGGCACCGGCTGCTTGGTGTGCACGATGATGCCCTGGCCAGGGACCAGGTTTGCCTTGAACCAGTCCATGGCGCGCGCGTGGCTAGGTTGCTTCTTCGACCAAAAAGGCATTTTCACTATGGTTCGCTTCCGCCAGAACGGCACCAGCCCTCAGGTTCGCGCCAGGGGCCCTGCCCACCCGCAGCGGCTGCTGCCGGATTGAAGCGTGCATCGTAGCCAGTGCATGGCGTGAGGATCGCCCGCCCGCCGCGAGAAAGCGTGACGATCTCCCCGCTCACCGCGACTCACGAATTCGCAACAGCTGGTTGGTCTTCACGGCTTTGAGTGTTTGCACCACGCCGCTGGGCCAATGCACGCTGATGGTGTCGATCTGAGCGTGCTTGGCCAGGCCGAAGTGCAGCCGCGAATGGTTCTGACCGCGGTGATGCATGCCGCCGTCCTGCACGCGCATCTGCGTCACGCCGCCGGCGGTCAGGCGCACCACGGCGCCGATCGCGTCGCGGTTCGAGCGCGTGCCTTCGAGGTCGATCTCGATCCAGTGGTTGCCCTTGCCAAGGTTCCCGATGTTGCGGTACAGCCGGTATCCGCCGCCGTCCGAAGGCAGCCCCAGACTGCGCCCCATGCTGCCGCCGCTGCTGACCAAGAGGTCGATCGAGCCGTCGCCGTCGAAGTCGACGCTGGTCACCGAGTCGCCCACGCCGCTACCGCCGTCGGCCGCCCCGCCGGCGCCTTTGACGACCTTGAAGTGCCCGCTGCCGTCGTTGAGCAGCAGCAGGTTCTCTTGCAGCCCGATGTCGCCTGAGGCCAGCACGAACAGGTCGACGTGCATGTCGTTGTCGAAGTCCGCCGCGACCACGTTCACCCCGGACACCAGGCGCCGGTTGACGCCACGCGACTCGCTCTCCTCCGTGAACTTGCCGCCCTTGTTCATGAACAGCCGCGCGGGCGCTTCTTCGGCGCTGGTCAGCCCTGCGGCCGCGAGTTGCGAGATGGGCCCCGCCGCGTCGAAACGCAGCTGCACTTCTTGCGGCCGCGGCTTGCTGCCGGCCAAAGGCGGCACGGCGACCACGCGCACGTCCCAGCGATCAGGCGCGGTGAAGCCGATGTGGATGCCCGCTGGCGTATCACGCGCAAGCGCGGGCAGGGTGCCCACGGTGGGTTGCAGCTCGAAGGCCGACGTCGTCGGGTGCTCACCCCGTGCACCTAGGAAGACGCGCTCGGGAGAGATCGGCTCCGACGTGCTCGACACCCCGACCTTCACCTTCAGCACGCCGGCGGCGCGAAAGCCGAAGCCTGGGGGCGAGCCTGACGCCGACGCGCCGCTCCCGGCGGGCAACGCGATGCTGGCCACCACGCTGCTTTCTGCCGGCCGCCCGAAGGCGACCACACCGGGCGCGTTCTTGCGTGCCATGAACAGGTCCATGCGCCCGTCGTTGTCGAAGTCGGCCGCGGCGATGTCTTCGAACGCCGTCTGCGGCAGCGCATCGAGCGTGCGCGCCGGCAGGCTGGCCAGGTCGAAGACCTGAAGCGCCGCACTGTGGTCCATCAGCCGGCACACCAGTGCGGGCTTGTCGTTGGCGGCCAGGCTCGTGAGCACGCAGAACGGCGCGCCGCGCGTAGCCGGCAACAAGGCCGCACCGGCCGGCTCGAAGCGCCCGCCATCACGCTGCAAGAAGGCCAAGGGCGGCGCCTTGTTGTCGAGCCGGGCTTCTGCGCCTTGGAACAAATCGAGCTTGCCGTCGCCGTTCAGGTCCAGCCACAGCGGGCTGCGCGTACGCCCTTCCGCGTTGGCCAGGCCCACCGCTTCGGCCACGTCGTCGAAACGCTCACCGAGGTTGTGGAACAGGCGTTTGGGTTCTGCGCCCATGCCCTGAATGGCACCGGTGAGCTGCACCAGGTCGGGCCGGCCGTCGTTGTCGAAATCGCCCCATGCGGCGCCGTGCTTGTCGCCCTTTAGCTGGTCCGCATTGAAGTAGCGCGCCGTCACGTCTTCGAACCTGCCGTCGCCCAGATTGCGATACAGCCTGGGCGCGTTGAGGTGGTTGGTGACGTAGACGTCGGGCCGGCCATCGCCGTCGAAGTCGGCCCACGCGGCGCCGTGCGTCATGCCGGTGTAGCTGGCCAGGCCCGAGCTGGCCGTGACATCCTGGAACAACGTCAGTGGCAGCTCCTGGGACCAAGGCACGTACCGCCGGGCGAAGTAGCCTGCGCCGAGCAAGACGGCGACGCCGAGAACGAGAACCACTGCGGACCTGATGCGCATACGAAGCAAGGTTCAATCGCGTACGAAGGTCCGCGGGTCGCCAATGTAGTGCTATTGCGGCGTTTGCTTGGCGCTGCCCGAGCGGCCGCGCGCCGAGTTTGCCTCAACAAGCCACGCTTTGGCGATTGCCGTGACTTCAGCAACGTCGCTTGGATTCGTTCTGGCGTAGTCGGTCCTGTCGAGGCGCGTGCGGGCCAGCACGCCTTCGATGTTCACGGCGGTCAGCCGCACGCCGAAATCGGCAGGAAGCGTGCGTGCAGCATCCGCGTGACCCAGCACGCGGTCGAGAACCAGGTCGCCGGCCTTCTGGTTGAAGTGCTCGGCGTCCAGGAACCACGCCATCGGCGCCCGCGGTGCATCGGCAGCCGGCACGGCTTCGGTGGTGATCGAGTTGTAGCCGCTGAAGTCCCATAGTGCCAACATTGACCCCTGCGCCTGGCCGGCCAGGGCCCCCGGCGCCTCCTGCTCGACCCGTCGCACCAGCGCCCGCTTCCAGTTCTCGAACTCTTCCCAAAGCCCGAGCGAGCGGATCAGCTCGCTGTCCCAGGCGTGTGCCGGGTTGATCACCAGGTGCAGCTTCACGCCACTGCCGCGAGCCTGCACGAGCATCTCACGCAGCGTCTCGAGCGACGACTCGGCGCCTTCGCCCAGGCTGAACGCAAATCCCGGCCGCGGCAGGTACGCGGTCTCGGCGAAGTGGCGAAGCACACGCGCGAAGTTGCCGCGAACGCCTTCCTGAGCCAGCGCACGGTCGTAATCGACCGTGCCGCGCATGCCATGCAACAGCGGCGCCAGCAGCCCGGGCTTTTGGCTCAGCACCGTGCGTGCCGACGACAACAGCGCGTCGAACGAGAAGTAGGCCTTGGCCTGACCCAGTGCCGCCGGCACGCGGTGGCCCTGGCCGGCGAGCAGCGTGGCATCGAAGTCCAGCTGATGCCGATCGTTGGCCTGGTTGAACATGAAGTAGTCCAGCCCGACCACTGCCGTGCGCAACTCGGACACCGCCACCGCATGCCGGAAGTACGCGGCCACATGGCGGATGTTGCCGCCATCCAGCCCCAGGTTGTAGGCCGGCGCCGCGGGCCCGCCGAGCCCCGGGTGCAAGGCGTTGAAGCCGTCACCCGAGCGCGAGCTGCCGATCACGATCGCCTGTGGCTTCTCGCGTCGCACACCGTACGCCTTGGCCAGCAGCATGTGCGTGTCGTGCTCGGGCTTGAAGGCGTTCAGCGCCGGGCTGCGCAACTGCGCATTGACGTGGTACGGATCGACGATCCAATTCACGCTGAACACGGCCAACGCCCCGCTGAGCAGGATCAGGAAATAGGCTAGAAGATAGCGCGCCGCCGACATCCGTTTGCCCACTCAGAACTGGAAGTAGAGGAACTCGCTGACGCGGTTCATGTTGATCAGCGAGAGCAGCGTCAGCACAGCGGTCAGCGCCGCCGTGCGCATCGATGGCCGCCACGCGAAGTCGAGTTTCGACTTGATGCTCGGCCGGGCTTCAATTCCCAGCGCCGGC
>JANOJR010000342.1:0-9580 GCA_031418855.1 Rubrivivax sp.
CCATGTCGGTCTGCACGCCAATGGCCATGGGCACGCCGCCAGCATTGCATTGGCCCAGCGCCTCGGCCATGACCATCGAGTAGCTGAAGTCCAGCCCCATGCCGCCAAATTCTTCGGGGTACTTCAGGCCCAAGAGCCCCAGGTCGCCGAGCTTCTTGAAGACTTCATGCGCAGGGAATTGCCCCTTGGCTTCCCACTCGGCAATGAAAGGGTTGATCTCTTTGTCGCAGAACTTGACAACGGTGTCTTCGATCTGGCGGTGCTCGGGGGTGAACTTCACGTGATAGTCCTTCAAAAGCGCGCGACACCAAAGGTGCTCGGTCGCAGGGTGCGTTGTGCGGCCTCGGCCGCGATGCGTAAACACAGGCCGAGCAGGCGGCGCGTGTCGCGTGGGTCGATGATGCCGTCGTCCCACAAACGCGCCGTGCCAAAGAGTGCGGCGCTCTCGGCGTCGAGCCGGCGGCGCAGCTGCTCACTCATGGCGGCCAGCGCTTCATCGTTGGCGGGCAGGCCCATCTTGACGAGCTTGTTGCGGTTGACGATGTCCATCACCTTGGCCGCTTGCGCGCCGCCCATCACCGCCGTGCGCGCACTGGGCCAGCTGAAGATGAAGCGCGGGTCGAAGCCACGGCCGCACATGCCGTAGTTGCCCGCGCCAAAACTCCCGCCCAGCACCACAGTGAACTTCGGCACACGTGCGTTGGCCACGGCCTGGATCATCTTGCTGCCGTGTTTGATGGCGCCACTCTGCTCAGCCGCTTTGCCGACCATGTAGCCGGTGGTGTTTTGCAGGAACACCAGCGGCGTGCCCGATTGATCACACAGCTGAATGAATTGCGCGGCCTTGGTTGAGCCCGCAGGCTGGATCGGCCCGTTGTTGCCGATGAGCCCGACCACCTGGCCGTGGATGCGCGCGTGGCCGCACATCGTGTCGGGCGCATAGCTGGCCTTGAATTCGAGAAAGTCTGAAGCGTCGACGATGCGTGCAATGACTTCACGCACGTCGTAAGGCTCACGCTCGTCGGCCGGCACCACGCCCATGAGCTCTTCCGCGCCGAAGAGCGGCTCAGCGCTAACGCCACAAGTGCTTGCAAGATCCCAGGACAGCTTGTCCATCAGCTCGCGCACGAGTGCGACCGCATGCGCGTCGTTCTCTGACAGGTATTCGCCCAGGCCGGTGACTTCAGCGTGCATCGCCGCACCACCCAGTTCATCTTCGCTGGCGTCTTCACCAATAGCGGCCTTCACCAATGGCGGGCCGGCGAGGTAGATGCTGGAGCGCCCACGCACCAGCACCACGTAGTCCGACAGCCCCGGCAGGTAGGCACCACCCGCCGTGGACGCGCCATGCACGACAGCGATTTGCGGAATACCGGCGGCAGACAAACGCGCCTGATTGGCGAAGGTGCGGCCACCGTCGACGAATATCTCGGCCTGGTACATCAGGTTGGCGCCGCCTGACTCCACCAGTGCGATCAAAGGCAGCTTGTTCTCGCGCGCCAGCTCTTGTGCGCGCAGGGCCTTCTTCAAGCCCATGGGGGCGATGGTGCCGCCCTTGATGGCGCTGTCACTCGCCGAGATCAAGACCCGCTTGCCGCTGACCACGCCGATGCCGACGATGGAGCCGCCGCCCATCACCGTCTTCTTGCCGTCGTCGTCGTGCATGCCCAGGCCAGCCAGCGTGGACAGCTCCAGGAATTCGCTGCCGCGGTCGATCAAGCGCGCCACACGTTCGCGTGGCAGCAGTTGGCCGCGTGCTTCGAACTTGTCGCGTTTGCTGGCACTCTCGGCCACCACCTTGGCCTCAAGGGCACGCACTTCGCTGAGGCGCTCTTGCATGCGCAGCAGGTTGGCAGCGAAGGCGCTTGAGTTCGGGTTGAGGAGCGAGCTGAGGGCGGGCATGGTTTGGGCGAGTTACTTCAGCGCGCTACTTCAACACGTCGGGCGTGGTGGCGCGATGAAAGCCATCAAACGGCAGCGAGCTGGACGTCGTACCCAGGGGGAAGATGTCGCTGCCCAGTGAAGCTGCACCGTCAATTTGCAAGGTCACGCCGGTGATGAAGGCCGCCGCGGGCGAGAGCAAAAACACGATGGCGCCGCTGACCTCCGCCTCGACACCCATGCGCCGCAGCGGCACATGCGCTTTGAGCTTGGGGATCATGGCTTTGATGGCACCGCCGTAGGTGTCCATGCCGCTCGACGCAATCCAGCCCGGTGCCACCGCGTTGACGCGCACGCCGGCGTGGGCCCACTCAAACGCCGCCGTCATCGTCAAGTTGCTCATGCCCGCGCGCGCCGCGCCCGAGTGGCCCATGCCGGGCATGCCGTTTCGAAAGTCGGCCGTCATGTTGACGACCGCGCCGCCGCTCGCCTGCATGCTTTGGTTGAAGACCTCGCGCATCATCAAGAAACCACCGGTGAGGTTGTTGGCCACCACCGCGTCAAAACCCTTCTTGTTGATCGCCAGCAGCGGCGCGGGGAATTGGCCACCGGCGTTATTGACGAGACCATGCACTGGCCCGTGCTGCGCCACCACCGAGGCCACCGCCGCGGCCACGGCCTCTTCGTCGCGTATGTCAAACGCGCGCGTGTCGCAGCGGCCGCCGTCCTCAGCGATCTCGGCAGCCACGCGGTCAAGCTTGTCTTGCTTGCGCCCGCTGATGAGCACCAGGGCGCCCAGCGCGGCCAGCTCGTGCGCCACACAGCGACCAATGCCACTGCCCCCGCCGGTGACCCAGCACAGCCGGTCTTTGAAGAGATCGGCTCGGAAGACGCTGCGGTAGTGGTTGGGCTCACTCATGGGGCCGCATTAGGCGTCAGGGTGACGTTAACGTCAACTGGGTGTCATATAGGGGATTACGCGGGTACCTGGGGCAGGTGCGGCCGCTAGCATCGCCGGCATTCATTCGCAGCCTGAAAGGTCTACCCCATGAACATGAACGAATGCACCGAAGCCTTGCGCGCCAAAGTGGGCGACTCCAGCGGCTTGAACGCCACGCTGAAGTTCGACTGCGGCGCCGACGGGGTGGCCGTCATCGACGGCAAGTCCACCCCCAACACCGTGAGTAATGTTGATAGCGAAACCGACTGCACGGTGGCCATCACGCTGGAAAACCTGGCCGCGCTGATGACGGGCGATCTTGAGCCGGCCACCGGCTTCATGATGGGCAAGTTCAAGGTCTCGGGCGACATGAGCGTGGCGCTCAAGCTGCAACGCGTGGTGTGACGTCCATGTTGGCCCCGGCCGTGCGCAAACGCGCAGGTTTACGCGTGACGGCCTCGGCGCAGGCGGCCGTGGCCGCGCACCACGCCGACGACGCCGGCGAACTCTTCGGCATCACCGAGCTGTGCACCGCGTTCGGCATCTCGCTGCGCACCATTCGCTTTTACGAAGACAAAGGTTTGCTGACGCCCCGGCGCGTGAACGGCGCGCGCGTCTACACGCGGCGCGACCGCGCGCGGCTGGCGCTGATCCTGCGCAGCAAGGCCATCGGCGCGCCGCTGGCCGAGATCAAACGCTTTCTCGACATGTACGGCGACCACGGCGAAGGCCGCGTGCAGCAGTTGAAGTTCGTGCTCAGCCGTACCGACGAAGCCATCACCCAGCTCGAAGAAAAGCGCGCGCACATCGAGGCCACGCTGGCCGAGTTGCGTGTCATCAACGCCGGCGTGCGCAAACAACTGGAGGCGCGATGAGTCTGCCGAACTTTCCGTCGATATGGATGAGTGAAGAGCACCGTGCGCTGCAAGACTCGGTGTCGCGCTTCTTCGCGGAGAAGTGGGTTCCGCAAGCGAGCGCCTGGCGCGAGGCCGGCTTGATGCCGCGTGCAACCTGGAACGAAGCCGGCGCCCAAGGCTTGCTGTGCCTGTCGACGCCCGAGCAATACGGCGGCGCGGGTGGCGACTTCGGCCACGAGGCCGTGGTCATCATGGAAGCCGCGCGTGCGAACCTCAGCGGCTACGGCGGCGGGCTGCATTCGGCCATCGTCGCACCCTACTTGATCCATTGCGGCACCGAGGAACAGCGCCAGCGCTTCCTGCCGCGCATGGTCAGCGGCGAGCTCGTTACCGCCATCGCGATGACCGAGCCCGGCACCGGCTCCGACCTGCAAGCCGTGCGCACGCATGCGCGCCGCGTGGGCGACGACTACGTGCTGAGCGGCGCCAAGACCTTCATCACCAACGGCCAGCACGCCAACCTCATCATCGTGGTCTGCAAGACCGAGCGCGAGGCTTCCGCCAAAGGCATCTCACTATTGCTGGTGGAGACGGATGGCGTGGAGGGTGCCGGAGGCTTCAAGCGTGGCCGCAAGCTCGACAAGGTGGGCCTCAAGGCCCAGGACACCTCCGAGCTCTTTTTCGACGAGGTGCGTGTGCCCGTGGCTAACTTGTTAGGCGCTAAGGAAGGCCAGGGCTTCTTTCAGCTCATGGAGCAGCTGCCGCAAGAGCGCTTGATCATCGCGCTGCAAGGTGTCGCGGCCATGGAGCGTGCGCTCGACGAGACGCTGACCTACGTCAAAGAGCGCAAAGCCTTTGGTCGCGCCGTCTGGGACTTTCAGAACACCAAGTTCAAGCTCGCCGAGGTGCAAGCCACCGTGCTGGCCACGCGCGCTTTTGTCGACGCCTGCATGGTGGCGCACCTCAAGGGCGAGCTCGACGCTGCGCGTGCCGCACTCGCCAAGAGCTGGGTCAGCGAACAACAATGCCGCGTCATGGACGAATGCCTGCAACTCTTTGGCGGCTACGGCTACATGATGGAATACCCCATCGCCGAGCTCTACGTCGACGCCCGCGTGCAGCGCATTTACGGCGGCACCAACGAGATCATGAAAGAGCTGGCGTCACGTTTCATGTAAGGAGCCCACCATGCTCGACACGCACGACCCACAAGCCCCACTGGCGCAACTGCTGGCGGCGCTGAACGACAGTGGCTACCTGATCTTCCCAAGCCTGTTGCCTGCCGTGCAGGTGCACGCCATCCGTAGCGCGCTCAAGCCCTACCTGCAAGGCACGCTGCCCGGTCGCAACGACTTTGAAGGCTACAAGAGTGAGCGTGTCTATAGCTTGTTAGCCAAGAGCCCCGTCTTCGCCGAATTGATCGCCCACCCGCTGGTGTGTGACGTGAGCGAGGCCGTTCTCGGCGCCAACTTCATGATCTCGGCCTGCCTGGCCATCAACACGCATCCGGGCGAGACCGCGCAGGCATTGCACTTCGATGACAACTTCTACCGCGTGCCTCGGCCACGCCCGCCCTACGGCGTCAGCGCCTTCTGGGCCATCGATGACTTCACGCCCGAGAACGGCCCGACCGAGATCATTCCCGGCAGCCACCTGTGGGGCGAAGCGCCGCCCGTGGGCCAGGTCTTCGAAGAAATCTTCATGCCCGGCCACACGCAGCCGCAAGAGCACCACCCTGGCTTGCAGCAGGTGGTCATGCCGGCGGGCTCACTCATGCTGACGATGGGCACGTTGTGGCACCGTGGGGGCGCCAACAACAGCCAAGCCTCGCGCCTGGCCATCACACCGCAGTACTGCGCCGCCTGGTGCCGCCAAATGGAGACCATGCTGCTGGCGGTGCCGCCCGAGGTCGTGGCCGCCTACCCACCGCGTGTGCAGCAGCTGCTGGGCTACAACATCCACCCGCCGTTCATGGGGCACGTGAATGGTATGCATCCCCTGAAAGCGCTAACGCCACACCTGAAAGCACACCATGAGTCATGAAGCCTACATCTTTGACCACCTGCGCACCCCGCGCGGCAAAGGCAAGAAGGACGGCGGGCTGCATCAGGCCTCGCCTGTCTGGCTGCTGCGCACCTTGCTCAAAGCCATGGAGGCGCGCAATGCGCTGAACACTGCGTTGGTGGACGACGTGGTGCTGGGCTGCGTCACCCCCGTGGGCGAGCAGGGTGCGGACATTGCACGCACGGCCGTGCTCGACGCCGAATGGGCGCAGAGCTGCGCCGGTGTCACGCAATCGCGCTTTTGTGCAAGCGGCCTGGAGTCGGTGAACCTGGCCGCCGCCAAGGTCAAGAGCGGCTGGGAAGACTTGGTCGTCGCCGGTGGTGTGGAAAGCATGAGCCGCTGGGCCATGGGCAGCGACGGCGGCGCCTGGGTGATGGACCCGCGCATCAACCAAAAGCTCGGCTTCGTGCCGCAAGGCGTGGGCGCCGATTTGATTGCCACGATGGAAGGCTGGCACCGCGCGGATGTCGACGCCTTTGCGCTGCGCTCGCACCAGCGCGCGGCCGTGGCGCGCGCTGAAGGGCGCTTTGCGCGCTCGATCATTCCGGTGCTCGACATCGCCGGCCTCACGATGTTGGCCGAAGACGAAACCATCCGCGCCAACGCGACACCTGAGGCCATGGCCAAGCTCGACGCCAGCTTCGCCATGATGGGCGCGATGGGCTTCGACGCCACGGCGCTGCGCAAGTACACGACGGTGGAACGCATCGAGCACATGCACCACGCCGGCAACTCGTCGGGCATCGTCGACGGCGCGGCGCTGATGTTGATCGGCTCGGCCGAGGGCGGCGTCAAAGCCGGCCTGAAGCCACGCGCGCGCATTCGCGCAGCGGCCGTCATCGGCTCCGAGCCCACCATCATGCTCACCGGGCCCACGCCGGCTTGCCGCAAAGCGCTGGCCAAGGCTGGCATGCAGGCCAGCGACATCGACCTCTGGGAGATCAACGAGGCCTTTGCGGTCGTGCCGATGAAGACGGCGCGTGACTTGGGCGTTAGCGAAGATCGCGTCAACGTCAACGGCGGGTCGATTGCGATGGGCCACCCACTGGGCGCCACGGGTTGCATCATCCTGGGCACCTTGCTCGACGAGCTGGAGCGCCGCAATTTGCAAACCGGCCTGGCCACGCTGTGCGTGGGCGCCGGCATGGGCATCGCCACCATCATTGAGAGGGTCTGAACCATGAATGCCATCACCCTTGAAGTGGGCAGCGACGCCGTCCTCGTCGCCAGCATGAACCTGCCCGGACGCCCGATGAACGTCGTGGGCGACGTGCTGATGCAAGGCATTGCCCAGGCGCTGGACAAGCTCGCCGACCCGGCCGTCAAAGGCATGATCCTGACCAGCACGAAGGCCGATTTCTGCGCCGGCGGCGACCTTGACCGCATGTCGAAGTGGACCCGGCCCGAAGAGCCGTTCGAAGCCTCGATGGCCATGAAGGCCGTGCTGCGAAAGCTCGAAAAACAAGGCAAGCCGGTGGTGGCCGCCATCAACGGCCACGCGCTTGGCGGAGGCTTGGAGATCGCACTGGCCTGTCATGCACGATTCGCTCTGGACGATGCGCGCCTGAAGCTCGGCCAGCCCGAGGTCAAGCTCGGCCTCCTGCCTGGTGGCGGCGGCACGGTGCGCCTGCCGCGCCTGGTGGGCATCCAGGCGGCCTTGCAAATCATGGGCGAAGGCAGTGATGTCTCGCCGCAAAAGGCGCTGGGCATGGGCTTGCTCACCGCGCTGGCTAACAGCCAAGACGAACTGATGGAAAAGGCCCGCGCTTGGGTGCTGGCCAACCCTAAAGCCGCGCAGCCTTGGGACCAGCCGAAGTTCAAGTTCCCCGGGGGTGATTCACGCAGCCCGGCAATAGCGCAAATGTGGGCCATCGCGCCGTCGATCGCCAGCCAGAAGACTTGGGGCAACTACCCGGCGGTGCGCCACATCATGAGCAGCGTGTTCGAAGGCGGCTTGCTCGACATTGAAGCGGCCAGCGTGGTCGAGAGCCGCTACTTCGCCGCCTGCGCCATCAGCCCCGAGGCCAAGAACATCATCGGCACGCTGTGGTACCAGTTGAACGCCATCAAGAAAGGCGCCTCGCGGCCGGCCGGTGTGGCGCCGAGCAAGGTCAAGAAGCTCGGCATCCTGGGCGCCGGCATGATGGGCGCGGGCATCGCGTTTGTATCGGCCAAGGTCGGCATCGAAGTCGTGTTGCTGGACAGCACGCAGGAACTCGCCGACAAAGGCATGGCCTACTCGCAAGGCTTGCTCGACAAGGCGATCAAGAAGGGCCGCAGCACGGCCGAGAAGCGCGACACGCTGCTGGCGCGCATCACGCCCACGACGTCGTATGACGCGCTGGCGGGCTGCGATCTGATCGTCGAAGCCGTGTTTGAAGACCGCGCCATCAAAGCCGAGGTGACGAAGAAGGCTGAAGCCGTATTGGCAGCGAGCGCCGTCTTTGCATCCAACACGTCGACACTACCTATCACCGGCCTGGCGCAGGCCAGCGTACGGCCAGCGTCCTTCATTGGCCTGCACTTCTTCAGCCCGGTGGACAAGATGCCGCTGGTGGAAATCATCGTCGGCGAGAAGACATCGTCTGAGACGCTAGCGCGCGGCTTCGACTACGTGATGCAGATCGGCAAGACCCCCATCGTCGTCAACGACAGCCGTGGCTTTTTTACCAGCCGCGTCTTTGGCACCTATGTGATGGAAGGCATCGCGATGCTGAAGGAAGGCGTGCACCCGCGCAGCATTGAAGTTGCGGGCCTGCAAGCCGGCATGCCGATGCCACCGCTGGCGCTGCAAGACGAGGTCTCGCTGAGCCTGGGGCTGCATGTTGTCGAGCAAACGAAGAAGGACTTCGCCGCTGACGGCAAGACCTACACCGAACACCCAGGTGTCAGCGTCATTCGACAGTTATGCGAGATCGGCCGCGTCGGCAAGAAGGCCGGCAAAGGCTTCTACGACTGGGCAGACGACGGCAAGGCGTTGTGGACGGAACTTGGCAGGATGTACCCCGTGGCGGCCGCCCAGCCCGAACAACGCGAACTCATCGACAGACTGATGTTCGCCCAGGCCAACGAGGCCGCGCGCTGCGTCGAGGAAGGCGTGCTGCGCAGCACGGCCGACGGCAACATCGGCTCGATCTTCGGCTGGGGCTTCGCGCCGTTTCAGGGCGGCGCGCTGCAGTTCATCAACGCGATGGGCGCGGCCACTTTCGTGGCGCGCGCCCGCGAATTGCAGGCGCGTTACGGCGAGCGTTTTGCGCCGGCGGCCGTTGTCATCAAACAGGCGATGGAGGGCGGCCGCTTCGAGTGATCGCGGCCGCGCCGAGGCTTACTTGGCCTTGCGAACGCTCAACTCACCCGCTCTCACAAAGCGGTCGTGGTTGCCGAAGTCGTCGGCCGCCGCGAGCTCGACCTTGTAGTCGTGCCCCGCCGTCTTGCCGATCATCGTCAGACCCAACTTCAGCGTGACGAGCTGCCCCTGCGGCCCGCTGCCCTGCACGCTGGTGTCGGCCAGGTGCAGCAGCGCGTAGGGCGTGGCCAGGATCGTCTGGCTGCCGGGTAGCGCGCCGGGGCCGCAGCTGGCGGCTTGCGAGGGTGGTGCGTCGTCGTCCTGCGCGCCGTGGGCCGCTGAATTGTCACGGCGCTGGCACAGGCTGATGAGGTTGCTGGCTTCGTCCCAGCGCAGCCACAGCGCGATGTCGTGCGCGCCGCGCAGGCGCATGTCGATGGTCTTGAGGTCGCGCCAGACTTCGTTGGACGGCACCGTCCAGTCCAGCGCGTAGATGAGCTTTTCGCCACGGCGAACCTGGGCGTCGGCCGGGCTGAGATCGAAGCCACCCGT
>JANOJR010000343.1:0-2679 GCA_031418855.1 Rubrivivax sp.
CCCAGCGTGACGCGTGGTGCCAGGCGTGTGCCTTCGCCGACGGACGCCCCGGCACCGATGACGCCATGCGCGCCGACGACAGCACCGTTGTCGATACGCGCACCCGCCGCCACATGCACGAACGCGCCGATGCTCGCCCCCGCGTGCACGACGGCGCCAGGCTCGATGCAGGCGCTGGCGTGGATGCCCGCCGCAGCAGGCCCCCGCGTCGCCGCAGCCCACCACTGCGTGAGCCGCGCGAAGTAGAGGTAGGGATCGTCAGTGACGATGGTGGCGCCGCGCGTGATTGCCGCGTCACGCATGGCCGGCGCCACGATCACGCACCCGGCCTGGCTCTGCGCCAATTGCGCGGCGTACCTGGGGTGCGACAAGAAGGTGATGGCGTCGCTTTGCGCCGTCTGCAGGGCGCTGATGCGGCTGATGACGTGCCCGCTGTCGCCGAGAAGTTCGCCACCGAGTGCGGCGACCAGTTCGGCCAGTGTGACTTGCACGCGCATAACTTTGCTAGAGCCCTGCGAGAGCCGTGCTAGAGCCGTGCTAACGCCGAAGTGACGTGCAGCCGGCGTGGCGCTTATTTGCCCGCCGCGCCGCTATTCAAGGCGCGGATGACCTTTTCGGTGATGTCGACCTTGCCGCTGGCGAAGACCACTTCTTGCAGGATGAGGTCGTACTTCTCGCCGTCGAAAATCTGCTTGATGACACGGTTGGCGCGCTCGACCACGCTGGCCAGTTCTTCGTTCTTGCGCTGCGTCAGGTCTTCCTGGAACTCGCGGCGCTTGCGCTGCATGTCGCGGTCTTGTTCGACCAGCTCGCGCTGACGGCGGCCCTTCTCGGCCTCGGACAGCGTGGGCGCGTCCTTGTCGAGCTTGTCGGCCGCGTTCTTGAGCTTCGTAGCTTGGTCGTTGAGCTCGCGCTCGCGCTTGCCAAACTCGACTTCGAGCTTGCTTTGCGCCGCCTTTGCGGGTGCGGCCTCACGCAGCACGCGCTCGCTGTTCACATAGCCAATCTTCAACTCCTGGGCCGCAGCCGGAGTACACAGTGCGAAAGCTGCCGTGAGTGCAGCCAGGCTCGTCTTGAGCATGATGTTCATCAGAACGCGGTCCCGATCTGGAATTGGAAACGTTGGATTCTATCGTTGGGCTGCGACTTCACGGGGCTACCCCAACTCAGCTTGAGCGGGCCCACCGGCGAGATCCAACTCAGGCCCAGGCCGACCGACGAACGCAGCGTCGAGGTCGACATCTTTTCGCCTTCGCGCCAAACGTTGCCGGCGTCGAGGAAACCGAAGACGCGCAGCGTCTTGTCGTTGCCCGTGCCCGGGATCGGAAAGTACAGCTCGGCGTTCATGTTCAAGCGCTTGGCCCCGCCGATGAAAGCGCCCGTCGGGTCGGTCACACCGAGCGAGCCTTGCTCGAAGACACGCACGGTGCCCAGGCCGCCGCCGTAGAAGTTCTTGAAGATCGGGAAGGGCTTGCCGCCTTGGCCTTTGCCCAGGCCGAGCTCGGCGTTCAAGCCCAGCGTCAGCTTGAAGGGCAGCGACCAATACTCCTGGTACTGCACGTTGGTGCGCGTGTAGCGCACGTCGCCGATCGGGCTCCACTCAAGGTTCACGCGCTGGTAGCGCCCGCTGGTGGGCGTGAGCAGACTGTCGCGACCGTCACGCGCCCAGCCGATCGTCAAGGGCAACGAATTGCTCGTGGGGCCGTAGAGAGCCCGGTAGAGAAAGTAGCTGTTGGGAATGCCCGAGCTCGCGCCGATCTTGGTCTGCTCGATGCCAATGCCGAAGAACACCGTGTCGTACTCAGAGAAGGGCACACCAAAGCGGATGGACGCGCCCGGCGTGGCCAGCTGGTACTGGTCGCCCTGGCTGTTGAAGGGGCGCGAGGTGCGGTAGAAGACATCGATGGCGCGCGAGATGCCGTCCACCGTGTAGTAAGGGTCCACCGTGCTAACGACCAAGGTACGCGCCGTGCTGCTGGTGTTGACTTCGATGCCAAGGTAGTTGCCCGAGCCGAAGACGTTGTCTTGTTTGATCGACGCCGTCAGCGTCAATTTGTCGGCGTTGGAGTAGCCCGCACCGAGCAGAAGGTTGCCGGTGGGCTTCTCGGTCACGTTGACCACCAGGTCGACCTGGTCGGGCGCGCCGGCGACTTCATTCGTGTCGACGCTGACGTCCTTGAAGTAGCCCAAGCGGTCAACACGGTCGCGCGAAAGTTTGATGCGCGCGCCGTCGTACCACGACGACTCAAGTTGGCGGAATTCACGGCGCACGACTTCGTCGCGCGTGCGGGTGTTGCCAGCCACTTCAATGCGGCGTACGTAGACGCGGCGCTGCGGCTCGGCGGCGAACACCACCGCCACCTGGCCGGTGGCGCGGTCGATCTCGGGCCGCGGCTCGATGCGCGCGAAGGCGTAGCCGTAGAGGCCGAAGAGATCCTGGAAGCGGCGCGAGGTGGCGGTCACCGCATCACCCCGGTAAGGCTCGCCCGGGCGCAGCAACACGAAGGAGCGGAACTCCGCTTCCTTGCCCAGGTACTCGCCTTCGAGGCGCACGCTGGTCACGGTGTAGGGCTGACCTTCCTTGATCGAGATGGCGATCGAGATCGTCTGCTTGTCGGGCGAGATCGTGACCTGGGTGGACTCGATCACAAACTCGAGGTAGCCGCGGTTGAAGTACCA
>JANOJR010000344.1:0-2127 GCA_031418855.1 Rubrivivax sp.
CACCGCTGTCGGGCTGCTCCTTGCCCGCGATCATGCGAAACAGCGTCGACTTGCCGGCGCCGTTCGGCCCGATGATGCCCACGATCGCACCGGCAGGAACCTTGAAGCTCAGGTCGTCGATCAGCACGCGGTCGCCGAAGCTCTTGCTGACGTTCTCGAACTCCAGCACCTCGTGGCCGAGCCGCTCGCCGACCGGGATGAAGATCTCGTTGGTCTCGTTGCGCTTCTGGTAGTCGGTGTCCGACAGCTCTTCGAAGCGCGCCAGACGCGCCTTGCTCTAGGTCTGGCGGCCCTTGGCGTTGGAGCGCACCCAATACAGCTCTTCCTTCATCGCCTTCATGCGCGCGTCTTCGGTCTTCTGCTCCTGCTCCAGACGCTGCTCTTTCTGGTCCAGCCAGTCGGAGTAGTTGCCCTTCCACGGGATGCCCGAGCCGCGGTCGAGTTCAAGAATCCACTCGGCCGCGTTGTCGAGGAAATAGCGGTCGTGGGTGATGGCGACCACAGTGCCGGGGAATCGCTTCAAGAAGACTTCGAGCCACTCCACGCTTTCGGCGTCGAGGTGGTTGGTGGGCTCGTCGAGCAAGAGCATGTCGGGCTTGCTCAGCAGCAAACGGCACAGCGCCACACGGCGCTTTTCACCGCCGCTGAGGTTGCCGATGGTGGCGTCCCAGGGCGGCAAGCGCAGCGCGTCGGCGGCCATCTCCAGCTGCAAGTCGGTGTTCTCGCTGCCGGCTGCGGCGATCACCGCTTCGAGCTCGGCCTGCTCGGAGGCGAGCTTGTCGAAGTCGGCGTTCTCGTCGGCGTATTCGGCGTAGACCTCGTCCAGGCGCTTCTTCGCGGCGAGCACGCCGCCGATGCCTTCTTCGACCGACTCGCGCACGCTTTGGTCGGGCCGCATCACGGGCTCTTGCGGCAGGTATCCGATCTTCAGGCCCGGCATGGGCACGGCTTCGCCTTCGATCTCTTTGTCCAGCCCGGCCATGATCCTCAAGAGCGTGCTCTTGCCCGAGCCGTTGGTGCCGAGCACGCCGATCTTGGCGCCGGGGAAGAAGGACAGCGAGATGTTCTTCAGGATCTGGCGCTTGGGCGGCACGATCTTGCCGACGCGGTTCATGGTGAAGACGTACTGGGCCATGTCTTGGAGTTTTCTGCGTGAGGAGTGGCCTACGTGGAGCGGATGGCGCGCGGGCAAGGCGACGATTATCCCGGAGTGCGCCGATGCCCCTGCAGTGCCTTTGCTATCGTGGCCGCGATGGACATCCGTCTGCTCGCCCTGCTTTGCATCGGCAACCTCGTGGTCGGCTCGTCGGCCTTCGTCATCACGGGCATCGTGGGCGTGATTGCGGCTGACCTGGCCGTCACACCTGCGGCCGTGGGCCAGGCCATGACGGCCTACGCGCTGGCCACCGCCTTCGGCGCGCCTTTGCTCTTGCTGGCCACGGGGGGCTGGCTGCGCAAGCACGCGCTGCTGCTGGCCTTGGCCATGCTGCTGCTGGGCAATGTGATGTGCGCCTTGGCGCCGAGCCTGGCCTGGCTGCTGCTCGGCCGCACGGTGCTCGGCCTGGGCTCGATGTTCACGCCGCTGGCCGCTGGTGTGGCGGTGGCTTCGGTACCACCGGCGCAGCGCGGCAAGGCGCTGTCTGCCGTCTTCCTCGGCTTCAGCCTGAGCTACGTCACGGCCTTGCCGCTGGGCGCCTGGGTCGGCATGGCCTACAGCTGGCACGCGGCAGTGTGGGTCATGGCGGCGGCCAGCTTGGCGATGCTGGTGCTGGCGGCGTTGCGGCTGCCGCGCCAGCTGGCCGCACCGGGTGCCAGCTTTGCCGGCATGGGTGGCGTCTTGCGCCAGAACGCGGTGCTGCGCGTACTGGGCATGACGCTGGCCTACTTCTGCGCCATCTTCACCATGGTGAGTTACATCGGGCCGATGTTGCAGTCGCTGGTGCCCATGAGCGCTTCACGCCTGGCCGTGACGCTGGCCTTGTTCGGCCTGTCGGGCGTGGTCGGCACCTTGATCGGCGGCGCGGCGAATGACCGCTTCGGCGCCCAGCGCACGCAGAGCACGGGGCTGCCGGTGCTGACGCTGTCGATGGCGCAGCAGCCGCAGACGCAGCGCAGCTGTGCGCTGAT
>JANOJR010000345.1:0-3092 GCA_031418855.1 Rubrivivax sp.
TATTGGATCGGCGGGGTGGGTCAAATTTGGATCGGCGCGGACAATCGTCAACCGCAGCAGCACCAGCACGACCCAAGTCACCAACGTCACGAATGTGATTTACGCCAACCAGCAGGTGACGGGTGCGGTGGTCGCGGTGCCGACGCAGGCCTTCGTGCAGTCGCAGCCGGTAGCCAGAGCGGTGGTCCAGTTGCCGCGCGACGCGGTGCTCAGCGCACCGGTGGTGCGCGTGATCAACGTGGCACCGGTGGTGCAAAGTGTGCAAGGCGGCGCGCGCGAAGCCGTGACGCAACCGCCGGCGACGCAACAGCCTGTGGTGGCGCGCACGGCGCCGCCACCGCCCCCGGTGCCATTCGCCGCACAACAGCCGCAACTGGTGGCCAAACCGGGCACGCCGATTGACGACGCGCAACGCGCGCAGCTCAAACCGGCCGCGCCGGCGGTGGCCCCGCCCAAGGTGGACGTGGTGGCCACGGTCGCGGCGCCGACCACCGCGGCCCTGCCACCCCCTGTGGCACCGGCGGTCAAGTCACCGGAGGAGCGCAAAGCCATTACGGCCAGGACCGATGGCTTGCGCGACGCGATGCGTAGCGGTGAAGGCGACAAGGCCGCACCGGCGAACGCCGAAGTGGCAAGAACCAACGCCGACGCAGCCAAGGCCGAGGCAACCAAGGCCGCAGCGGCACAGGCAGAGGCCGGCAAAGCCGAGGCCACCCGGGCGGCGGCGAAGGGTGCGCTGGACAACGCCGACGCCGCACGCGCGGCGGCGATGAAGGCCGATGCGAACAAGGCCGCCGAAGCCCAGGCGGCCGCGGCCAAGGCCGAGGCCACCAAGGCAGCAAGCGCCAGGGACGAGGCCGCCAAAGCCGAAGCCCAGCGCGTGAACGCCGACAAGCTCGCCACGGCCAGAGGCGACGCAGCCAGGTTGGAAGCCGCCAAGGCCGCCACGGCGCAGGCGGCCGCCACCAAGGCCGCCGCGGACAGCGCCGAGGCGAACAAGGCGGCAAATGTCAAAGCCGAGGCAGCCAGGGCCGAGGCGCTCAAAGCCAATGCGGCCAAGGCCGAAGAGATCCGCGTCGAACGCGCCAGGGGCGACAGCGCCAAGGCCGAGGGCATGAAGGTTGAAGCGGCACGTGCAGAGGCAGCCAGGGCCGCTGCGGCCAAATCTGAATCGGCACGAGCCGACGCCGCGAAGACCGAAGCCGCCCGTGCCGACGCCGCGAAGGTGGCCATCGCCAAAGCCGAAGCTGCCAAAGCTGACGCAACGAAAGCCGACAACGCCGCCAAAGCCGCCGCCGCCAATGCCGAGGCGGCGAAGGCCGAAGCTGCAAGGGCGGCCGCAGTGTCCACCCGAGCGCCGGCACCGGCACCAGCCGCCGCGCCGCCGCCCGGGCGGCGCGCGTCGGGCCCGAAGTCCGATGACGAAACGAATGCGGACGAGAAAAAAAAGAAGGGCGGAGGATAGTGTTTTCAAACACCCTTTTTCCTTTCCCATGGCACCCCGAACATGGCACCCGATGCGTGTGAGTCCGTGTTTGAAGGTGGCTGACGTAGACCGAAGGAAAGTCGTCACAAACGTGACGGTAAAGTTGTCACTCTGCCATTGACGACGATGGCCGATCGCTGAGAACCCAGCAACGGCGCGGGTTTCCAAGGTGTGCGAAGCAAAGGTGTCACTTCGCAATCGGTGCCGTCGCAGCGAAGCAAAGTCGTCACCACCTTCTTGATGATCTGAGCGGCGCCGACGGTGCCGATGAGTTCAGCCGCCGTACCGCGCTCGCGTGATGGCGCGGCGAAGCTCCCGGGGTGCCGGTTGCGGTGCCAGCTTGGCGCCCCAACCGGCATAGGGCCGGCGGCAGTTGGCGCATCGGAACGGCGCGCCGAGCAGCCTTGCGTTGAGCTGGTACGGCGCGGCTGTGCCGCAGCCGCGGCAATGTTCTTCAAGCATCACGTGGTGGCAGGGGCAGCGACTCGCGCCGGCGCGTTGATGCATAGCGCCGTGATACGCCAGCGCCATGCATGGGGTGCAGAAGCGAAGGCGATCGTGCATCCGCTGCCTACCATCAGTCCTGTGCAGGCCATCCTTCAATGCCTTCCTGGGAATGGCGAAGGTCCGGGCCAGCACAGACACGGCAACATGGTTTTCGGTGGGCGGAATTCCTTCATAGGGATCGATCGCTCGCAGAGCAAGTTGTTTGGCCACGATGTGGCCCGGCAGCGCATTCATGCGCGCCAGCTTCCACGCGATTCCGAGAATCGTCTCGTGAGGGCATAGCCATCGGCGATTGAAGATGTACCCGTGCGACGGGCTCTGCCGGGCCTCGTCGAACGTCAGGATCGGCAGCACCACAACGGGTCCGGCAGGAGTTGAGGACAGTGGTTGACGACACTGACGCTGCTCGCCTACGCGATCTCCAAGGCACTGCTCGCTGCGGGTGCCATCTCCTTGCGCACCGCCAGGCGCGCCTGCACGTAGCCACAGGCCTTCACGGCGGCAACCCATCGGCCTTGGTCGGGCCGCTCGTGCTTCGAGTCGGCATCCCAGCAACTCTTGAGCATGATCTCCACCGCGCGTGCGAAGGACTCCATCGGAATCTCCAGCTCCCCCGGCAGGCCGTTCTTGTTGTGCACCTCCTCGAAGGCGTTCCACAGCAGCTGCGCGTCGCGCGCCAGCCGGTACCCCGAGCGCACGGCATTGGGGATGAAGAAGCGCGTGAAGCTCCAGTCGGTGCCACGGGGGAAACACGTGGTGTCGTAGCTGTCCAGGCAGGTGGCCGTGTCGGCAGGATCGCGCAGCCCATGAAAGCGCAACTCCTCGACCATCAGCCGCGCGACGATCTGCGTCTTGCGCGCCTGCTGAAACGCCGTCTTCACGGCATGCAGTTCCTCCTGCCCGATGAGGAAGGTGAACAGTCGGATGTTGATCCTGTCCAGGTGGTCGTGCACGTCGCGCAGCCACTCGTACTCGTTCTCGCCGTAGCGCTGCGCCTCGTCGAAGAACATCGCCACGACGCCGCTGCCATTGCGGGCGCAGGCGTCCTTGATCCGGTCGATCAGCTTCAGCCGCTTGGACGGATTGCTCCCCTTGTCTG
>JANOJR010000346.1:0-3603 GCA_031418855.1 Rubrivivax sp.
CAAAAAGTTCGCCCAAGGCCTGCCGATACAGCGGCAAGCCCACCGCATTGGTGTTGTGGTGCGAGCCACCTTCCACCATCACGAATCGTTTCGGCTCGGGCGCCTTGTCAAAGAGCGCGCGGCCGAGTTCGGGGCGGATCAGCCGGTCTTCACTGCCATGCACCACGAGCACAGGCACACGCAACTTGGTGATGCGCGAGGCCGAGTCAAATCGCTGTGTGATGAGGGGTGAAACCGGCAACCAACCCCAGGGGAAGCTGCTCACCACGTCGGGGATGGAGGTGAAGCTGCCTTCGACGATGAGGCCGGCGACATCACTCACCTCGGTGGCCAAGTGCACCGCCACCGCGCTGCCCAGCGAGTGGCCGAAGACATAACGTGGTCGCTGTGCGTGCTGGCGCGCCAGCCAGTCCCAGGCCGCACGCGCGTCTTCGTAGGCGTAGGCCTCGGACGGCAGGGCTTGCGTGCTTTGGCCAAAACCGCGGTAGTCGATGCCCAGCACGGCAAAGCCCAGCTCGTGCATGCGCCGCATGCGGTGCGCGCTGCCACGCACGTCCCAGCGCGCACCGTGCAGGTACAGCAGCACGGGGGCGTCGGCGCGGGGTTGGCCCAGCCACAGGCCGTGCAGGCGCACGGGGTCGCCGGTTTGGGCCGAGGCAAAGTCAATGTGCACGTCTTGCATGCCCTCGGCCGCTGCCAGGCCGCCGCTCCAGGTGCGCTCACTAGGCTGGAAGATCCACTTGCGCTGCTGGGTGTCGAGTGCGGCGCAGCCACCCAGGGCCAGCACCAACACGACCAGAAAACTGAGCAGCAAGGTGCGTGGGCGGGGTGTCTTCATAGGCGCGATCTTGCCATCCCAGGCATCAACCCCAAAAACCCACGCGTATTCAGGGCTCGCGAGACGCCCTGCCTTTGTGTAGGCTTGCACGCATCGCCCACCGACCAAGGCCCGCCCATGAAGCCCGTCTCCGAACTCCTGAAAAAGCATGACGGCAGCTTGTGGCACCTGCGGCCCGAGGCGACGGTGTTCGACGCGCTCAAAGTTCTGGCCGACTACGAGGTCGGCGCTTTGATGGTGATGGACGCTGGCATGCTGGTGGGCGTGTTCTCCGAGCGCGACTACACGCGCAAGGTGGCCCTGCAAGGGCGCAATTCCATAGACACCTTGGTCGCCGACATCATGACGCGCAACGTCATCAAGGTCACACCCAGCACACGCACGCGCGACTGCATGGCCTTGATGCGCGAAAAACGTATTCGCCACCTGCCCGTGGTGCAGGGCGACACCGTGCTGGGCATGATCTCGATTCGCGACTTGATGGACGACATCATTGCCGACCACGAGATGACCATCGCGCAACTCGAAAGCTACATCCACTCGTAGCGCGCGCTCGTGTGGCGCAGGTGGTGTCAGCGCCCGCGCAAGAACAGCGCGTCGAGCTCTTTCATCGTCACCTGGCGCCAGGTGGGGCGGCCGTGGTTGCAGGTGTCGGCACGCTCGGTGCACTCCATTTCACGCAAGAGCGCGTTCATCTCTTCGATCGTCAAACGTCGGTTGGCGCGTACGGCACCGTGGCAGGCCATGGTCGCCAGCAACTCGTCGCGCGCACGCTCGACCACTCGGCTGGCGCCGACGTGGGCGAGCTCGGCCAGCACCGAGCGTGTGAGCTCCGCGAGATCCGCATCCGGCAGCGCGGCCGGGCGGCTGCGCACGGCCAGCGTGGTGGCCGAGAGCGGCGCTACATCCAAGCCGAGTGCTTGCAGCGTGGCGGTCTCGGCTTCGGCGGTGGCGATCTCGGCGGCGGTGGCAGCAAAGCTCAGCGGCAATAACAAACTTTGCGAGGGCAGCGGTCCGCTGGCCTGCGCGGCCTTCAGTCGCTCATAGACCACCCGTTCGTGGGCGGCGTGCATGTCGATGATGACCAGGCCCTGTGCGTTCTCGGCCAGCACGTAGGTGCCGCTGAGTTGTGCAAGCGCACGGCCCAGCGGCCATGTCTGTGTTGCTGGCGTGTCCACGGCAGGCGTGCTGCGCAGCGCCGCCCACGCCGCCATGCCGCCTGAACCTGCGGGCGCCGGCTGCCAGGGTCGCGTCGCCTCGCGCGCGGTGAGCACGGTGGCCGGCAACGCGGCATGTTCGCCAAAGCCGAGAGGGGTTTGCTCGAAGTTGCGCAGCGTTGTGGTGAGCGTGGTGTCGAAGGCTGGCGCCGCGTCGGGTGCGGCGCCGACCGGTGCCGCCGCGCGCGTGCCCGCCAGCGCATCTTCCACCGCATGGCGCACGCTGCTGTGCATCGCGCGGCCATCCCGAAATCGCACCTCGATCTTCGTCGGGTGCACATTCACGTCCACCAGCTCGGGCGCCAGGCTCAAGAAGAGCGCGTAGGCCGGCTGGCGGCTGCCATGCAGCTGGTCTTCATACGCTGCGCGCACGGCGTGAGCGATGAGACGGTCGCGCACGAAGCGGCCATTGACGAAGAGGTACTGCATGTCGCTTCGGCTGCGCGCGGCCTCAGGCTGGCCAATGCGCCCTTGCAGCGCCAGCGGCCCGGCTTGCGCCAACAGCGTACGGCTGGCGGCCATGAAATCGGCGCCCAGCACGTCACCCAGGCGGGCGGCCAGAGCGCCTTCACCGCGCTGCGCACGCCACTGCGCCACCAGGCGGCCTTCATGCCAAACGGCAAACGCCACCTCGGGCCGTGCCAGCGCGTGGCGGCGCACGGCTTCGAGTGCGTGCGCCAGCTCGGTGGCGTCGGTCTTCAAGAACTTGCGCCGCGCTGGCGTGCTGAAGAAGACCTCACGCACTTCCACCGTCGTGCCCGTCGCGCGCGCGGCGGCCTGCAATTCACCACTGCGTGCCTCGATGCACCAGGCGTGGCTGGCTTCGGCGGTGCGGCTGGTGATGCTCATCTCGGAGACCGACGCAATCGCCGCCAGCGCCTCACCGCGAAAGCCCATCGTCTGCACCGATTCCAGGTCCGACAGCGAGCCAATTTTGCTGGTGGCGTGGCGCTTGAGGGCCAGCACGAGCTCGTCCGCAGCAATGCCGATGCCGTCGTCTTCGACCACGATGGCGCGCACGCCACCAGCGGATAAGCGCACGCTGATGTTCTGTGCCTGGGCGTCGAGCGCGTTGTCCACCAACTCGCGCACCACCGAGGCCGGGCGCTCGACAACTTCGCCCGCAGCGATCTGGCTCACCAGTTCGTCGGGCAGTTCACGGATGGGGCGGCGGGTGGCGGCGGAAAGCGGGGCGTTCATGTTGAAAGAGCTTGCGCGGGATGGGTGCTTGGTCGTGAGTGTCGCCGACGCGCCCAGGGCCACCCAATGTCACCCAATGCCGCCCGGGATAATGCCGGCGATGGACATCGTGGCTTACCTCATCGACTTCATCCTGCACGTAGACGTGCATCTCAAGACCTTCGTGCTGGCCTATGGCTCGTGGGTCTATGCACTGCTCTTCCTCATCATCTTCGTCGAGACCGGCGTGGTGGTGATGCCCTTCTTGCCGGGTGATTCGCTGCTCTTTGTCGTCGGCGCGCTGTGCGGCATTGGGCTCATGAGCCTGCCGTTGTCGATCGGTTTGCTCACGGCGGCAGCGATCCTGGG
>JANOJR010000347.1:0-1559 GCA_031418855.1 Rubrivivax sp.
TTCAGCGTGGTGGCCTCGTCGACACCGCAGGCCTCCAGCACCTTGTCGGGCGTCCAGAAGTTCAGCGCCTCGTCGCGCACCTTGTCCATGCCGTAAACACGGTCCTCGATGTACTTCTTGTCTTCCCAGCCGTTCTTGAAGATGTGATACATCACGCCGAACAAGAACGGGATGTCGGTGCCCGAGCGGATGCGCACGTAGTCGTCGGCCTTCGCCGCCGTGCGCGTGAAACGCGGGTCGACGACGATCATCTTGCAGCCGTTTTCCTTGGCGTGCAGCATGTGCAGCATCGACACCGGGTGCGCTTCGGCCGCGTTCGAGCCGATGTACATCGCAGCTTTTGAGTTCTGCATGTCGTTGTACGAATTCGTCATCGCACCGTAGCCCCAGGTGTTCGCCACACCCGCAACGGTTGTTGAATGGCAAATACGCGCCTGGTGGTCGGTGTTGTTGGTGCCCCAGAGCGAGACCCACTTGCGCATCAAGTAGGCCTGTTCGTTGTTGTGCTTGCTTGAGCCCACGAAGAACATCGAGTCGGGCCCGCTTTGTTTGCGCAGCTCCAGCATCTTGGCGCTGATCTCGGTCAGAGCCTGGTCCCAGGTGATGCGCTGGTACTTGCCGGCCACCAGCTTCATGGGGTACTTCAAGCGGTATTCGCCGTGGCCGTTCTCGCGCACGGCCGCCCCTTTGGCGCAATGCGCGCCGAGGTTGATGGGGCTGTCGAACACGGGTTCCTGGCGCACCCAGATGCCGTTTTCCACCACCGCGTCAATCGCGCAGCCCACCGAGCAGTGGCCGCACACGGTGCGCTTGACTTCAACCTTCTTCGCGCCGCCCGCCGCAGCTTTGGGGTCGGCCGCTTGCGCCTTTTTCACCAGCATGAGCTGCGAGGCAGCCATGCCGGCACCCACGCCCAGGCCCGAGCGGCGCAGAAAAGCGCGGCGGTCCATGGTGGGGATGGCTCGCGAGACACCTCGCGCCAGGCCGGTGACCAGGCCTGAAGTGCTGCGGGTGGTGGAGGTGGATTTACGCGTCAACAGCATGGGGCTCTCCTCTTCGTGGGGTTCAGATGCGCGTCGTCTCGTAATAACGCTTGACGTGCTCGGTGAGCTGGTAGCCACCGCTGCTCTCATGGGCGTCGGTCTTGGCCACGACGACGGGCTCGCTCGCCTTGAGCGCGGGCAACACGGCGGCAGCCGCAGCCAGGGCACCCACGGTGCCGGCGCCGGCGAAGACACGGCGACGATCAATCAGGGGACGTTGGGACTCGCTCATGCAGACCTCCAGGGGTTCGCCGCACGCGATGGCGGCACCTGTGAATTAGCTTTCATAGGCGATGAAGCGGCAATCAGGGTCCACCCGTGTGCCACACGACAACTTGTCGCTGTGGTTGGTGCGGCGCGCAGTGCCAAAATCCGCCCCCCGTGAACCCGATCATCGCCGCCACCAAACCCAGCCTAGGCGTCGCCGTGATCCTGGAGCGATTGCGCCAGCCCAGCCAGTGGGAAGCCTGGCGCCACACCGTGCGTGACGTGATGGTCGACGACGGCCGCTTCACC
>JANOJR010000348.1:0-2196 GCA_031418855.1 Rubrivivax sp.
GGTGCTGGGCGTGAGCTACATCCTGGCCTTCAACGTGCCGCCGTTTGAGTTGACGGGCACCGGGCTCATCATCGTGCTGTGCTTCGTATTCAGGAACTTGCCCGTGGGTGTGCGCGCCGGCACAGCCAGCTTCAAGCAGCTTGACAAGAGCCTGGACGAGGCCAGCACCATGCTGCGCGCGGGCACTGCCACCACGCTGCGCCGCGTCGTGCTGCCGCTCTTGAAGCCGGCGCTGGTGGCCGCACTCGTGTACAGCTTCGTGCGCAGCATGACCACCGTCTCGGCAGTGATCTTTCTCGTCACCGCCGAGAACGAACTCGCCACCACCTACATCATCGGCCGCGTCGGCAATGGCGACTACGGCGTAGCGCTGGCTTACTGCACCGTGCTCATCGTGCTGATGTCGGCGGCCACGGCCTTGATCCAGTTTTTGGTGGGCGAGCGCAAGCTCGGTCGCCGCGCCACGCCAGAAAGCTAACACCATGAGTACGGGCATCGAGTTTCGCGCAGTCACCAAGCGCTACGGCGACGCCAAGTCGCCCTTGGTCGTCAAAGGCATCAACCTCACGGTGCCCAAAGGCAGCTTGACCACCATCCTGGGCCCTTCGGGCTGCGGCAAGACGACCACGCTGCGCATGATCGCGGGGTTGGACGCACCCAGCTCGGGCCAGATCTTCATTGACGGCCAGGACGTCACCACACTCGGTGCCGCCGAGCGCAACGTCAGCATGGTGTTCCAGAGCTACGCGCTCTTCCCCCACATGAGCGTGATGGGCAACGTGAGCTACGGGCTGACGGTCACCGGCGTGGGCAAAGAAGAGGCGCAGCGGCGCGCGCGCGCCACCATGGAAATCGTCGGCCTGCAAGGCTTTGATGCGCGGCTGCCGAGTGAACTATCCGGCGGCCAGCAGCAGCGTGTGGCCGTCGCTCGAGCGTTAGTCCTGGAGCCTTCGGTGATGCTTTTTGATGAGCCTTTGTCCAATCTCGACGCGCGGCTGCGGCGCAGCATGCGCGAAGAGATTCGCGCCTTGCAGCAGCGCCTGAAGCTCACGGTGGCCTACGTCACCCACGACCAGAGCGAAGCGCTTGCGGTCAGTGACCAGATCATCGTCATGAACGGCGGCCTCATCGCGCAGGCCGGCACGCCGCACCAGCTCTACGAAGAACCCGGCAGCGAGTTCGTCGCCGGCTTCATGGGCGAGGCCATGCTTTTGCCTGGCGTCGCACTTGACGACGGTAGCGTCGCACTCGGGCCTTTAAGCGTGAAATCACGCCACGCCGTGCGCAGCGGTGCCGTCAAGGTGGCCGTGCGCCCCGAAGCCTGGCAACTGCTGCCCTCTGCGCCGGGGCTGCTGGCGGGGCGGCTGGTGAAGATGGCTTACCTGGGCAGCCTGCAAGAGCTGACGCTGGCCACCGAGCTCGGCGAGATCTTCGTCGTCTCAAGCGACACCGCGCGCGCGTGGCGTTTGGGTGAAGAAGTCGGCTTGACGCTGGCGGGGCAGGGCTTGTCGGTGGTGGCCAGCGGCTGACGCGACGAGCGGGTACCTACGGGCAGGCACTGCCCACCGCGCGACGAAATTCGCGCCCCAAGCCCTTCCACGTGGCCTGCGCGTTTTGCAGCAGCAGACGATCGCCGTCGACCCTGGCCCGCAGCGGCCGGCCTGCCTGGGCGTGAAGCATCAGCCCCGCGCCATCGAGCCGACCACCCATGCCCCAGCTGCTGCGGCCATGCACTAGGTTTGCGTCGAGATATTGGTAGCGCTGCGTCAGCGCCAACGACGCCCCCGGCGCACACCACAGCCCCTGCACGTTCGCCGGCACCACCCACAGGTGCAGGCGGCTGAGTTTCTCGCGGCCCACAGCCTTGTCGGGCACGTCCAGCGTGAGGCTGCGGTCACTCGCCCAGTCGCCCATGTCCCAGTCGTGCGAGACGATGCGCGTGCCCGGCGCCAGCGCCAGCAACTTGGGCCGCAGCTGCAAGTTGACCTCGGGCAACAGGTACATGGTGATGACGCTGGCCTGAGTCAAGTCGGTGGCGAAGAGGTCTTGCACGGCAAACGTGGCCCGATCCGAAACACCCGCCTTTTGCGCGTTAGCACGGCTGCGCTCCACCAGCTCGGGCACGATCTCCACACCGTGCCCGCTGGCGCCAAAGTGGCGCGCGGCGGTGATGACGATGCGGCCGTCACCCGAGCC
>JANOJR010000349.1:0-39010 GCA_031418855.1 Rubrivivax sp.
GAAGCCATGCCAAGCGGTCTGGCCGGCTCGTAAAGCGTACTCGGGCTACGAAGACGCCAAATCCGCCCCGCACCGCGTCAAAAGAAGCCCCGCGTTCGGTTGGACATGGCGGTGCAGCTCAAGTCCGACAGGCTCCTAGGACAAACGATAGGTTTGCAGGTGGATGCTGGTTTCGGTTGCGCCGATGCCCTTGATCAAGCGCATGCGCTCAAGCACGTTGGCCAGCTCGCCCAGGTTGGGCGCGCGCAGCTCGGCCAGCAGGTCCCAGCGGCCGTTGGTGTCGTGCAGCGAGGCCACGCCGGGCTCGCCGAGCAAGGTGGCGATGACGGCGCGCGTTTGGTTGCCTTCGACGGCGATGCTGGTCCAGGCGCGGATGTCGTCAGGCTGTGCGTCAGGGCGCAAGCGCACGGTGTAGCCGACGATCACGCCTTCGGCTTCAAGCTTGGCCACGCGGTTGGTGACGGTGCCGCGCGAGACCTTGAGCTTGGCCGCAAGCGTCGCCACCGAGCTGCGCGCGTCGAGCCGAAGAAGCGCAAGAAGCTGCTGATCCAGGGTGTCCATGCAGCATTTTGGCATTCGCGGCTGACGAAATGGCAGAAAACTGTCGGATCTGCGGCAAGTTTGCCGCTTCTGCTTGCCGTCGCGCGCCGGAACAATCGTCAGCACACCACAGCAGCCAAGACGGTTCGACCTATGCACAGCGCCCGCCCCACCACGATCGCCCCCAACACCACCACCTTGCTGACCACACAGGATGTTGGCCACATCGTCGCCCGCCTTGGCCTGCCAGCATGCCTGCGAGCCCTGGCCAGCACCATCGAAGCCGACTTCTTGCGTTGGGCCGAGTTCGACAAATGCGCGCGCGTGGCCAGCCATTCCGACGCCGGCGTGATCGAGCTGATGCCCACGGCCGACGCCGAGCACTACAGCTTCAAGTACGTCAACGGCCACCCGCAGAACCACCAGCTGGGCCTGCCCACGGTGATGGCTTTCGGCGTGCTGGCCGACGTGGCCACGGGCCGTCCGACGCTGATGAGTGAGCTCACACTCACGACAGCGATGCGCACCGCCGCCACCTCGGTGGTGGCGGCGCGTGCTCTGGCCCGACCCGGCTCGCGATGCATGGCGCTCATCGGCAACGGCGCGCAAAGTGAGTTCCAGGCGCTGGCGTTTCACCATCTCTTGGGCATCAGCGAGTTGCGGATCTATGACATAGACGCCACTGCCAGTGCCAAGCTTATGCGCCATCTGCGGGGCACGCCAGGCTTGCAGGTGCAGGTCTGCGCCAGCACGGCAGAGGCCGTGCGCGGCGCCGACATCGTGACCACCATCACCGCCGACAAGACGCTGGCCACCATCCTCACGCCCGCGATGATCGAGCCCGGCATGCACCTCAACGCCGTGGGCGGCGACTGCCCGGGCAAGACCGAGCTGCACGCCGAGGTGGTGCGCATGAGCCAGGTCTTCGTCGAGTACGAGCCGCAGACGCGAATCGAAGGTGAGCTGCAGCAAATGCCCGCTGACTTCCCCGTCACCGAGCTGTGGCAGGTGCTGGCAGGCCATCGGGCCGGGCGCCGAAGCAGCGCCGAGGTGACGCTGTTCGACTCGGTGGGGTTTGCGCTCGAAGACTTCTCGGCGCTGCGCTGGCTGCAAACCACGGCGCGGGCGCTGAAGCTCGGCAGCGAAATCGACCTCGTGCCGACGCTGGCCGACCCCAAAGACCTGTTCGGTGCACTCGGCGCGCCGGCCGCGCCCATGCTGCGCGTGGCGGCCTGAAAGCCGGAGCCCGCGCTACAGCACCGCCGCCATCGCCGCCGCCGTGCGTTCCACGTTGCCGCTGTTCAGCCCCGCGATGCACATGCGCCCCGAGCGCACCAGGTAGACGCCGAACTCGTCGCGCAGCCTATCGACCTGCGCCGCTGTCAAACCGGTGTAGCTGAACATGCCGCGCTGCGAGAGAAAGTAGCCGAAGTCGCGCCCATGCAGGCGCGCTGCGAGCACGGCATGCAGGCTGCGCCGCATGGCCTGGATGCGCTGGCGCATGGCGCTCACGTCGGCTTCCCACAGTGGGCGCAGAGCGCTGTCGGTGAGCACGCGGCTGACGATGCCGGCGGCGTGGATCGCCGGGCTGGAATAGTTGCGCCGCACGGTGGCCTTCATCTGCCCGAGCACGAGCTCGGCCTCGGCGCGGCTGGCGCAGACCACGCTGAGTGCGCCCGCACGCTCACCATAGACGCTCATGCTCTTGGAGAAGGAATTGGCGATGAAAAACGTGAGCCCGGCGGAGGCCAGCGCGCGCGCGGCGAAGGCGTCTTCATGGATGCCGTCGCCATAGCCCTGGTAGGCAAGGTCGAGGTAGGGCAGCAGCTCGCGTTCACGCAGCAGCGGGATGAGCTCAAGCCACTGGGCCGGCGTGAGATCGACCCCGGTCGGGTTGTGGCAGCAGGCGTGAAGCAGCACGATGCTGCGTGGCGGCAGTGCGCTCAGCGCCGCGCACATGGCCTCGAACTTCAGCCCACCCGAGGCGGCGTCGTAATAAGGGTAGGTGTGCACGGCCAGGCCCGCGCCTTCAAACATGGCGCGGTGGTTGTCCCAACTTGGGTCGCTGACCCACAGCGCGCTGCCGGGCAGCCAGCGCTTGATGAAATCGGCACCGACCTTGAGCCCGCCGCTGGAGCCAACGGTTTGCAGCGTGGCGATGCGCCCACTCGTCACCGCCTCGTGCCCAGGCCCAAAGAGCAGATGCTGCACGGCGGTGCGCATCGCCGCCGAGCCTTCGATAGGCAAGTAGGGCTTGGCGGCATTGGCTTGCAGCATTTGTACTTCGGCCAGGCGCACGCATTCCAGCACCGGGATGCGCCCGCCGTCGTCGAAATAGATGCCGATGGAAAGGTTGATCTTGTCAGCGCGCGGGTCAGCCTGGAAGGCCTCGTTCAGGCTCAGGATGGGGTCGCCGGCGTAGGGCTCGAGGTGCTGAAATGTCATGCCGCCAAAGCTTTCTCTATATCCCTCGCCAGGGCCTCGGGAGCGTCATTGGGCGCATAGCGCTTGATGACCTTGCCGTCCTTGCCGACCAGGAATTTGGTGAAGTTCCACTTCACCGCCTGCGTGCCCAGCACGCCCGGTGCTTCGGCCGTTAGCCACTTCCACAGCGGGTGCGCCTCGATGCCGTTGACCTTGACCTTGGCCATCATGGGGAAGTCCACACCGTAGTTGAGCTGGCAGAAGGAGGCGATGTCGCCGTTGCTGCCGGGGTCTTGCGAACCGAACTCGTTGCTGGGGAAACCCACCACCACCAAGCCCTTGTCAGCGTATTTTTGCCACAGTGTTTGCAGCCCGCCGAATTGCGGCGTGAAACCACAGGCGCTGGCGGTGTTGACGATGAGCAGCACCTTGCCGCGCTGGGTGGAAAGATGGGCCGGCTTGCCGTGGATCGACAGCGCTTCGAAGTCGTAAATGCTGGGCGTCGTGCTGGGCGTGGGCATGGCGTTCTCCTTGTCTGGGTACACAGGCTCCGGGCGGGGCGCCATGTTAGCCTTCCCGCCCCTTGGCCCACCTTGGCGCGCGCTGCGCCTCGCCCATGACCGCGCCCACCCCTTCACCTTTGCGCGTGTGCTTGCTTGGCTTCAGGGGCTTCGAGGGCAGCGCCTTGAGCTCCGTACTGCGCCTGGCCACGCAGCGCCAGCCCCTGTACCTGCCGGTGCAAGACATGGGCGACTGCGATCTCGTGATCGTCGACGCCGACCGCAGCGAGGCGCTGGCCGAGGTGGTGCGCAGCGGGTTGGTGGAGCGCGCCGTCTACGTGGGCGCGCATCTGCCCGACGACGCCAGCGGCTGGCTCACGCGCCCCATCGACACGCGCCAGCTCTTGCACGAGCTCGACCAACTCGCGCGCATGCACTTTGGCGTGGTCGCCGTCAGCAGCGCGCCGGCGAAAAGCGTGGTGCCCTCGCGCATGACGCGCGCACTCTTGGTGGACGACAGCGAGATCGCGCTTCGCTTTCTCGAAACCCGCCTACAACCACTGGGCGTGCAAACCCAGCGAGCGCAGGGCAGCGCCAAAGCCATCGAGCTCATCAGCGCGCATGCCTTTGACATCATCTTTCTCGACGTCGAGCTCGGCGCCGAGAGCGAGCTCGACGGCCTGGCCTTATGCCAGCACATCAAGCGCCACCACCGCCACGGTGGCAGCGAGCTCGAGCCCACGGTGGTGATGCTCTCGGCCCACCACAGCGAGCTCGACCGTGCACGCGGCGCGCTCGCCGGCTGCGACGCCTACCTCGCCAAGCCGCTGGACGACGAGGCCTTGCGCCGCCTGCTGCACCAGCACAGCGCCAGCGGCACCTCTCGGCGGTGACGGGACACGATGGGGTGCGCGTCCCAAGCGCGCCACCGAGGCGGTGTAGGGCGACGCGGTTCATGAGGCGGCTGTCCGACGTCATTGACGACGAGATCGGCCGCCTGGCCGAAGATTGCGGCGACCGCGCCACGGCGTTGGAATTGGCAGAGTCCGACCACTCGCTGCTGCGCGCTTGCATGCCACCCGAAGCGCGCTGGGCCGCAGTCAGCGGGCGCGAGTCATATGCCTGGTCACTGGACGACAGGGCTTGCCCCACGGCCCCGGCTGACATTGGCCAGCCGCTGACCAAGGCTCTGCGCGCGGTGCCCCAACAGAACCCGGCCCTGGTCGATGTGATCGACGTGGTGGACTTCGCCGCCGAGCGCAGCGTCGAGCGCGACATCAACCCCGCCAAGCTGCGTGGCGCGGTTGAATCGGAACCTTCTCCGACCCGCGCTACCGCCTGGGCCTGGCCGACGTGCAGCCTGGCGAAACCTGAAGCTGGACGATCCGCCGTGTTGAACCGAGCGCCCTCCGACAACCAAGGCCGCCAGCTTCAACACTGACGGTGATTTTCTTGGTGCCTTCGGCGCCGCCCAATGCGCCCTCGCGTCCCACCTTGCTCGAGATGCGCGTCCGGTCGAAAGCACCGTGGCACAGGCCGCCTCGTTCATCCTCGAATTGGGTGGGCCCGCGACTCGAAATCATCGCGGGTCATCGCAACGAGCGCCGCACCGGGCCGGTCGTCTCTCGCTGGATCAGCTGAATCGGAAGGATGTCCAGCGTTGCCGGCGCAAAGCTGTCACCTTGCATCCGGGCGACCAGCCGACGCGCAGCTGTCCGGGCCATCGCTTCGACCGGTTGACGGATCGTTGTCAGCGCCAGCAGGGGCGAGCCGGCCAACGGAATGTCGTCGAAGCCGATCACCGACAACTGGCCTGGGACCGAGATGCCGTGCCGCTTGGCCGCGTCGAGAACCCCCATCGCAATCGTGTCGTTGCCGGCAATGATGGCCGTCACCGGCTTCTCTTGGGCGAGCAGCGATACCGTACCCGAGTAGCCGCTTTCGGTCGTGTACTCGCCGAAGATCAGAGGCACGTTCTGGCTCGAAATGCCCTGCATTTCGAGCCACTTCAAAGCGCCCTCGGTGCGGTCTCGACTGGTCGACGCGTCGCGCTGTCCCATGACCATGCCGATGTTGCGGTGGCCGAGCACGTAGAGATGGCGGGCCGCCTCAGCCGCCGCATGGCCGTTGTCGATCTCCACCGTGTCGACGCCGGGTTGGTCGACCGATCGAACCACCAGCACGAGGGGAATGCCACGCCGCTTGAGCTCCGCGACCACCGGCGAATCGAGCGTCGCCGTGGCGAAGATGAGGCCGTCGAGAAAGCCATCGATCAACGGCCGCAGCGTCTGCAGGCTGCTCGCCTCGTTCATCGAGTCGATGATCAATGTCGCGTGGTAGCCGGACTCACGCAAAGCGTCGTGAAGATGCTGCAGCAGGACCGTCATGAAGCTGTTGTGCAAAGCGCCGATGACCAGGCCCACGATCTTCGTCGCCGACTTACGGACCTTGCGGCTTTGCCTGGGCAAGCGGTAGCCGAGTTCGACCGCTGCGGCTTGCACCAATTCCCGCGTCGTGGCGCTGATGGCGGTGTTGCCCGCCAAAGCGCGCGACACCGTCGACGCCGAGACGCGCGCGCGTTGCGCGACGTCGCCGAGGGTGACAGGCGCAGACTTCGGCGCGCCCGCGCAGGGTGGGGATCCGTTCGGGTTGCTAGGGGAAACCATGAGCGATTGCATTGGCTTGCATTGAAGTGCGAGCGCAAACTGTAATGCCGTTGCATGGGTTTGCGAACGCCGTCAGCACGCGGACGCGCAGTTTCCAGCCTGTGCCTGGTGGCTGAACTCTCAGATGAACTTTTCGGAGTGATGAATGGCTCGCTATTTCAAACAAGGGCGCACGGCCGAACAGTCCGCTGGCGATGCGGCCAAAGTTCAGGACACAGTACGCAAAATCCTGGCCGACATCGAGCAGCGCGGCGACGCGGCGCTGCAAGAGCTTTCGCGCAAATTCGACGACTGGGAACCGGCAAGCTTCAGGCTGTCGGACGCGGAAGTCGACGACTGCGTCAAACAGCTGTCGCCGGGGCAACTCGACGACATCCGCTTCGCGCAAAAGCAGATCCGAAACTTCGCCCAGTATCAGAAGGACGCGCTCAGGGACATCGAGGTGGAAACGCTGCCCGGGGTCGTGTTGGGCCACAAGAACATGCCCGTCGAAAGCGTCGCCTGTTATGTGCCCGGCGGCAAGTTCCCCTTGATCGCTTCGGCGCACATGAGCGTGGTTACCGCCAAAGTCGCGGGCGTCTCGCGCATCGCCGCTTCGTCGCCGCCGGTCAACGGCAAGCCGATGCCGGCGGTGGTCGCGGCGATGCAGCTTGGCGGCGCCGACGAGATCTACACGCTCGGCGGCGTGCAGGCGATCGGTGCATTCGCGATCGGGACCGAAAACATCAGGCCGGTGACGATGGTCGTGGGGCCGGGCAACGCCTTCGTCGCGGAAGCCAAGCGGCAGCTTTTCGGACGCATTGGCATCGACCTGATCGCCGGCCCGACTGAAACGCTAGTCATTGCCGACGACACGGTGGACGCCGAGATGTGTGCGACTGACCTGCTGGGTCAGGCCGAGCATGGCTACAACACGCCGGCCATCCTGCTGACCAATTCCGAGAATCTCGCGCGCGACACCCTCGCCGAAATCGACCGCCTGCTGAAGATCTTGCCGACGGCAAATACCGCCGGCGTGTCCTGGCGCGACTACGGCCAGGTCATCGTCTGCGACACGTACGAAGAGATGGTTGAGGAAGCCGATCGCATCGCCAGCGAGCACGTGCAGGTGATGACGCGCGACCCCGACTACTTTCTGAAGCACATGCGCAACTACGGCGCACTTTTTCTGGGCCCGCGCACCAACGTTGCCTATGGCGACAAGGTCATCGGCACGAATCACACGTTGCCGACCGGGAAAGCCGCTCGTTACACGGGTGGGCTCTGGGTCGGCAAGTTCATCAAGACCTGCACCTACCAGCGCGTGTTGACCGACGAGGCGTCGGCCATGATCGGCAAGGTCTGCTCACGCCTGTGTGCGCTTGAGGGCATGGTCGCGCACGGCGAACAAGCCAACATCCGGGTCAGGCGTTACGGCCATGAGAGCGTGCCCTATGCCGGTGTCGCGGCGTGACTGACCAGGGCGGCCGCTCGAAACAGACTGAGAAACGAAGCCATGGAATTTAGCCACGAAGACGTCCGAAGCATCATCAGCATCATCGATGAGGCGCAGCATCTGGAGGAAATCGAGCTCGTCTTCGCAGGCTTTCGCCTGCATGTCCGGCGCGGCGGATCGGGGGCAAGCCATGCCCACGCGCCACAGCCCGCAGCGGGCGGTGGCCCGACTGCCAAGGCCGCACGGACTGCACTGACAGCAACGACACCAGCCCCAGCCCAAGCTCTCGCCCATTCGCATCCCCCCAGGGCGGAGGTGGCGCTGGCTGAAGGCGAGATCGCCATCCGCGCCCCCATGCTCGGCACCTTCTACCGGGCCTCGGCTCCCGGCGAGAAGCCGTTCGTCGAGGTCGGACAGAAGGTCAAGGCGGACGACAGCGTGGCCGTGATCGAAGTCATGAAGCTGTTCAACTCGATCCGTGCCGGCGTGGACGGCACCGTCGTCCGGATCAACGCCGAGAACGCAAGCCTGGTCGAATTCAATCAGGTCCTCATCGTCATCGCGGGGTCCTGATGCACGCTGCGCGCGAACCACCTTTCAAGCGCGTCTTCATCGCCAACCGCGGCGAGATCGCGGTGCGCATCGTCAAGGCCTGCCAGTCGCTCGGCATCGAAAGCGTCGTCGCCGTGTCGATGGCCGATCGCGACAGCCTTGCGGCGCAGCTGGCGACGCGCGCCGTCTGCATCGGCCCGGCAGCCGCCTCGCTGAGCTATCTGCAGCCAGCAGCGCTCATCATGGCTGCGCTTGGCACCGGCTGCGAGGCGCTGCATCCGGGCTACGGATTCCTGTCTGAACGGGCGTCTTTCTCGCGCCTGTGCGGCGAATCGGGCCTGGTGTTCATCGGCCCCTCGCCGCAGGCCATCGAATCGATGGGCGACAAGCTCACGGCGGTGCGTCTGGCCGACGCGGCCCATGTTCCCAGGGTCCCCGGCTCCGACCGCGTCGCTTCGAAAGCGGACGCGGAGGCACAAGCGCAACGCATCGGCTATCCGTTTCTCTTCAAGGCCAGTGCAGGCGGCGGCGGACGTGGCATGCGCCTCGTGCGCCACAGCACCGAGCTGGGGCCGGCGATGGAGTCGGCCACTGCGGAAGCCCAGGCCGCCTTCGGCGACTCGACGCTGTACATGGAAAAGTACATTGAAAGCGCGCGCCATATCGAGATCCAGATCCTTGCCGATTCGCATGGCAACGTGATCCACCTCGGCGAGCGCGACTGCTCGACGCAGCGGCGCCACCAGAAATTGATCGAAGAGGCACCGTCCCCATTCATCCCTGAGCATGTTCGCCAGACCTTGTCGCAAGCTGCGGTGCGTCTGGCCCAGCGCGTGGACTACCGGGGCGCAGGCACGGTCGAGTTCATCTACGACGAGCTCACCGAGAAAGCCTACTTTCTCGAAATGAACACGCGCATTCAGGTCGAGCACCCGGTGACTGAAATGGTCACGGGCCGTGACCTGGTGGCCGAACAGATCCGCATCGCCGCGGGCGCACCCATTTCATTCTCGCAAGACGATGTGAAGGTGAGCGGACACGCCATCGAATGCCGGGTCAACGCCGAGGATCCTGAGCGTAACTTCGCTCCCGGCCCCGGCCGCCTCGTCGAATGGCGCGAGCCGACCGGCGACGGCGTGCGTGTCGACAGCCATTGCTTTCCTGGCTATCTGGTACCGCCTTATTACGACTCGCTGCTTGCGAAAGTGATCGTTCACGGCGTCGACCGCAACGCCGCGATTCGAAAGATGCTCGCGGCGCTTGAGGCGTTCGTCGTCACCGGCGTGCCGACCACGATCGGCTTCTATCACGATGTTTTGAGCCACGACGATTTCCGCGCCGGGCGTGTCAACACCAGCTGGGTCGAAGGCAAGTTTCTGGCTGCGGCCGCATCGGCATCAATGAGGATGAAAGCATGACCGGAAGAAACATCGGCGTCATCGACACGACGCTGCGCGACGCGCACCAGTGCCTGTGGGCGACGCGAATGACAACCGCCCACATGCTGCCCATCGCCGACATGATGGACAACATCGGCTTCGAACGCATCGACCTGGCCGGCACCATTCAGTTCGACGTCTGCGTGCGCTTTCTGAAGGAAGACCCCTGGGAGCGAGTGCGGCGCATGCGGGAGAAGCTGGTGAAGACGCCGATGAGCGCTTTCACCCGGTCCAAGAGCATCATGAGCTTCGACTTCGTTCCCGACGACATCGTCGAGCTTTGGGTCGAACGCCTGGTGGCCAACGGTTTTCGCGAGGTGGCTACCTTCGACGGCCTGAACGACGTCGACAACATGCTGGTCACCATCAACGCCGCCCGCAAGCTCGGCGTGCGCGCCATCGGCGCCGTCGCGTACGGGCTGTCGCCGGTGCATACCGACGAGGTCTATGTCCGGACGGTGAGCGATCTGGTCACACGCGGCAAGGTCGACGCCATCTGGATCAAGGATGCCGGCGGCCTGCTGACGGTCGATCGCATCCGCACCCTGGTGCCGGCGTTGAGGGCTGCCATCGGCAACATCCCGATCGAACTGCACAGCCACTGCATGACCGGGATTGCGCCGCTCATGTACCTTGAAGGCATCCAGGCCGGCGCCGATTCGGTGCATACCTCGATCGCTCCGCTGGCCAATGGCGCAGGTCAACCGGCAACGCAAAGCACGGTCAGGAATCTTCGCGCATTGGGCTTTCGTGTCGACCTCGACGACGCGCTCGTCGACCGCGTCGGCGAACACTTCAGAAAGGTGGGCGAGCAGGAAGGCAAGCCGCTCGGTGAGGTGCAGGAATACGACGCTTTTCACTACGAGCATCAGGTGCCCGGAGGCATGCTGGCGAACTTCAAAGTGCAACTCGCCGAGCTCGGCATGTTGAACCGGTTCCATGACGTTCTCGTGGAATGCGCCCGCGTGCGCAAGGAGCTCGGCTACCCGATCATGATCACGCCGCTGGCCCAGTTCGTCGGCACGCAGGCGGTCTTGAACGTGCTGCACGGCGAGCGCTACAAGGTCATTCCCGACGAGGTCAAGAAATACGCGCTCGGCTACTACGGCAAGCTGCTGGCACCGGTCGAAGGCGATGTGATGGACAAGATCGTGTCCAATGGCTCGCCCAAGATCGCGGCCCGGCCGACAGCGCTGGAGCCGGCGGTCGACAAGCTGCGCCGGCAGTACCCAACCATGAGCGACAACGAACGGGTTCTCAGGTTCATGTACGCCGGCAATCAGGTCGACAGCATGCTCGCCGCAGGGCCGATGAAGACCGATTACGAATTCGAGGCGCCGTTGACGCATCTGGTGCGCGAGCTCGCCGCGAGGAAGATCACGAAGGTTTATTTCGGCGCGTCCGCCACATGAGCGCCGCATGAGCGCCGCAAATCACCCCTTCAAGGGAAAGATCGGAACCACCTACCGAGATTCGGTCCCCTGGTGGCCCGACAAGGCTGCGCCGCCGGCCGGCGCCCCGAACCTGGTGTTCGTGGTGCTCGACGACGTCGGCTACTCAGACCTCGGCTGTTACGGATCGGAAATCTCGACGCCTCGAATCGACGAGCTGGCCGCCAAGGGCGCGCGCTACTCCAATTTCCACGTCACATCGATGTGCTCGCCGACGCGGGCGTGCCTGCTGACGGGCCGCAACGCCCACGCCGTCGGGGTCGGCATCATCGCTGAGTGGTCGAGTGGCTTTCCGGGCTACAGCGGCCAGGTCTCGAACCAGGCTGCAACCATCCCCGAAGTGCTGGGACAGCTCGCGTACACGAGTTATGCGGTCGGCAAGTGGCATCTCACCAACATCGCCGATTACGGGTCGGCCGGGCCGCATGACAACTGGCCCATCGGCAAAGGTTTCGGCCGCTGGTACGGATTTCACGGTGCCTTGACCGACCAGTGGAACCCGGAGCTGTGCCAGGACAACCGACCCATCCGGCTCGACCAGCCCGCTGGCTACCACCTGAGCACAGACCTCGTCGACCACGCGATCACTGACGTTCGCGACCATCTATCGTCGGCCCAGGGACGGCCGTTTTTCCTCTATCTGGCGCTCGGCGCGTGCCACTGGCCACACCACGTGCCGCGCGACTACATCGACCGCTACAAAGGCCGCTACGACGGCGGCTGGGACGGCATCCGGGCCGAGCGCCTGACCAAGCAAATCCGGCTCGGTGTCGTTCCGGCGACCACGACCCTGGCGCCGCTGAACCCGGGCGTGAAGCCCTGGCACGAGCTGCCTTCCGATCATCAGGGCCTGATGGCGCGCCTGCAGGAAACCTACGCCGGGTTTCTCGAGCACACCGACAGCGAAATCGGCCGCCTTGTCGACCACCTCGATGCCGTGGGCCAGCTCGACAACACGCTGTTCGTTCTGCTCTCCGACAACGGCGCCAGCGCTGAAGGGGGCCCGACCGGCGCGATCAATCTTCGCAAGCACATGGTCTATGAGGCGGAGTCGCCCGAGGTCGGGCTGGCCATGTTTGAGAAGATCGGCAGCAACCTGGCCTACAACCACTACCCCACCGGCTGGGCACAAGTTTCCAATACGCCCCTCAAGTGGTACAAAAAAGGCACCCATGGCGGCGGTGTGCGGGCACCGCTCATCGTTCACTGGCCTGGGCACATTGAGGATGTCGGCAGCATCCGGCACCAGTTTCACCACGTCATCGACATCGCGCCGACGGTCTACGAGATCCTCTCGGTCGAGGCGCCGCCGCTCTACCGGGGCACGCCACAGCTGCCGATCCACGGCACCAGCCTGGCCTACACCTTCGCCCATCCTGCCGCGCCCACGCGCAAGGAAACGCAGCTCTTCGAACTGCTTGGCGACCGCGCCCTCTGGCACCGCGGCTGGAAGGCCGTCGCGCGCCATCCCAAGGGCAAAGATTTCGACGCCGACGAGTGGGAGCTCTATCACCTGGCCGAGGACTACTCGGAGATCGACGACCTGTCGCAAAGCCGTCCCGAAAAACTGAAGGAGATGGTCGCGCTGTGGTGGCTGGAGGCGCACAAGTACGGCGTTCTGCCGCTCGATGACCGCGACTGGGAGCGCGCTGCCGAACGACTGAAAATGAGTCCGGTCGAGCACTACGAGTTGCATGGCGACATGGCCCGCATCGACCGTCTGTCGGCGCCCGATATCACCGACCGCAGCTACGCCATCAAGGCCACGTTCGGCGTACCGGATGACCTGGCGCTCGAAGGTGTGCTGCTGGCCTGGGGCAGCCACTTCGGCGGCTTTGTGATGTTCATCGAGAACGGCAGCTTGCATTACGAGTACGTTTACTCCGAATCGGTGAAGTACACGCTGACGGTCGATTTCCCTCCCGCCACCGACCCGCCAAGCGTTGAGTTGAAGTTCGTGCGTGACGGCAAAAACGCCGGAACCGCCTCGCTTCACGTCGACGGCGTGAAACTCGGCTCGGTACGCATCCCGCGGACGTGGCCGACCCACGGCACCACCGCCGGCCTCAACTGCGGTCGCGACGCCGGGGCGCCGGTGAGTTTTTCCTACCGCGCGCCGTTTCGCTTTACCGGCAACAACTTGCGGGTCTGGGTTGATCTCGACATCGACAGCGGCACCGAGCCGGGCGCCGTCTATGCGGCCGTCCTCAAAGAGCAATGAGCCGGCAGACCATGGTGGACCTTCCTCTGGCCGGAAAAGTGGCGCTCGTGACAGGGGCGGGCCGAGGCATCGGACAGGCCATCGCGATCGGCTACGCGAAGGCCGGCGCTGCGGTGTGCTGCGCGGCGCGGTCGCAGGCACAAATTGACGCAACGGCTGACCTCATCAGCCAGGGCGGTGGCAGGTCAAGCTGCATCACCGCCGACGTGACCGACTGCGCATCGATGGAAGGCGCCTTTCGGCACGCGGCGAGCACCTTTGGCGGCATCGACATCGTGGTCGCCAGTGCCGGCAGCTCGGTCGAGAGCAAGCTCGTCGAGGAGTCCGATCCGGTACTCTGGAAGCAGGCCGTCGACACCAACCTGATCGGTGCCTACCACACGGCCAGGGCTGCGATCCCGCATTTGCGCGCGCGCGGCGCAGGCAAACTGATCTTCATCGGATCGGGAATGGGCCATCGCAGCGCAGCCACCCGCTCGGCCTACGCTGCGTCCAAGGCCGGCCTTTGGATGCTGATCCGGGTGCTGGCGCAGGAACTGGTCGCTCACGGCATCTGCGTCAACGAGCTCATTCCGGGCCCTGTGCTGACGGACTTCATCAAAGGCCGGGAAGAGACCCTGCGCGCCGGCGCTGCCGGCGGCGAATGGATGAAACAACCCGAAGACGTCGTCCCAATGGCCCTGTTTTTGGCGCTGCAGCCGCAGAGCGGCCCGACGGGGCAGAGCTTCAGCCTGGCCCGCCGCGAGCTCTAATCATGCAAGACCGAAACGTGCATGTCGGCAGCGAACCCTTGGCGCCCGCCGTCCAGCGCAAGGGAGCGAGGCTGCTGAGGAGCCGGCTCGGCCCGGTCGGCTACAACCTTCTTTCACTCGCTGCCGGACTGCTGGCGTGGCAACTTCTGGCGCTGCTGGTGAGCTCGCCATTCTTCCCGGGTCCGGCACGCATCCTTCAGGCTTTCATTCAGCTCGCCAAGGCGGGTGACACGCTTGGAAATTCGCTTTGGGCGCACAGCTGGGCCAGCCTGCATCGGGTGCTCGTGGGCTTTGGTGTGGCCTTGATTCTGGGCGTGCCGTTCGGCTTGCTGATGGGGCTCAATAAGCCCCTGTATGTTTCCACCCGGTCGATCATTGAGCCGTTTCGCTTTATTCCGCCGATTGCGTGGATCCCGCTCGCGATCATTTTCTTTTCCGGTCTGCCGCGCTTCGCTTTTCTGATTTTTCTCGGCGCCTTTTTCCCGATCTACACGGCCACGCAAGTCGGCGTGGCACGTGTCGAGCCGATCCATCGCAAGGTGTTTCTGGTGCACGGCGCAAGCAAGTTCCAGATCCTCACGCGCGTCGTTGTTCCGACCGTGTTGCCGGATATTTTCGGCGGCATGCGTATCGGCATGGGTGCTGCCTGGCTGACCATCGTCGCGGCCGAGCTGACCGGCGGAACATCGATCGGTCTGGGCCGGATGATGGTCGACTACTCCGAGCTTCTGAAAATCCCGGAGGTCATTGTCGGCATGCTTCTGATCGGCGCGATCGGCTTCGTCCTCAACGAGGGTTTGCTGCTGATTGAGAAGCGGCTCTTCCGCTGGCGCTGGCAAGTCTCGCTTTGAGCCGGCATCACGCTGCGAGGTAGATACCGATGGACGCCCCAACAAACATCAAGGTGCGCGTGAAGGAGTCGCATCGTTATGGCGATCTGCTGGTGCACGACCGGATCGAGTTCGACGTCAGAGAGAACGAGTTCCTGTGCGTTGTTGGCCAGAGCGGCTGCGGCAAGAGCACCTTGCTTGACATCCTCGCGGGGCTCATGAAGCCTTCAGAAGGGCACGTGCTCATCGACGGTCAACCCGCCGATCCGAAGAAGCAGAACATCTCGTTCGTCTTTCAGGAGCCTTCCAACCTGCCTTGGCTCACGGTTCGGGACAACATCGCGACCGGGTTGAAGATCAAGAAGGTCGCGCCCGCCGAGATCACCCGAATCGTCGACGAGGTCATCGACATGGTCGGCCTGCACGGATTCGAAAAATACTATCCGCACCAGATTTCTGGCGGCATGAAACAACGTGTCGCCATTGCGCGCGCCTTCGCCACGGATGCCGATGTCATCCTGATGGACGAGCCCTTCGTCAGCCTCGATCAGCACACGCGGGAGAAGATGCAGCAGGAGATTCTCGATATCTGGCTGCATCGCAAGCGGACCATCATCTTCGTCACGCACAACCTCGAGGAAGCAGTCTTCCTGGGCGACCGGGTCATCATTCTTTCGAACAAACCGGCACGCGTGAATGAAGCGATGGAAATCGACCTGCCGCGGCCACGCGACGTGCTCAGCGCTGAATTCAACGCCATGCGAATCAAGTGCGCCGGGTCGTTAAACGCCACGCGTGTAAAGAGCGTCGAGGCCACGGCAGTTTGAGTTTCAAGCATCGACTTTCAAGCATCCAATTTCACATCAGTTTCAAGGAGACACCGAAATGAATACCTCTCTCGTGAGCCCGCTGCGGTCCTTTCCGAGCGGATTCGTTCGCCGGGCAGCGCTGGCGCTGGCGTCGGCCCTGGCGTTGGCGTTAGGCATGAGCGCACTTCCTGCGCTGGCCCAGACCGCGCCGCTGCAGACCATTCGGCTGGCGGATCAGCCTTCGGCGGAAGTGAGCTATGCGGTGGTGTGGGTCGCCGAGGCCTTGGGCTACTTTGCTGCGGAGGGCATCAAGATCGAGCGCAAGACCTACGCCAACGGTCCCGCAGGCCTGCTCGAATTCGCCAACGGCAACCTCGACGCACAGATGGCAGCCATCGCCCCGTTCATGCAGTTCGCGGCGCGCGGAGGCGACTTCAAGATGGTCATTTCTTTGACCAAAGGAAATTCCGCATTGGTGGGGCTCAAGCAATACAAGTCATACGCCGACCTGAACGGCAAGAAGGTGGGTGTGCCGGGGCTGGGCACAACCCACGACGCGGTGCTGGCGTATGTTGAGCAAAGTCAGAATCTGAAATTCCAGCGCGTATTCGGAAAGATCACCGAGATCGCGATCATGATCGACAAGGGCGAAATCGATGCCTACATCGGCTGGGAGCCGGCATCCGCGATGGCCATCGCCCAGAACCCGAAGCTGCACTACATCGCGCAGCTGCCACCGATCAAGAACGTCGAAAGCCTGGAGATGATCGTGCAGACCAAGCTGGCCAAAGAGAAGCCTGAGCTCGTCTTTGGCTTCGTCAGGGCGATCCGCAAAGGCATCGAGTTCGTGAAGACGAATCCAAAGGAGAAGGTGGCGCAACTCATCGTCGCGAAAATGGGCGATCCAACGGCTTTGCCGATCATCATGAGCGCTCTTGACTCCGTGATCCTGACCGAGCCGCGTGTCGACATGGCTTCGACGCGAATACTCATGCGCACCATTGCCCAGCAAGGGAAGATCCCTGAGGAACTGGCCAAAGACGTCGATGGCTGGATGGCCAAGTACATCGACTATTCCTTTCTCGACCGCGCCGAAAAGTCTTTGGGCCTGGTCAAGTAGGGAGCGCCGCCGAAGAACTTCCATGCACGGGGTCGGCTGGTCTCGGCCTTGGGCTGCCGGGGCGCGCGCTCGCTATCTCCTTGGGCTGGAATTGCGAAATGCTTCGTTCGATGTCCTCGCCGTAGGACCTGGGTGTAGACCGGAAGATAGCCCGCGCCCTTGTTAGAGAGTCATCAAACCGACACCGGCCCGCTGACGCGCCCGCGCTGCGTTCGTGTCGAGTCAGGGCGCTGCGCCACGCGCAAGGTTTTCAGCGCTTGATCGGCGCGAATCATGTCGGCTGCCTTTTCCCCGATCATGATTGCGCCGGCGTTGGTGTTGCCCGACACCAGCAGCGGCATGATCGAGGCATCGACGACACGCAGCCCTGCCGTGCCGTAGACGCGCAGGCGTTCGTCGACCACGTCCCTGGGCCCCGGGCCCATGCTGCAAGTGCCAACCGGATGGAAGATCGTGACACCCTCGTTGCGAACGAATTCGAGCATGTCTGCCTCGGTCTGCATGCGCTGGCCCGGCTTGTACTCTTCAGTGATGAACGCTTTCATCGGCGCGCTGGCCATGAGCTCGCGGGTGAGCCGGGTGGCGGCGACCATGACATCGCGGTCGTGCTGTGTGGCAAGGTAATTGGCCGAGATCGCCGGCGGCTGCAGCGGGTCGGTCGATTGGATGCGAACCGTGCCGCGGCTGCTTGGGCGCAGTTGGCACGCCGACACCGTGAAGCCGGAGAAATCGTGCGCCTTGCCGGCGACGACGTCGGCGCTGATGGTGCCGAAGTGGAACTGAACGTCGGGCGTCTTGGCGTCGGGCAGGGCGCGAGCAAACAGACCGCCGAGCTGGATGCCGATGGCCAGCGGCCCGCGCCGCGCGAACAGCCACTGCATGCCGATGCGCGCACGTCCCCACAAGGTGCGCAGATCGTCATTGGTCGTCACGCGCTGGCTACATTTGTAGATCAGCCGCACCTGCAGGTGGTCCTGAAGGTTTTCGCCGACACCGGGCGATTCGGCCACCAGCGGGATAGCGTGCTGGCGCAGCAGGTCGGCAGGGCCGACGCCGGAGAGCTGAAGCAGCTGGGGGGACTGGATGGCACCGGCCGAAAGCACAAGCTCGCGCCGCACCGCGACGGTGACTTCGATGCCTTTGCGGCGGTACGTCAGGCCGACCGCGCGCGTGCCGTCGAACAGCAGCTTTGTGGCGAGCGCGTCGGTCTCGACGTGCAGATTCGAGCGCCCGCGCGCAGCCTTCAGGTAGGTCTTCGCAGTCGATGCGCGCAGGCCCTTGTGGGTTGTGAGCTGGTAGTAGCCGGCACCTTCTTGCGTGGCACCGTTGAAGTCGTCGTTGCGTGGCATGCCGAGCGACTTCGCGGCGCCGATGAAGGCCTCGACCAGCGGGTGCTTGATGCCGATGTCGGATACGCGCAGCGGCCCCTTGTCGCCATGGAAGGCGTTGGCGCCGCGCTGATTGTTTTCCGACTTGATGAAGTAGGGCAGCACGTCTTTGTAGCTCCAGCCGGCATTGCCGAGCCTGGCCCAGGCGTCGTAGTCCTCGGCCTGGCCACGGATGAAAACAAGGCCGTTGATCGAACTCGACCCCCCCAGCGTGCGACCTCGCGGCCAGTAGAGCTTGCGCTTGTTCAGATGTGGCTCGGGCTCTGTATAAAAACGCCAGTTGACGATGGGATCGATCATCGTCTTGCCGTAGCCGATCGGAATGTGGATCCAGAGGTTGGTGTCGCGCGGGCCGGCTTCGAGCAGCAGCACCGAATGCTTGCCGTCTTCGCTGAGGCGACTGGCCAATACGCAGCCGGCCGAACCGGCACCGACGATCACGTAGTCATAGGTCGCGGCAGCCGTGGCCACGGCGTTCTTTGTTGAATCGGTCACTGATATCTCCCAAGTCTTGAAGTTTCGGCAGGCCGCGTTAGCGGCCGTGTTGGCGGCCGCGCTAGCGGTCGAGCTAACGGTCGAGCACCAGCAGGTCGGATAACGATCGCGCGCAGCAAATCAGCAGGAACTGTTCGTGCTCTGTGTCGCTCAGTGCGAAGTCGCGGTGCTCCGGTGTGCCTTCGAGGTAGCGCGTTCGGCAGGTGCCGCAGATGCCCGCTTCGCACGAAGTTTCGCATTCGACGCCGTTTTCGCGCAGCACGTCGACGATCGATTTCTCGGGCGGCACGGTGTAGACCGCGCCACTCGAGGCGAGCTGCACCTGGAACGTGTCGGCTTCGTGGGCGCGTCGAACCGGGGCGGCAAGGCCTGCCGCCGGGGCCGAGAAGAACTCGAAATGCACCGTGCCCGCAGGCCAGTGTGCGCTGGCCGACTTGACTGCGTTCATCAGGCCGGTCGGCCCGCAGCAATACAGGTGAGTGCCAGGCTCGTGCTCGCGCAGCGCGGCGACGACATCGAGCCTGCGGGCGGGATCGCCTTCGTCATGGTGAAAGACGACGCGGCCGGCTTTGGCGTGCGGCTTCAGGCGATCGCGAAAGGCGGTCAACTCCGGCGAGCGCGAGCAAACCAGGAGGCTGAAGTCGGCGCCCCGCGCAGACAGCGTTTCCACCATCGCCATCATCGGCGTGACGCCGATGCCGCCTGCAAGCAAGACGTGCCGACTGGCGTCTTGCGCCAGGGAGAAGTTATTGCGCGGCGCCGAAATGTTCAGCAGGTCACCGACACGCACGCTTTCGTGCATCGCCTTCGATCCGCCGCGCCCGCCGGTCACATTGAGCACGCCGATCACATAGCGATGCCGATCGCGGGGATCGTTGCAGAGCGAGTACTGGCGAATGAAATTGCCCGCAAGCTTCACGTCGATGTGCGAACCCGCGGTGAATGGTGGCAGCGCAGCGCCGGCCGGATCGACAAGCTCGTACGCATGGATGCCCTTGGCTTCGAGCGTGATCGAACGGACCAGAAGCTGCACGTGATCTTTCCAGCGACCTCGTTCAGAGGGTCGCGAGCGACGCTTGCGCGACGCCCTGCGCCGCGGCCGGGTCGCGGTTTGGCGTTCCTGCGACCGGCCGGTACGGAGGCGCGCTGGTGTGAACCACGCTGTCGAGTTCGTCGAGTCGGCGACGCACTTGCGCATCGCGCTCAGTGGCCGGATAGGCATCGGCTTCCTTCGTGATTTCGAGGACCTGCTTGCCGGTCTTCAGGATCAGCTGGCGGTCGTCCTGGCCGGGGCGCGCCGGAATGTGGAGCACCGTGTCCTGCGAATACATCGGCAGCGTGTCGCTGTCAGTGGCTGTAGCGGCGGCGCGGCTCGAGCCGGCCTCGTCGCCGGTGGCTGGCGCCAGGCGGCGCACCTCGTCGCGCAGCAGCTTGCGGCACATATAGACGCCGACATCGGACCTGCCCGGATGCTCGAGCGCGTGCGCCGCGATCGGTCCCTGGCTGACCAGCGCTTCCCAGTCGCCCGGCGCGCGTTGCCCTTCCTCGTAGCTGCGGTTCCCGCTTTGGCCGACCAGGAAATCGATGCTGTCCACTCCGCAGCCCGCGGGCGAGCCAGCGTGGTCGGGATCGATGACGTCGTCGAAGTGGCGCCAGCCGAAGATGATCATGTGGGTGTCGTCCACCGGCACGTGCCAGCGTGTCAGTGCGGTGGTCGAGTGGCGCTCGCGCGCGGCGGACGGCACCAGCGAGCCAATCTGCAGGTAGTTGGGGAATGCCATCTCGGTGATGCGCACCCATATCTTGTCGTTGGGTAAGCGGCGTCCGGCAACAAACACCATGCCGGCGCCGCCGCGCGTCGCTTCCCACTGCATCACGGGCATATCGCCGAAGCCCTCGAGCGAAACGCCCGCAGCGGTGGCGTCGTCGACGCCAGCGACGGTCATCTTGTTGTGCAGCACTGCAGTGTGCATGTGGTCCATGATGTTCTCGTACACCTGCAGCCAGTTACAGGGATAGATGTTCGAGAACGGCACCAGCTTCGTGCCCGCCGGGTGCACGTAACAGTCGTAGACCGGAAACGGCGGCTTGACCTCGGGCGGCCCCATGTAGGCAAACACCAGGCCATCGCGCTCAAAGGCCGGATAGGCGCCATGGCACACGCTGGACTTCAATTTGCTGTCGGCTGGCTCGCAAGGCGTTTCGAGGACCGTGCCGTCGATGTCGTAGAGCCAACCGTGGTAGCAGCAGCGGATGCCTTGCGTCGAGACGATGCCGAACTCGAGCGATGCGCCGCGATGGCTGCAATGGCGGTCGAGCACGCCGATGCGCCCGCTCTGGTCGCGAAAGACGACGAGATCCTCGCCGAGGATACGGATCGCCTTCGGCAACTGCCCGAGTTCCTGCGACAGACAGACCGGTTGCCAGAAGCGGCGCATGGTTTCGCCCATCGGCGTGCCGGCGTCGGTGCTGGTGAGCTCGGGGTCGTGAGCGGCGGTCGTGCGCTTGTAGTAGCCGCCGAACGGCATGTTGATGCGGGCGCTAGCCGGTTGGCTCATATCTACTCCTCGTTCAGTGAGTGTTCGCGATGCGATGCAGGGCATGCGATGGCGTGTTCAGCGGGCACTTGGATACGCACGGTCATGGCTGAGAAATCGCGTCTGCAGATAGGCGTCCAGTCCTTCCGGCCCGCCCTCGTAGCCGACGCCGCTGTCCTTCATGCCGCCCAACGGTGCGTCGGCCAGCGCGGGCGTGAAACTGTTGATGCCGATCCAGCCCGCCTCGAAGCGCTCGCTAAGCGCGGCCGCCTGGTCACTGGCATTCGTGAAGGCGTACGCGGCCAGGCCGAACTCGACCGCGTTGGCCATCTCAATGGCTTCGTCGAGCGTGGCGAAGGGCACGATGGGCGCGACCGGGCAGAAGGGCTCTTCAGACATGATCGATGCGCTATCGCCAAGCCCTGTGAGCACGGTGGGCTCGAAGAAATAGCCGCGCGCACCGATCCGCTTTCCGCCCAGCGCCACTCGGGCGCCGCCATCGCGCGCGTCGGCGACGAAGCGCTCGGCCGCCTCGAGACGGCGCGCGTTGTTGAGCGGCCCCATTTGGACGCCGGCTTCGGCGCCGCAGCCGATCCTGAGGTTTTTCGCAACCTCGATGAAGCGCGCCACGAAGGCGTCGTAGACCGCTTCATGGACGAAGAATCGGTTCGGCGAGAGACACACCTGGCCGGCGTTGCGGTACTTGAATGCAGCGCAGTCGGCGGCGACCTTTTGCACATCGACGTCGTCGCACACCACCACCGGGGAGTGGCCGCCCAGTTCCATCGTGATGGCTTTCAGTCCCTGGCCCGCGAGCCGGTACAGCAGCCGTCCGACCGGCACCGACCCGGTGAAGGAGATCTTGCGTATCACCGGCGACGCGATCAAATGCTCCGACACCTGGCTCGGCACGCCGAATACCAGGTTGAGCACGCCGGCCGGAACGCCGGCGTCGTGAAAAGCGCGCACCAGACCGACACACACCGCCGGCGTTTCCTCCGCCGGTTTGACGATGATCGTGCAACCTGCGGCGAGCGCAGCGGCAATCTTGCGCACTGCCAGGACGGCTGGAAAGTTCCACGGCGCGAAAGCCGCCACCGGGCCGATCGGGCGCTTGTGGGTGGCCTGCATCAGCCCCGGCGCACGAGCAGGCAGCGTGCGGCCATAGGTCCGCGTGGCTTCCTCGGAACACCACTGCACGGTTTCGATGACCCGGTCGATCTCACCCAGCGCATCGGCCAGCGGCTTGCCGTTGTCCATGGTCAGCACCGCGGCGAGCGCGCTCTTGCGTTCACCGATCAGTTGCGCGGCGCGACGCAGGATCGCGGCGCGTTGCCAGGCTGAAACCCCGCGCCAGCTTTCGAAGGCCTTCGCCGACGAGGCCAGTGCTGCATCGAGGTCCGCCGTCGTCGCCAGCGGCAAGCTCCCGATGACCTCGCCGGTGGCAGGATCGATGATGTCGCGCTGATCGCGTCCGCCGCCGCGCAGCCAGTGCCCGTCGATGAAGAGGGCCAGGTCCTGCGGATAGCAATCCACCGACGCGCTGATCGAACCGGCGGCCATCTCAGCAGCCCTTTGAGTGAACCGGCCGGGCGGACAAAACGCCGCTCATTTGACGTTCTTCTCAAGGTACTGCCGAATGTAGATGGGCTCGATCGCTGCATGGATCGCGTCCCAGCTCAAGGCCGCCGGAATGGTCCCGGTTTCAAACAGTATCTGGCTGGCGATGTGCAGCTTCTTCGCGAGCCCGCCCTGCTTGACGGTCATCGAATACTGCGAGGCCGGATCGAGTTGCTGCTGCAGCGTCGGATAGCGCGCACCACCTTCACGTTCATAGGCAGCCTTGGCCACCGAGCGTGTCACCGACAGATATTTCATCAGCGCGTTGATCGCGAGCTCGGGGTTCTTGGCGATCGCCTCCATCGACTTGGCGTGGATCTCCACCAGCTTCAAACCGATCTCCGGATTGGCCTGCAGGAACTTGGGGCGCGCCGCAGTCATGCCGGGACATACGCCGCCCTCGGGGACGAAATCCGGATCCCAACTGACGACCTTGAAGCCGGCTTCGATCAGGATCTGGGCATGAGGCATCCAGGCGATGCCGGCATCGATCGAGCCGCTCGTCATCGCGCTGGGGTACAGCGGAGGTGCGATGTTGAGCACGTTGAGCGTGCTGTACTTGATACCGACCTTCTTCGCCAACAGCGCCAGCGAGACCTGCGCGCAGGTGCCCGTCGGGGCGGCGATGGTCCTGGCCTTGGCGATGTCCATATAGCTGTTGATGCCGCTCTTCGGACTCACGACCAGGCCTTCGCCGCCTGCATGATCGACTTCCCAGTAGATCAGCTTGAGCGGAATATTCTGCCCAAGAGCGAAGACGGTGGCCAGGCCGGTCGTGACCACGTCCAGGCTCTCGCTCTTGAGGCCGGCGAGCAGCGGGGCGCCCGACTGGAAGAAGAAGAACTGCGGATCGAGGTTGGCCTGCTCGAACAGACCCAGATCCTTCGCCACGTAGAGCGTGAAGTAGCTAGCCGTCGGCGCGCCCCAGCTGAATTTGAGCGCGGGTCCGGCAGGTTTGTCGGCGGCGACGGCAACGCCGCAAAGGCTGAGCAATGCGACGACTGCAAGGCGCGTCCAATGGCTTGATTTCCACATGGCTGACTCCTGGTTGTAAAAATTCATGCGGTCCCGCCGCGCCAGATCGGATTTCATCTCGCGTCAGTGAATCGCGTCAGTGAAACGCGTCGGCCGTCTGCACTTCCTGTTGCACCGCATGCAGCAGCTCACGCTGCAGCTCGATGAATTCCGGCGTGCTCAGGAAGTCCGCGTTTCTCGGCTTTTCCGCATGCACATCGACGGACAGCTTGATGCGGCCGGGACGACGGCTCATCACCAAAACGCGATCGGAGATGAAGATCGCCTCGGCGACGTCGTGCGTGATGAAGAAGACGGTGGGCTTGTACTCAACCCAGAGTTTGAGCAGCAGCTCCTGCATGAAGATCCGCGTCTGGTAGTCGAGTGCGCCGAAGGGCTCGTCCATCAGCAGCACCTTGGGGGCAGAAATCAGTGCCCGCGCGATCTGCACCCGTTGCTGCATGCCGCCCGAGAGCTGGTACGGATAGTGGCGCAGGAAGCTGGACAGCCCGACCTCCTCCAGCAGGTGTTCGGCGCGCTGCGTGTATTCCGCCTTCTCCATGCCGCGACACTTGACGCCGAGCGTGACGTTGTCGAAGACGCTGAGCCATGGAAAGAGAGACGCCTGCTGGAACACCACTGCGCGGTCCGGCCCTGGCCCGTAGACGATCTGCTCGTCCAGGTAGACGTTGCCGGTGCTCGGGGTTTCGAAGCCGGCAATGAGGTTCAGGGCAGAAGACTTGCCGCAGCCGGTGGGGCCCAGCACCGAAACGATCTCTGCCGTCTTGATCTCGACGTCCAGGCGGTCCAGCGCCAGCGTTGCGGTCTGCGACGAGTGTTTGCTGGGGTAGGACTTCGAGACCCCTCGAAATGCGATTTTCGTTGGTGCGGTGGATAGCATGCCTTGTCTCCTGCGCGGGTTTCGTCGTGACGGGCTTTGTGTGGATGTGAATGCCGGGGATCGCAATCGCAATCGCCTGTGGCTCAATCGAAGGAAATCGCTGCGCCCGGGGCAGGCGTGAAGCCCAGATCACCGCGCGCCACAACGGCTTCGCGGCCGCCATTCGCCGCCAGCAGTTCCGCCTGGCGCACCCTGGCGCGACGCTCCACGTCGTCCGGGTCGCAGATGCGCAGCAGTTGCGAGTGGCATTCGGCCAAAACCGCAGCGAAGCGCGGGTCGGTGCCGAGATCGTCGACTTCCTCGGCATCGGCTTCGAGGTCGAAGAGCTGCGCTGGATAGGCGACGTAGTGGACGTACTTGTACTTGCCGTGGCGGATCATGAAAGCGCCGGTCGTCGAACCCATGCCGTGATATTCGACCAGTACATTGCGGTCGGGCACGGCGCCCGCAGCGATGTCGAATAGCGAGACACCGGGGAACCCCAGCGTCAGTTCGGGGTCGTTGGCGCCGACCGCCTGCAGAACGAAGGGGTAGACGTCGACATGGCTGACCGGGGTGTCGATCACCTTGCCCGCAGCAATGTCGGGGCCGGCCATGATCAGCGGCACGCCTGCGGTCTCTTCGAACATCGTCGACTTTCCCCACAGGCCGCGCGTGCCGAGGTTATCGCCATGGTCGCTGGTGTAGACCACGCGCGTGCCGTCGGCAAGACCGGCGTCGGCAAGGGCCTCGAGCACCAGGCCGACGTTGTCGTCGAGGAACGAGCACAGGCCGTAATAGCCCGCCAGCGCTTTTTTCAGACTGATCTCGTCGAAGTAGTCGTCGTAATTGAAGCTTTGGGAATAGTCGCGCAGATAGGGATGAGTCGGGCGCTCGCCGCGTGCGTAAAGCTTGGGCAAGGGCAGGTCGCGGTTGTAGTAGCGGTAGAAGTACTGCGGCGGCGCGGTCAGCGGAAAGTGCGGGCAGACCAGCGAGACGAACAGCACCCACGGCTTGCCAGGCTCGCGTTCCTGCTGTCGCGCCACTTGTTCCTTTAACTCTTTGACGGCCTGTTCACGCAGCCAGATTTGGGCGCGCGCGGTGATCTCGCGGTCGTAGAAGGTGTATTGGCTTTCGCCGGGCCCGGCCAGCCCGGCCATCTTGTAGGCACCCCGCCGCACCGGCAGATCGCTGCGCACCAGGCCCATCAGGTCGCCCTTGCCCTCAAGGATGTGCATCGGAATGATTTCTTCCGAGAAGCCGTGATCTTCACTGCCGAGACGGAAGTGAAGCTTGCCGATGGAGACCACCGAATGGCCGAGCTCACGCAGCTTGTGGTGCCAGCTTGGAATGGCGCCGTCGTAGGCGTCAGCGTTGTCCCAGTAACCCATCTGGTGGATGTACTTGCCAACGGCGAAAGAAGCACGCGCCGGAATGCACACCGGGCTGGCGCAATAGGCGGCGCTGAAGCGCGTTCCGCGCGCTGCCAGCGCGTCGAGATGCGGTGTCTCGACGAATGGGTGCCCGTAGCAGCCCAGCGCTTTCGGGCTGTGCTCATCGGACATGATGATGAGGAGATTGCGGGCGGAAGGGTTCATGGGGCGGCGGATCTGAATCTGCTGTGCTTACTTCTTCGCCCCCTCGACGAACCGGCGTACGTAGCTGGAGTCGATCGCAGCGGCAATGGTCTCGGGCGTCAGCGCCAGGGGAATGCTGCCCGCCTCGGCGAGAATTTGCGTCGCGATCTGCAGCTTCTTGACCAGTCCCCCATCCTTGGACGTGATCGAGTACGGCGAGTTCGGATCGAGCTGCTGCGCGAGTGTCGGCTTGCGGGCACAGCACACACGGTCGTAGGTCACCTTGGCCACCGCAGGGCTCACCGACAAGTACTTCACCAGTACGTCGATGCCGAGTTGCGGATTCTTTTCGATCAGCTGTTGCGCCTCGGCATGGATGCGAACGAGCTTGTCGCCGATTTCAGGATACTGTTGCAAGTAGCTGGTTCGTGCACCGGTCATGACCGGGCAGATGCCGTTGTCGCCATCGCTGCCGCTGTAATCGGCGTCGTAGTTGACGATCTTTTGGCCCTGCTCAGCCAGCGCCTGAGCAAAGGGCGCCCAAGCCACGCCGGCATCGATCGAGCCGCTCAGGAACGCGTTTTGAAACAGCGCCGGGGGAATGTTGATGATATTCAGCTCGCTCATCTTGATGCCGATCTTGCGCGCGATCAAGCCCACAGCAACCTGCGCACAGGTGCCGGACGCAGCGCCGATCGCCTTGGCTTTTTTCAAGTCCCTAAAGCTGGTGATGCCCGACTTCGGACTGACGACCAGCGCTTCGCCGGCAGCGTCATCCATTTCCCAGAACAAGAGCTTGACCGGAATCTTCTGCCCGAGCATGAAGGCGGAGGCAAGGCCGGTCGTGAAGACATCCAGGCTCTCGCTTTTCAAGGCGGCGAGCAGGGGCGCGCCCGAGGCGAACCAGAAAAAGGTGGGATCCAGACCGTGCTTCTGAAACAGACCCGCGTCCTTGGCCACGTACAGCACGTAGTAGTCAGCCGTCGGTGCGCCGTAGTTGAACTTCAACGGCGCCTGCGCTTGTGCCGCGCCGACGCTCAGGCAGCCCGCCACGAGTGTGGCCGCACCTGCAAACGCTTGTAGCTTCTTCCTCAGTCCGAACATGTCAGGCTCCTTGGTTGCTGCTGGACGATGCCCAGCGTTTCGATCTTTTCAGCTTGCTCGCGTGCGACGCTTGAGGCGAGTCTTCGCCGTCGGTGATCAGCTTGCGGCGCGGTGCAGCAACTCGATCACCTTGCGCGCCGGGTCAACGCGCACCAGGTCGCCGTTGCGCAAGACTTCTGCGGGCTTTCGCGACCAGCCTTCGGTGATGGTGATGTTGGCGAACAGGGCGCCTTGCACCATCACCGGGTTGGTGACGCCAAAAATGAAGGCCCGCGGTGCGATGCCTTTGTGCTTGATGTCGAAGAAGGCCCAGCCAGCGGCAATGCCGCCCTTGGCGGTTGGAAAGAAGCATATCTTGTCGCGGATGTTCACGCCTTCGAGCTTGTGGCCGGGTTTGGTGATCACGCCGCTCCAGCGGTCGAGGTCGTAGCGCGGCGAGAAGCCTTCCTCGGAGATCACCGCCTCGCCCTCGACGACGGGGCCGAATGCGCGCGTAACGTGGATCGTGTCGAGCACGGTCTCGGCGCCGGCGTCGGCCGCGAGCATCGTGTTTGCGGATGCCTTCATTGCAGGTCCTTAGGTCAGTTCGCCGGTGCAGGCGATGTCGACGCATTCCTGCGTCCGGCGCAGGATCGTGTTGAAGCGATGGGCACCGATGATGTTCACGATCTTCGCGGAGTTGGAGATCATGTTGGTCCAGCCGTTGGCCACGCGCATTCCCGAGAGGTTTTGCAGGATGTAGAAGCACACCCCTTCGAGCACGGTCACGCCGGCGGCCTCTAGCGGCGCCAGGTAGCCGAGTTGCGCGGCAGAGTGCTTGACCGACGAAGCGGTGGTGACGAAGACCTGGGTGCCGGGGTGCAGCGTGCGCCCGGCGAAGCGCTCCGACAAATCCTTCATCTCGAAGAGCGAGAGCTGCGGCCCGGAGAAAACCACCAGGCTGGTGCTGCGGTCTTTCGTGTCGTAGCCGTCGTAGACCTTTTTCAGATCGGCGTCGGTGATGACGATCTCGTGGGTCGGCGTGTTGCCACCCAGCGCCGCCTGGAGCGAAGGCGCCTCAGGCGTGACGCCGACCATATGGAACATCGCCATCGAACCGTAGCTCGCCAGCGCGCAACCCAGATGCTTGAGCTCGTCGGCGTCAGGAGCCCGCTGCATGCCGTGGAAGACTGGGACGGCGTAGTAGTTCTGGTGCTTCTCGCCGACGATCTTGCCGACTGCGCCCCAATCGGCGAGGTCGTCGAGCCGGGCTTCGAGGCGCACGGTCAGCGTGCCCTTGCGGTGTTTGTCGAGGTGGAAGCCATAGGCCGGCGTGCGGCCGGTGACCGCCGCCGCGAGCGCCGCCGGGCCGCCCTCGAAATTGCTACGCGCGCCGAAGACCGAGTTGGCGTAGATCACCGTGCCCGTGTCGCCCCACGCCACATGTTCGCCGAGATGCGGCTGGTAGACCGTCTGGTAGTTGATGCAGGTGTCGGTGGTGACGATGTTCATCTCGCGCATGAACTTGATGATCTGGTGTTCCTTCTTGGCCTCGCCAGCATCCTGGCCAAGCCGTTCGACGTGGGCGAAGTCCATGCAGCGCGCGTTGGTGGTGATCGGCACGCTGCAGCGCGTCTTGTGCTCGCAGGCGCGCTTGAGGTAGCCGAGACCGGCGTCGCCCATGACTTCGATGTCGCCCATCATGTGCGCATTGGTGATCGGCACGAAGCGCTCGGCACCCCAGAAACGCGCAACTTCGATTTGGTAGGCAATGGCTTCGCGGACAGCCTCGCCGCGTTTGCCGTCGAGCATGTCCTGCTCTTCGGCGGTCAAGTGCAACTCCGGGGTGTCGCCTGCGCGCTGAGTGGGGGCCTCTTGGAGGGCGGTATGCAATGGGTGCTCCTGGGGATCGATGGGCGTTCTGGCGCGTATGGGGGCGTGTCGGCCGACAGCTCTCAGAACTGTGGCGTGACGGCCGGGCGAAAACCGAAGGCGAGATAGCCGCCGTCGAGTGCGAGTGGATGGCCGGTGATGAACGACGCCTCGTCGGATGCGAGGAAGCAGGCCGCGCGCGCGATTTCGGCGGGCTTGCCGTAGCGGCCCATCGGGATCCGTTCCTCGCGGCGCTTGCGTTCCGCGCCGACCTGCTCGGCAATCATCGGCGTCTCGACCTGGGCCGGAAGGATCGCGTTGACGCGAATGCCGTGCGGCGCCCACTCCGAGGCCATGGTCTGCGTCAGGGAAATCACAGCAGCTTTCGACGCGCAATACGCCGCCATGCCGGTGACTGCGCGCACGCCATTGACCGACGCGATGTTGACGATGGCGCCTGCACCCTTCTTGCGCATCTGCCGAGCGGCATTGCGCGAGCTGACGAAGATGCCGGTGACGTTGACGCGCATGCAAGCCTCGAAGTCGGCCAGCGACTGCTCGAACACGTCGCCCACCGGACGGATACCCGCCCCACCGATGAGCACGTCGATGCCACCGTGCTCGGCGGCGATGCGATCGAAGGCCACGCTCACGGCGGCCTCGTCGGCGACGTCGAGCACAACCGGAATCACGTCGTGGCCCATCTCCTTCAGCGTTGCGGCGGCTTGCCTCACGGCCTGCTCGAAAGCGTCGACCATCACGACGCGGGCGCCCCGGCGCGCGAAAGCCGCGCAGAACTCGACCCCCATGCCGCCGCCGCCGCCGGTGATGACGACCACCTTGTTGTTGAATTGCAGTGCCTGCGTGTCCATCGTTTAACCTCGGTTCGTGGCTACTGAGGGTTTGCGCTGCGGCGCCCGCCAAATCGCCTAACGGCCTAACGGCCTTTCCAGTGCACGAGCCACGTTTCCATGACGTTGAGCATGACGTTGAGCATCAGGCCGATGGCGCCGATGAGCGCAATCCCGATGAAGACCGCGGGAATGCGAAAGGTGAGTGCCGCATCGGAAATCATGAAGCCGAGCCCCGATTGCGCACCGGTCAATTCGGCGGCGACGACGACTGCCCAGCTCAGCGCCATGGCGACTTTCAGGCCGGTGAAGATCTGCGGGATCGCCGAAGGGAGTACCACCCGGAAGAAGGTCTGGGCGCGCGTCAGACCAATCGACTGCGCGGCGCGCTGGTAGGCGATCGGCACACCGGCCGCGCCGGCGTGGGCGTTGACGTGCACGTAGTTGAACGCGGTCCAGAAGATCAGCGCCACTTTGCCGACTTCGCCAAGACCGAAATAGAGCACCACCATGGGAATGAACGCAATCGGCGGGATCGGCCGGATGAACGCCATGATGGGCGAGACCATGGCGCTGCCCACGCGGCTGTAACCGGTGATCAGACCCAGGGGAATGCCCACCGCGATGCCGAGCACGAAGCCCGACAGCGTGCGAAACAGGCTGATGCCCATGTGCTGCCAGATCGAGTTGCTTTTGTAGCCCTTGGTGAAGAGCGTCTGCAGCTCTGCACCCATCTCGCTCGGCGTGGGCAGATAGCCCTGCGGCAGCCACCCCGAGGTGCTGACCCAAATCCAGAGCAGGGTCAGGAAAAGTACCGACAGCGTCGAGATGACGCTGGCTGGCACCTGCGCGCGCGGGGGCCGGCCAGCCGCGCCCGGCTGCGGCGCCACCCGCGTGGCGGGCGCGCCGGCAGGCGTCGGCGCAAGGGCGTCGCTCAGGGGTGCTTGGTCGTCAGCGATCACGGCGTTGCGGTTCACGATGTCTGCCCTCAGACTAGTTGACTGTTAATGTATGCATACCTTAGCATACCTATTTTCACAAGGCAATCCGGATGAAACCGAATGCAATGCCCCGAGCGAATCTGAAGAAGCGCTTGAAAAATCCGCTTGTCGAAGGTGGCGGGACGCAAGGAGCGCGCGGCTTGCAGGGCTTGCAGGGCTTGCAGCGTGAGAGCGCGAGCTCGCTTTACGAGCAGATCGCCGATCGCTTGCGCCAGCATGTCTCCTCAAGCGATGCGCCCGCGCAGCTGCCGACGGAGGAAGCATTGATCGACATGTTCAACGTCAGCCGCTCGACGGTGCGCAAGGCGGTGCAGCTTTTGGTCGACGAGGCGGTGCTGGTGCGACGCCAAGGCAAGGGCACTTTTGTGTCGAGGCCGACGCCGAAAATCGTGCATTCGATCGACCGTCTGGCACCGTTCATGGAAACCTTCCGCCAGGTCGGCGAAGACATTCGCACGGAAATCATCGAGTTCGCCTGGATCGAGAGCCCCGCCCTGCCAACCGAGCTGAACGAATGGGAACGCCCGGTGCTCGGGTATCAGCGGCTCTACACGTCACGCGGCGTGCCGCACGCCATCACCCGCATCCGCGTACCGGCGAAGTTCGGTCGCCGCATGACGCGCCATGAGGTTGATTCGGCGCCGATCTACGAGATTCTGCAAAAGAAGCTGCGCGTGAAACTGGCGCGTGCCGAATTCCTCGTCAGTTGCCGGCAGCCCACCATCGAGATCAGCGAGGCGCTCGAGATGTCGCAGAGTTCCTTTCTGCTGGTGCTTGATCGCATCACGCGCGACGAGACCGGCGAGGCCGTGGAGATGACGACCCACTTCCTGCGCCCGGACGTGTATCAACTCAGCGTTGCACTCGACGGGCTGGCTCGCGTGAAGTAGCCGCTTTCTAGAATCGCCAGTGCGTTGTGTCGACGCACGCTCGCCTTGCATGTGCACCATTTTTTCCTGCCACAACCGTTCCAGTACAGCCCATGAAACTTCACCGACCTTGCCTCATCGCACTGCTCTTCGCGGCCTGTTGTGCGTTTAACCCCGCTGCCCAGGCCCAGGCCTACCCCAACAAGCAGATTCATTTGATCGTCGCGTATCCGGCCGGTGGTGGGCTCGATCTCGTGGCACGGGTGGTCGCGCAGCGGCTGGGCGAGGCGTTCAACCAGCAGGTGGTGGTCGAGAACAGGGCCGGCGCCAGTGGCTCGATCGGCACTGACGCAGTCGCCAGGGCGGCGCCCGATGGCTACACCTTGCTGATGGCTTCGCCGGCCGAGGTGGTGGTGGGTCCGGCCGCAGGGCAGAAAACGCCCTACAACCCCGAAACCGATCTGGTGCCTGTTGCCCTGGCCGGCGAGACGCCGCTGGTCCTGGTGGTCCATCCTTCGGTGCCAGCGCGCAACCTGGCCGAGTTCGCTGCCTACGCAAAGAGCCAGCCGGGCAAACTCAGTTACGGCACTCCCGGCAACGGCAGCTCGATGCAATTCGCGGGTGAATCGTTCAAAGCCGGAACCGGCATCTTCATCGTCCACATTCCCTATCGCGGCGCTGCCCCGGCCATCAACGACCTGCTCGGCAATCAGGTATCGATGGCGATCGTCGGCATGCCGCCTGTCGTGGGCCATGCCAAGGCAGGCAAGCTCAAGGTGCTCGCAGTGACGACACAGAAGCGCTCACCGCTGATGCCCGACGTGCCGGCCGTCGCCGAGCTCAAAGGCATGGCTGACTATCAGTTCACGAACTGGATGGGCGTGTTCGCGCCGGCAAAAACGCCGGCGGCGATCGTCGAACGGCTGGGGGCCGAGATCGCCAGGATGATGCAAGAGCCGGCGACCCGGAAGCGCCTGCTCGATGCAGGCGTCGAGCCGCTCGGCCTGCAGGGGTCCGAGTTCGCCGCCTTTCTCAAGTCCGAGCGCCAGCGTTACGCACAAGTGGCCAAGGAACGCGGCATTCGGTTTCAGGATTAGGTGCAAGGTCGCTGCGCCCCGCATGGCGTTGAACGGCGTTCGCTGTGTGCGGGCCGCTCTCAGACCTTGTAGTCGAAACGAGGCGCGCGCTTCTCTTTCAGCGAGGCCAGGCCTTCGCGCAGCTCCGGGCCGTTGAACGACAGAATCTCGAGCGCCGCCGAATTGTCGAACGACGGGCCCGCAAGGCGCAGCCAGTTGTTGAGCGCGTGCTTGCTCCAGCGGATCGGCCGCTGCGCGCCGCGCGCCAGGCGTTCTGCAACCTTGAGCGACTTCGCTTCGAGTTGGTCGTCTTCCACGCACAGCGAGACGACTCCGATGCGTTCAGCTTCCTCCCCCGACAGCGGCTCGCAGGTGAGGATGTAGTACTTGGCTTTGGCCATGCCGCAGAGCAGGGGCCAAATCATTGCCGCGTGGTCGCCAGCGGCCAAGCCCAGACGGGTGTGTCCGTCGACGATGCGCGCCGACTTGGCAGCAATCGAGACGTCGGCCAGAAGCGCCGCAGCCAAGCCGGCACCGACCGCCGGACCATGGATGGCCGAGACGATGGGCTTCGAGCAGTTGATCATGTTGTAGCAAAGCTCGCGAAACTCCTTCAGCGCAGCCACCTGCATGCTGTAGTCGTCCATGATTTTTTCGATCATGCTGAAGTCGCCGCCCGCAGAGAACGCCGTGCCGGCGCCGCGGATGATGGCGACGTTGGTCTCCGGATCCTCATCGACGACGTTCCAGACCTTCGTCAGCTCACCGTGCGCTTCCCAGTTGAGGGAGTTCATGCTTTCTGCCCGGTCGAGCGTGATGCGCAAGACGCGCTCGGCGGGACGATCGAACTTCAACGAGCGAAAGGCGGCGTAACGGTCGGTCGAACTGTCGGTAGAACTGTTGGTCATAGCGGCTCCTGGCGATGGGTGAGGTGTGACGATGGCTGAGGTCTGAAGCGTCGGCGGCGACGATCAGGTCGCCGGGTGGACGAGCAGCTTGCGCGGTGCAGGCGGCACAAACAATTGCTGGTAATAGACGACGTCGTCGCCACCACCGGCGTGACGCACGATCTCCAGCATCGCCACCTGCTGGGCCGGGCTAAGGCCGATGTGCGGCGCAACGTCGGCGGGCACGGGCACGAGCTGCAGCGACTGGCTGACTCCGCCGGGCGGCACCTTCGACTCCTGGCGCAGCAAGACCTTGAAGTTGGTACCGGCGAGCTCGTCGATCGGCCGCGACGCCAGCCCCTTGAAGCGTTTGCCGTCGAAGTAAAAGCGGCTGAAGACGTCGAACTCACCGTTCACGCTCAGCACGCGGTCGAGTCTGATGACCTGCGCGTCGTGGCCCTTGAAATGTGCGCTCCACGGCCCGCTTCGCCGCCACGGCCGGCGCGAGAGCACGCGCGAGAAGACCGGCAGGAAGCTCTTGCCGTCGTCGCCGACGAAGCGGCAGTGAGCGACGTCGTCGATGCGGTGATGGCCCGCTGAAACGAAGCTGCCGCTGCCCTGCTGACGGCGCACGACGCCTTCTTCAGTCAGCGCGCGCAGGGCACGCTGCACCGTGCCGAAACTGAAGCCCGTGGCCGCCACCAGTTCAGCCTCGGTCGGTAGGCGCTCGCCGGCGGCCCAGTGCCCGGCGTTGATGCTGCCCAGAAGCGCCACGCGCAGTTGCGCGTGGCGCGTGAGGGAGCTGTCCTCGCCCCGGCTGGCCTGACCGCGCGCATCACCGCGCACATGACCGAGCGCAGGACCGAGCACACGACGGAGCGCGCGACTGAGTGCCTCGAGCTTGGCGGGGGCGGTGGCGGTCTTCGTCTTCACAGTTGGCCAGTGCGGGCTTCTTCGCTTGACAGGCTAAATACTGTAGAGGATTATGATTGCTGCGGCAAGTTCAGCGCGACCCTTTCAACGCAACTCGTTCAGCGCAAGCAGGCAACACTCAAATGGCCCTCGACTTCTCTTTCACGCCCGAGCAGCGCGTTTGGCGCACCCACGTGCGCGAGTTCGCCGAGCGTGAACTGAAGCCGCACAGCCGGCGTTGGGACGAGGCCGCAACGCTGCCGCGCGAGGCGATCCGCAAGATGGGCGCCGCCGGCATCCTGGGCGTCATCGGCGCGCCCGCGCTCGGTGGGCAGGGGCGCGACTACGTGAGCCTGGGCATCACGATCGAGGAGCTTGCCGCCGTCGACGCGAGTTGCGCGCTCATCGCCTGGCAGCAGGCGACGCACGCGCACTTCTTTCCCGGCTGGGGTGATGAGACGGTGCGCGCCGTCTATGCCGGCGAATGTGTCGTCGCGCTGGCGACGTCGGAAGAGAACGCCGGCTCGGACTTGTCGGCAATCGAGGCCAGCGCCGTCGAAGACGGCGACGCATTCGTTCTCAACGGCAGCAAGGTGCACGTCAGCACGATGCCCGGCGCCGACGTGCTGGCGGTCTCGGCGAAGATCGCCTGCGCCGACGGCAGCAAGCCCAAAATGGTGCTGCTGCGTGTGCCGACGTCGCTGCCCGGCGTCAGCAGCGCGGTGATGGCGCAGATGGGCGCGCGCGCCCACGCGCTGGGCAGCGTCGAGTTCCGCGATGTTCGCGTGCCGCTCGGCGCGACGCTCGGCGACGCCGGCCAGGGCAAGGCGATCATGTACGCACGCTTCAACGTGTCGCGCTGCCTTTCGCCGCTGGCCGCGCTCGGCGCGGCACGTGCGGTGCTCGACGAGACCGTGGCATTCGCCAAGTCGCGCATCGTCTTCGGCCGGCCGATCGCCGCCAACCAGTCGGTCAGCTTTCCGCTCGTTGAGCACCATGCGCGCATCGAGGCAGCGCGCCTGCTCGCCTACCGCGCGCTCGTCGCCAACGACCACGGCGAGGACGCGACCGCAGACGCGGCGATGGCCAAGTGGCTCGGCATTTCGACCGGCGTTAGCGCGATCCAGGACTGCCTGCAGATGTTCGGTGCCAACGGCTATCTGAAGGACAACGGCATCGAGCAGCGCCTGCGCGATGTCTACTCATTCCTCTTCACCGGCGGCACCCTGAACATCATGAAGCTCATCCTCGTACGCCACCTCATCGGTGCAGAGTTCGCGGGGCTGAGGAAATGAGCGGTCCACTGGCTGGCCATCGTGTGCTCGAGCTCGGATCGACGGTCGCGGGGCCTTTCTGCGGCCGCCTCCTTGCCGACTTTGGTGCCGAGGTGATCAAGGTCGAACCACCCGAGGGCGACCCGGTGCGCACGATGGGAAAGCACGTCGACGGCAAGTCCCTTTACGCGGCGAGCATCCTGCGCAACAAACAACTCGTGTCGCTCGACCTGCGCATCCCGGCGGCGCGCGAAGTCGTCGCCCGCCTGGCGCGGCACTGCGATGTGGTGGTCGAGAACTTCCGCCCCGGCACGCTCGAAAAGTGGGGCATCGGCTACGAGCGGCTCAGCCAGGACAACCCGGGCCTGGTCATGGTTCGCATCAGCGGCTTCGGCCAGAGCGGACCCTACCGCGACCGTCCCGGCTACGGATTTCTAGGCGACGCGGTCGGCGGCATGCTGCACATCAACGGCTACCCTGATCGCCCGCCGGTTCGCGCCGCCGTCCCCGTCACCGACATGGTGACCGCGCTCTACGGCGCCTTCGGCGCGGTGATGGCGCTTCTTGCGCGCAAGACGACGGGCCAGGGGCAGGTTGTCGATGCGGCGCTGTACGAGTCGGCGTTCAGCCTGATGGAGTCGCACGTGCCGGCGTTTGACAAGCTGGGTCACGTGGCCATGCGCGCCGGCTCGCGCCTGCCGGGCAGCACGCCGAACAGCCTCTATCCAACCGCTGACGGGGGCTACATCGCGATGGCGGCGTCTAGCGATCCGGTGTTCCGGCGTTTGGCCGCAGTGATGGGCCAGCCCGAGCTCGGCGACGACCCGCGCTTCGCCAGCGCGCTCGCGCGTGTCGACCACCAGGACGCGCTCGACGCGATCATCGGCGAATGGACCAGCGGTTTTTTGCTCGACGCGCTCGAGCCCATGCTGCAGGAGCGCGACGTGCCAGCGTCGCGCGTATTCACGATGGCGGACATCTTCCGCGACCCGCACTTCGCGGCGCGCGGCTCGATCGTGCACGCGCCGGACGCCGATCTCGGCAGTATCGCCATGCCGGCGCCGGCGCCGCGCCTCTCGGCGACGCCTGGCGCAGTCATCCACGCCGGCGGCGCGATTGGCGCCGACACGGTCGATGTGCTCGACCGTGTCGGCGGACTTACGCGCACTGAGATCGACGCGCTGCTGGCGAGCGGCGCCGCCTTCGACGCCACACACGCGCGGCCTTCATTTGCAAACCCGGTTGCAAACCCAGTGGCAAACCCGGCGGCTAAGCCCGCAGAGAACCCCGCATGAAGCCGTCCAACGTCCTCTTCGTCTTCTCCGACGAGCACGACCCGCGCTACATGGGCTGCTCGGGCCATCCCTTCGTGAAGACGCCCAACCTCGACCGCCTGGCTGCTCGCGGCACGCGCTTCACGAACGCATGGACGCCGTGCCCGGTGTGCGTGCCGGCACGCGCGAGCCTTGCGACCGGCCGCTGGGTGCACGAGATTGGCTACTGGGACAACGCCATCGCCTACGACGGCCGCGTGCCGGGCTGGGGCAAGAGGCTGCAGGAAGCAGGCCGTGCGGTCGAATCGATCGGCAAGCTGCACTACCGCAACGAAGCCGATGCCACCGGCTTCGACCGCCAGCACGAGCCGATGCACATCCTGGGCGGCGTCGGCCAGCTCTGGGGCTCGGTGCGCGACCCGATGCCCGAGAAGGCCGGCCGCTCGGCGCTTTACGACCAGGTCGGCGCGGGCCTTTCCAACTACAACCGCTACGACCAGCGCATCACCGAGCTCGCGGTGGGGTGGCTGGAAGATCGCGCGCGTTTGCCGGCCGGCGAGCCATGGCTTCTTTTCGTCGGCTTCGTCGCGCCGCACATGCCGCTGGTGGTGCCGCAGGAGTACCTCGACCTGTATCTCGGGCAGAACATTCCGATGCCCAAACTGCTGCCACGCGACGGCTACCAGCGCCACCCGTGGGTCGAGCGCATGGCCTCGCACTGGGACCACGATGCGACGCTCGGCAGCGACGAGCGGCGACGCCTTGCCATCGCCTGCTACTTCGGACTCATCACGTATCTCGACAGCCAGCTCGGACACGTGCTCGCCGCGCTCGAACGCACGGGCCTGGCCGCCGACACGCGCGTGATCTACAGCACCGACCACGGCGACAACCTCGGCAGCCGCGGCCTGTGGAACAAGGACGTGCTCTACCGCGAGTCGACCGCGATCCCGCTGCTCATGGCCGGGCCCGGTATCGAGAGAAGCGTCAGCAGCACCAACGTCGGCCTGGTCGATCTCTATCCGACCTTCCTCGAAGCGACTGGCGTGCCGCTGACCGACGCTGAGCGCGCGCTGCCAGGCCGCTCGCTGTTCAGCATCGCCGCCGAGTCCGACGACGACTCGCGCATCGGCTTCAGCGAATACCACGCTGTCGGCGCTGAGAGCGCCGCGTACATGCTGACGCGCGGCGGCTGGAAGTACCACTACTACGTGGGCCATCGGCCGGAGCTATTCAAGCTTGCGCTTGATCCCGAGGAAACCTGCGACCTCGCCGGCAACCCGGCGCATGCCGATGTGCTCGCCGCGTTTGAGGCGACGCTGCGCTCGATGCTCGACCCGGAGGCCATTGACCGCTGCGCCAAGGACGAACAGAACGCGCTCGTCGCCCGCCATGGCGGTCGCGACGCCGCGCTCGCCAAGGGCTACCCGGGCGAGACGCCCACCGCCGGCAAGTTCCACGCGAAGGCCAGTGGCACGCTAGCCCGGTAGCGCCACGAAGCTCAGATCACCGCACTCAGATCACCCTAAGAACCGCAGTTGACCCAATGCAATCCTCGGGAAAGTCAGCACTGGCGCGGGTTTGATGGCATTTGGCAAACTCACCCGATGGGTGAATTCATCGAGCAGAAGAAAACCGTGTTGGCACAAGCCAGCGAAGAC
>JANOJR010000350.1:0-1884 GCA_031418855.1 Rubrivivax sp.
GTCTTCGCTGGCTTGTGCCAACACGGTTTTCTTCTGCTCGATGAATTCACCCATCGGGTGAGTTTGCCAAATGCCATCAAACCCGCGCCAGTGCTGACTTTCCCGAGGATTGCATTGGGTCAACTGCGGTTCTTAGGGTGAAAGTGGGTTCCTTTGATATTCCAGGTAGCGTTGCGCGGGCGTGGCTGTTGCAGCCGAACCCGAGTTCGAACTCGAACGCGCTCGTGCTGCGTCCGTGGGCGAACGGCCAGGATCTCTCGGGTCGCAGTAGCGACACATGGATCGTCGATTTCGGCATGGACATGTGCGAAGTCGACGCGGCGTTGTTTGAAAGCCCGTTCGAACATGTACGTGTCGAGGTGAAACCGATGCGTGATGCACAGAGTCGCGAATCCCGAAAGCGTCACTGGTGGCTTCACGGGGAAACGGTGCCGGGCCTCCGCAGGCAGCTTCAGTCAGTTGCAACTTACATCGCGACCGTCCGCGTTGCTAAGCACAGGCTGTTCGTACGACTGCCTCAGATAACTTGGCCTGACTCTCGGCTGTATGTGTTTGCCCGCGAGGACGACACCACGCTTGGTCTCATGTCCTCACGAATTCATGAGGTCTGGGCCCTCGCTGCCGCGTCGAAGCACGGCGTCGGCAACGATCCGACCTACAACGCCAAGTCCTGCTTCGAAACCTACCCCTTCCCCGCCGGCCTCACCCCCGCCGACACCGCCCACCAGCGCACCGAAACACTCGACAACGGCGCGCTCATCCCCGCCGACCTAACGCCAGACGTACGCACACAGGCCGAAGCCATCGCCCGCGCCGCCCACCGCCTCGTGACCCTGCGCGACGCCTGGCTCAACCCGCCCGAGTGGACCGATCGTGTGCCCGAAGTCGTGCCGCTGGGCATGAGCGTCTCGCCCTACCCAGACCGCATCCTGGCCAAGCCGGGCTTTGAGAAAGACGTCGCCAAACGCACGCTCACCAATCTCTACAACCAACGCCCGGCTTGGCTCGCGCAAGCGCACGCCGCGCTGGACCTGGCCGTGGCGGCGGCCTACGGCTGGGCCGACTACAGCGCCGCCATGCCCGACGAAGAAATCCTGCGGCGGCTGTTGGCGCTGAATCTGCAACGCAGCGCCAACCCGATCAGGCCGTGACGACAGCGCTGCGCCGTGTCTTCAAATCGCAAGATCGTCCGGCGCGGCCTGGTTTTCGGTCTTCGCGCGCAGCGCGAGCGCGTGCTGCAACAAGGCCGGCACATGTCGCGTGGTGACTTCCCAGATGATGTCGGCGTCAAGCGCGAAATAGTGGTGGGCAATTAGGTCGCGCAGCCTGGCCGGCCCCACCCGGTGTTCATGCGGAAGCGCAGCGCGCTGGACGTCGGGCAGCTGTTTGACGGCGATGCCGATGACCTGCAGATTGAACAACACGGCATCAAAGGCTGCCTCGTCGTCGACAAACGACTCGACCGTGTGTGCTGCCGTCAGACGCGCGATTTTCTCGGCCGACGCAATCAGGTCATCAAGATAGAGAAGCCAATCACGTGACACGAATCAAGTCTCGCTCGACATGTCGTCTTGCTCGTGGCTTCAGGCCTTTGGTCGTCACCAGGTCGACGGGCCGGCCCAACAGTTGCTCAAGATGGTCCTTCAGATTGAAGTAGCCATCGAAGGTGGCTGGCCCGTCGAAATCCACGAGCACATCGATGTCACTGTCAGGCCGAAGTTCGTCCCGCGCGGCCGAACCGAACAGGGCCAGGCTATTGGCACCGTAGCGCTGCGACAGCAGCGCATGGTGTTGAGTCAGCAATGCCATGACGTCGGCGCGGTTCATGCAGCGTATTGTCTGACATGCTGGCGCGAGCGCAGCGTTGCCCAGCTACCAGCACAG
>JANOJR010000351.1:0-3025 GCA_031418855.1 Rubrivivax sp.
ATCCGCGCGCGGGCGCTGTTGAACCAGCGGTTCACCTTCAGCGTGAACTCGTAGGCGTGGTCGCCCACGATGGCGAGCCACTTCGCGCTCTGCACGACGCCGTCGAACAGGTCGCCGTGCGTGACCCAGAGCAGCCGGCCGTCGGCGGTGCGGTGCATCGCGTCCTCGACGACGTCGATGCCGCCGAAGTTGTGCTCGACGTAGCGGCGCGCGAATTCGTCGTGGTTGCCCGGCACGAAGACCACCCGCGTGCCCTTGCGCGCCTTGCGCAGCAGCTTCTGCACCACGTCGTTGTGCGCCTGCGGCCAGTACCAGGAGCGGCGCAGCTGCCAGCCGTCGATGATGTCGCCCACCAGGTACAGCGTCTGGCACTCGGTGTTCTTCAGGAACTCCAGCAGCGCCACCGCCTGGCAGCCGGGTGTGCCCAGATGCAGGTCCGAGATCCACACCGTGCGCACGTCCAGCCGCGGCGTGCGGGGCTTCGCGGCGTCGACGCTGGGTTGGCGATGGGGTGGCATGCGGCTCTTCCGTGGCTATCGGTTGACAAGGGTAGAAACGCGGCCCATGGCCGATCGCGGTTCTATGGATTCCACGGGAAACGATCGTCGCCGCCGCGCATGACGCGCTCATGAATGTCTACGGGTGTTCGTCGACACGCAACACGCCAGCGAGCATGTCGCCGCCCAGTTGCGCCTGGCCAGACGCCGCGCCCCTGCGGCGTTAGCACCTGGCGCGAGCACCTCGCGGCGGCAACGGTGCCGCCGTCGTGACTACAGACGTGCTACGCCAGCGTCAATGTCGTGGCCTGCGCGCACCGCATGCAACGAAGTGATGGTGACCTGCGCGCCGTCATACGTCGTGGCAATGCTCTGCGCCTCAACATCCCGCGCCGTGCCATCCAGCATGAGGCAGCGCAACTCGGCCCATGGTGCGGCTTGCCCCTGGCTCGTCGCGGCTTTCAACCCGGCCAGCACCTGCGGGTGGGATGCCGGATGCATCAGGTCGAGCAAGGGTCTTCCGTGGAGTTCGGTGGACGTGCGGGCGCCTAAAAGCTTCACTGCAGCCGCATTGGCGTAAGTCACCATGCCGTCCAGGTGCACCAGCATCGCCACGGGCGACCATTCCACCAAGGCGCGGTAGCGACCTTCGCTCTCACGCATGGCCGCTTCCATGAGCTTCACGTCGCTCACATCCGTCAGCACGACCAGCATCAGGGGCGCTCCGGAGGCGTCGTCTGCAGCACTGGCCACAACTTGCGCCCACACCTCTGAACCGCCCGGCCTCGCCAGGCGCAACCGCAGCGACTGCGTTCGTCCGGTCTCGGTGAGCAATTTGCGGTGCAGGTACCAGATGTCCTGGTCGGCCTTGAAGATGAAGCGGCTGAACGGCTGCCTGACCAGCGCGGCGCGCGTCTCGCCCAGCAGGGCGGCTGCGGCCAGGTTGGCTTGCAGGATCTGGCCCTGTTCGCTGACGCTGCAGTAGCCCACCGGCGCCAGGTCATACAGCTTGAAATAGCGCGCCCGCGACGCGTCGAGCTCAAGCTGAGAGCGGCGCAGTTCGTCGTTCTGAATTTCGAGTTCGATCTGGTGCACCTGCAGCTCATGCACCAGGTCCCGCGTGGCTTCGGGCGACAGCGCCGCCAGGCGTTCAGTCGCCAACGTGGAATGCCGGCGCGACACGATTTCAGCGTGCTCACGCAGCGCGCTTGCGACGTCGGCCTCGTTGGCCAAGGTCGACGGCCGGTCAGCGTCATGGGGGCTCATGGGTTCCACAGTCATTCCGTGCATCGTGCCCGAGTGTGCGCGATATGCCGGCGTTATGCCGCCGCCACGATGGCGCGCTCGGTGGTGGCAATGGCATACATCTTTCCGGTCTCGTTGACCAAGGCCGTCGAGACCATCGCGACTTCGATCACCTCGCCCGCCTGGTTCAGGCGCTGCGTGCGGTAGGGCTCGAGCACCTTGGCCCGGCTGAGCTGGGCCAGCGTGGCCAGCGCCTGCGCGCGCAGCGCGGGCGGTATGCGCTCATGCACGTTCATCGCCAGCGCTTGGGCTTCGCTCCAACCGTACAAGCGCGTTGCACCCGGGTTCCAGGCCAGGATGTGGCCGTCCAGGTCTTGCACGGTGATGGCATCGCTGGCGTCGCGCAGCGCCACACCCAGGCGCTGCAAGTCGTTGCTGCGGCGCAGGTCGTCGCGAACTTTGACCAGGGCGGTGATGTCGACGAACGAGATCACGGCGCCCTCGATCGCGTTGTCAAGCGTGCGGTAGGCCTGGATGCGCATGGTGTACCACTGGCCCGAGTTGGTCTGCACTTCCAGCTCTTTGGGGACCAGCGTGTTCAGCATCGCCTGCGTATCGGCCACCAAGCGGTCGTAGCCCACCAGGTTGGAGACGATGTGTGCCACCGGCCGGCCCACGTCACTCATGATCAAGTTGATGATCTGCGACGCCGACGGCGTGAAACGCAAGATGCGCAATTGATGATCGACAAACACCGTGCCGATGCCGGTGCCGGCCAGCAGGTTGTTCATGTCGTTGTTGGCACGTGAAAGGTCAACGACCTTGGTCTGCAACTCGGTGTTGACGGTGGCCAGTTCTTCGTTGACGGATTGCAGCTCTTCCTTCGATGTCTCTAACTCTTCGTTGGTGGACTGCAACTCTTCATTCACCGACTGCATTTCCTCGTTCGACGACTTCAGCTCCTCGTTGGAGCTTTCCAGTTCTTCGTGCGTGCTTTGCAGGTATTCGTCTTTGGCGCGCAGCTCCTGCGTCAGCGCGGCGATGCGTGCCTCGGCGGCGACATAGTCGCCGTCGGTGGTCGTGCCGCGTGCGCCGTCTGTGCTGTCCACAGCGGGGCCGGCGCGGCGCGGCGGTAGTGCATCCCCCCAGGCTCCACTCGGCAACGCCTCATCCAGGACCACCAGGTACAGCGCGGGCTCTTGCGACGCTTCGGTGTCCGCGGTGTCCGCCAGCGGCGGGCGCGTCGCGACGGGTCGCACAGTGAGGTTGACCAGGGTGTAGTG
>JANOJR010000352.1:0-1883 GCA_031418855.1 Rubrivivax sp.
GACAAGCGCCACAGCGTCGCGCCGCCGGCCACGGCCTTCTTGGCACCGGCGAAGAACTCGTCGCGCTGGTCGCGCATGCCGCGCCAGAACATCGCTGCCAGTTCGGGCTCGATGACCTCACCACCCAGCCGGGCGGTGGCCGACTGCACGGCGGCGCTGGCACCGGCCAGGCGCAGCACCAGCGCGCCTTCCCACCACGCGCTGGCCGACAGTGGCAGCGGCTGGCCGCCCCAGGCGTTGAGCTTGTCCAGTGCCGGCGCCTGGTCCATCTCGAAGCGCAGCGTGGCCGTGGCCACCGGCCGGGGAAGCACCTTGAGCGAGACCTCGCAGATGACACCCAGCATGCCCATCGAGCCGGCGAGCAGGCGTGAGACGTCGTAGCCGGCCACGTTCTTCATGACCTGCCCGCCAAAGCTCATGAGCTCGGCGCGGCCATTGAGCAGCGACGCGCCGAGCACGTAGTCGCGCACGCTGCCCACCGCCGCGCGCGCCGGGCCGGCCAGGCCGGCGGCGACCATGCCAGCCACCGTGCCGCCGGCGTCGAACCTGGGTGGCTCGAAGGGCAGGCACTGGCCTTGTTCGGCCAGCGTGGCTTCAAGTTCCGCTAACAAGGTACCTGCACGCACAGTGACCACCAGCTCGCTGGGCTCGTAGCTGCTGATGCCGGCCAGCGCGCGCATGTCCAGCGCCAGGCCTGTCGCCGGCTGGCCGTAGAAAAACTTGGTGCCACCACCGCAGATGTTCAGCGGCGTCTTGTCGCGGCGCGCGGCCTGAACCTGCTCGATGATGTCTTGCAGCGGCGGGTCGGCGGCAGGCAGCATGCTCAAAACCGCTCCAGCTCAGGGAAGGGCAAGAGGCCCTTCTTGACATGCATGCGGCCGTATTCGGCGCAGCGTTGCAGCGTCGGAATCACCTTGCCGGGGTTCAAGGTTCCCTTGGGGTCAAAGGCGTGTTTGACGGCCATCATCTGCGTGCGCTCTTCCACGCTGAACTGCACACACATGGAGCTGAGCTTTTCCACCCCCACACCGTGTTCGCCCGTCACCGTGCCGCCCATGGCCACGCTGGTTTCCAGGATGTCGGCGCCAAAGAGTTCGCAGCGGTGCAGCTGGTCGGCGTCGTTGGCGTCAAAGAGGATCAGCGGGTGCAGGTTGCCGTCGCCCGCATGGAAGACGTTGCAGCACTTCAGGCCGTACTTGATCTCCATGGCCTGGATGGCGAGCAGGATGTCGGCCAGTCTCTTGCGTGGAATCGTCGAGTCCATGCACATGTAGTCGGGGCTGATGCGCCCGCTGGCCGGGAAGGCGTTTTTGCGCCCGCTCCAGAACTTCAGCCGCTGCGCTTCGTCTTTGCTCACTTCCACGCGCGATGCGCCGGCACCTGTGAGCACACCCAGCATGCGGTCGATCTCTTCGGCCACTTCTTCGGGCGTGCCGTCGCTTTCGCACAGCAGGATGGCCGCCGCGTTGAGGTCGTAGCCGGCGTGTACAAAGTCTTCCACCGCCGCCGTCATGGGCTTGTCCATCATCTCCAGCCCGGCCGGGATGATGCCGGCGGCGATGATCGCGGCCACCGCGTCGCCAGCTTGGCGGATGTCGTCGAAGCTGGCCATGATGCAGCGCGCCAGCTTGGGCTTCGGCACGAGCTTGACGGTGGCTTCGATGGTCACGGCGAGCATGCCTTCGCTGCCCACCACTACCGACATCAAGTCCAGCCCCGGCGCGTCAAGCGCTTCGCTGCCGAAGGTGACGGGCTCGCCTTCCACCGTCAAACCCCGCACCTGTAAAACGTTATGCAGCGTCAGGCCGTATTTGAGGCAATGCACGCCGCCGGAGTTTTCGGCGATGTTGCCGCCGATGCTGCAGGCGATCTGGCTTGAGGGG
>JANOJR010000353.1:0-2156 GCA_031418855.1 Rubrivivax sp.
CGCATGGAAAAGCGCGTGAGGAAGCTGTTGCCCAGCAGGGTGTAGGGCATGGACGTGGGGCTGACCGAGGCGTCGACGTTGTGCACCACCACGTCGCCTATGCGCACGGCGGCCAGGTTGACGCGAAAGGTCGGGATCAAGCCGTTGGCAGTAGACGCCATGCCGCGCTCGCCAGCCTTCCAATTGATGCCCAACCGATCGGCCTCGGCCTGGCCCATGGCGATCATGGTGGCGCCGGTGTCGACCATGAAACGCACCGCGCGGCCGTTGATGCTGCCCTCAGCAACGAAGTGGCCGCCCGAGCCTGCCGTCATGACGATTTCACTACCGCCGCCGCTGCTGGCGGGTGCACCCATGCTCACCGGCGCGGCGCCGACACGCAGCAACGTGCTCTTGCCGTCGCGCTCAATGCGAGCTTCGTCGCCACGCAGCTCCAGCAGCTTGACGCCGCGCGCGCTGGCGCCCACCGCCAGCACCTGCGTTTGCCCGTCAATCACGAGCAACGCACGCTGGCCCATCACCCCGGAAAGTGCCACGCCCTGGGCTTGCGCCGCCAAGGCCAACATGCCGCTCACGATGGCCGTTAGGTAGCGGCGCATGTTCAGTCGCGGAAGTTGTCAAAGGTGAGCGGCAGCTCGGTCACTTCACGGCGCAAGAGCGCGATGGCGTCTTGCAGCACGTCGCGCTTGGCGCCGCTCACCCGCACCGCGTCGCCTTGCACGGCGCCTTGCACCTTGAGCTTGCTGTTCTTCAGCAGCGTCTGGATCTTGCGAGCGTTCTCGGCGTCGATGCCATTCTTCACCGGCACCAGCAACTCCATCTTGTCGCCGCCGCGCTTTTTGGGCGTGCCTGAGAAGTCGACGAAGCGCGCGTCGACCTGGCGCTTCACCAGCCGCGTGATGAGCAGGTCACGCACCTGCTGCAGCTGGAAGTCGCTGTCGGCCAGCAGCGTGAGGTCACGCTCCTTGGCACTTTTCTCAGTCAACTCGACCTTGGCGCTCGAGCCTTTGAAGTCGAAGCGCGTGCCGATTTCTTTGTTGGCCTGGTCGACCGCGTTGCGGATCTCTACCAGGTTGGGTTCAAGCACGATGTCGAAGCTGGGCATGGGAAAATTCTGCCATGCCGTCCCCCCTTGTGCCTGTGCCTGACATCGCTTTAGACATTCAACATCGCGCCAGCCTGCGCGAGTTCAACAGTTTTGGCCTGCCCGCCGTGGCCCAAACCCTGGTCCACATCAAATCCGAGGCCGATGTGCGCCGCGTCGTCGACCACCCCGAGCTGGGCGTCGCGCCCAAGTTCATCCTCGGTGGTGGCAGCAACGTGGTGTTGACACGCGACCTGGCCGCCGTCGTGCTGAAGGTCGAGATCCTGGGCCGGCGCTTGGTGCGGGAGACCGAGCACGCATGGATCGTCGAAGCTGGTGCGGGCGAAAACTGGCACGAGTTCGTGGCGTGGACGCTGGATCAAGGCTGGCCAGGGCTGGAGAACCTGGCGCTGATCCCGGGGCTGACGGGCGCGGCGCCCGTGCAGAACATCGGCGCCTATGGTGTCGAGCTCAAAGACCGTTTCGACTCGCTCGACGCGGTGGACCTGATCACCGGCCGCAGCGTCACACTGGACGCCGAGATGTGCCGCTTTGGCTACCGCGACAGTGTCTTCAAACACGTTCTCGCCAACAAGTCGGTGATCACGCGGGTGCGGTTTCAATTGCCCAAACCCTGGCAGCCGGTGGTGGGCTACCTTGACCTGGAGCGCAAGATCGCCGAGACCGGCATTCGACACCCGAGCGCGCGCCAAGTCTTCGATTGGGTGTGCAGCATTCGCCGCAACAAGCTGCCCGACCCGCGTGTGATAGGCAACGCCGGCAGCTTTTTCAAGAACCCTGTGGTCAGCCCCGAGCAGTGCCGCGACATCATCGGCCGCGACCCTGAAATCGTGCATTACCCGATGCCCGACGGCAACGTCAAGCTCGCGGCGGGCTGGCTCATCGACGCTTGCGGCTGGAAGGGCAAGACCGTCGGCCGTGCGGGTGTTTACGAGCGCCAGGCGCTGGTGCTGGTGAACCGTGGTGGCGCGAGTGGCGCCGAGGTGGTGACGCTGGCGCGCGCCATTCAGGAAAGCGTCTACGGGCGCTTTGGCATTCGGCTGGAGCCTGA
>JANOJR010000354.1:0-4690 GCA_031418855.1 Rubrivivax sp.
CGTCGGCACCGCGCAGCACGTGCGCGAAGGCCAGACGCGCACCGGCGCCGTCGTGCCTGCGGGCATGGTCGTGCCCTCCACCTTCACGGTCAGCAGCACGCGGCTGGAAGCCGGCATTGGCGACCGCCTCTCGCCCGTGCCGCAGCAAGACCTGGCGGCCTTTGCGCCGCGTGCACCTAGCGCGCCGGTGTCGGGCCGCATCATTTCGCTCTACGGCGACGCGCTCACCGCCGGCCAGAACCAGATCGTGGCTTTGAGTCGTGGCAGCAAAGATGGCCTGGAGCGCGGCCATGTGCTGGCCCTGTGGCGCGCCGGCACGACGGCTGTGGACAGCACCGTGACGCCGCGCCAGCCTATGCTGCTGCCTGATGAGCGCCATGGCCTACTCTTCGTCTTTCGCGTCTTCGAGCGCGTGTCTTACGCGCTCATCTTGCAGGTGAAAGAGCCCGTGCAGGCGGGCGACCGCTTCACGCAGCCCTGAGCGGCTAACGCCGGGCCTGCACGGTGCTGGAGCGCGGCGAGTTTGCCGCCTGGTTGCGGCTGCTGGAAACACCTGGCGTCGGCCGCGACAGCGCACGGGCTTTGCTCACCGCCTATGGCAGCCCCGAACGTGTCTTGTCGGCGAGCAGCGCCGAACTGCACGATCTCGCCGGTCCGACCATCACGCAGGCCCTTGCGCGCGAGCCCGCGACGTTCGCGGCCAGACTGGCCGCTGCGCTGGCCTGGCGGGCAGGCAGCGAGCAGCGCTGCGTCATCACGCTGGGCTGCGACGAGTACCCGCCGCAGCTGCTGCAGTCGCCCGACCCACCGCTGCTGCTCTACGTGCAGGGTGATCTGGCCGCGCTCAAAGTCGAATCAGTGGCCGTGGTCGGCAGCCGCCACGCCAGCGCGCAAGGCCTGGACCATGCGCGCGGGTTTGCGCAGGCGCTGGCCGAGGCCGGCTACCTTGTGGTGTCGGGTCTGGCCTTAGGCATCGACGCGGCGGCGCACGAAGGTGCGCTGGCCTCGGCCAGTGGCCACACCATCGCCGTGGTCGGCACGGGCCTGGACCGCGTCTACCCCAGCCGCCACCGCGCGCTGGCGCAGCGCATCGTCAAACGCGGCGCGATGCTGAGCGAATTCGCGCCTGGCACACCGGCCTTGCCTGAGAACTTTCCGCAGCGCAACCGCATCATCGCGGGCCTCGCGCGTGGCACGCTGGTGGTGGAAGCCGCCCTGCGTTCGGGCTCGCTGATCACCGCGCGGCTGGCCAGTGAAGCCGGGCGCGAGGTCTACGCCGTGCCGGGCTCGATCGGTAGCGAACATGCGCGCGGGTGCCACGCGCTGATTCGGCAAGGCGCGATGCTGGTGGAGACGGCGCAGGAAATCATCGATGACCTGCGTGGCAGCCATACGCCGGCACGCGTGGCCGCGCCGGCTGCCCAGAAGACGAGCGACCCCTTGCTTGAAGCCCTGGGCGGCGACCCGCAGACCATCGACGCACTGATGGCGCGCACCGGCTACGGCGTCGGCGAGTTGTCGGCGCGGCTGCTCGAACTTGAGCTGCAGAACCAAGTGGCGCGGCTTCCTGGCGGGCTGTATCAAAGGCGCTTTGTAGGCTGACCCATCGGCCGCAGTTCAGTGCGCCAAACCAACAGCGCAACAGCCCTCTGAACAGGCCATCAAACCGGCCCCAGCGCTGGCCTCGAAGGCCCAACTCGCTCGGGTATAGTGGCCCGCATGTTTGATGTGCTCGTCTACCTCTACGAGAACTATTGGCGGCCGGACGCCTGTCCTGACTTCCACCAGCTAACGCGCAAGCTAAGCGCCGTGGGCTTCGAGTCGGATGAGATCCAGGACGCGCTGAAGTGGCTCGACGGCCTGGCCAGCACGGCCCAGGCCTGCGGCGGAGACGCGCCCACCAGCAGCATGCGCGTCTACAGCGACGCCGAGCAGGAGCTGATGGGCACCGAGTGCATCGGCTTCGTGGCCTTCCTCGAATCGGCCGGCGTCTTGCCGCCACCCATGCGCGAAATGGTGCTTGACCGCGCCATGGCCGTGGGGAGCGGCCCCATGGAGCTGGACGACATGAAGATCATCGTGCTGATGGTCTTCTGGAGCCTGGGCCGCGAGCCCGACGCACTGGTGCTTGATGAGCTTTTTGTCGCCCCCGAAGAGCGCGTCATTCACTGAAGCGCGCGGTGTACCGCGCCGCGCCCGCGCTCGTGTCGACTACAGCTTGAGTTCCAGCGCCATGCGCCAGTTGACGTTGGTCGTGGCCAAGGTGCTTGAGCGCTCGCGCAAATTGCCTACCTCCAGCGTATTGCTGGACAGGTAGTCTTGCGGCGCGATGTTGCTAACGTTCAAACGCAGCTGCATGGCCGGGTTGACGACCCACAACCCGTAGGCGTCGAACTGGCGCTTGGTGCCCGCCGTCACCGCCTGCAACTCCGACACCTGCGTGCGGTAGCCCGGCGTCCAGTTCACGCTGGCACCCAAAGTGAGCGGGGTGCCGCGAAAGCGGTGGTCAAAGCCGAGGTTGGCGGTGGCGTGCGGCTGCTGGTCGAGCCGGTTGTCGGGCCCGGGCACGGTGTCCACGCGCGAGCGGTACAGGCTCAGGTTGGAGCGCACCTCCGTGCGCGGGCCATCGCTGAAGACTTGGTCGAGCCGGAATTTCGCTTCCAGCTCGATGCCCTGCGTGGTGGCGTCGCCGATGTTTTGCGGCCGCGAGACGTAACGCTTCTGCGCGCTCCAGCTCACCGTCTCTAGTGCCGTGACGTTGCGGATGTAGTCGTTCAAGCGGCGCACAAAGACGTTGGCGCTGAGCACACCGCCTTCGCTGAGATAACGCTCGAACGCGACGTCAATGCCGCGCGCCAGCTCGGGCTGCAAGAGCGGGTTGCCCGCACGGTCGGGGCTGGTGGGAATGTTCGCGCCATTGGCGGGGTAGCGGCTGGAGATGTTCGGCCGCGCGATCAGGTTCTGCAAAGTCGGCGACTTGTAGCTGCGCGTCAGACTGAAGCGCACCTGGTCGCGCGTCTTCGGGTCGGGTTTCCAGACGGCATGCAACAGCGGCGTTAGCACTTTGCTGTGGTTGGTGGGCGAGGGCCCGTCGCCGGCGTCACCCTGCGTCGTGATGCCTTCCCAGCGCAGCCCTGCATGCGCCGACCAGTTCGCATTGAGCTGCCACTCGTCTTGCGCAAAGAGTGCCAGGCGGCGGCTGCTGGCTTCAAGCGTCTCGTCAAACTCGGTCAGCAGCGGCACGCCATTTTGCAAACTGCGCCGCGTGGAGGTGCGCTGCAAGCGCTCCGTCTCCAAGCCGCTGACGAAACTGTGGTCGCCTTCGAGCAGCTTGCTCGTTTTGGCGTTGAGCGTGAGGCTGCGCTCGCGGTTGCTGCCGTCGTCGTCGATCGTGCGCAGCAAGGCGCCGGCCTTGCTGCGCTCCTGGCGCAGCGAGTGGTTGGCGCCGCGTGCGTCAGACAAGCCGCCGTTCAAGTCCAGCCGAAAGCCTTCGCCCAAGCGCGTGCGCCATGTGCCGTTGAGCCGCGCCGAGGTGAAGCGGGTGTCGCCTTCACTCTCGCCCATGTCGTACAGCGGCGGTGTGCTGCCGATGGACTGCGTCTGCTCAAAGCGCGCTTTGGACTCGGCCCGCGTCGTGAACAGCACCGGCATCAGCATCAGCATGTCGCCGGCCTCGCCGCGCCACTGCAAACGTGAGGTGAGGTTCATGCCGACGCGGTTGCCGTCACTGCTTGTTTGGTCGACTTGTTGGCGCGTGACGACGCCGCTGGTGATGTCCTCGTCGGTGGTGGTGGTGGCGGTGATGTCCGACCTGCGTCGGCCATTGAAAACCGAGGCAGAGAGGTTGTAGATGAAGTTGTCGATGCTGTCGTTGTGCGTCCATGACAGCCCCGGCGACACCTTGCCGTTTTCATACCCTGCCCCGATGCGCACATCGTTCAAGCGCACCTTGAAGCCTTCGCGCGTGACGATGTTGATGGTGCCGCCGATGGCACGCGCGCCGGTCTCAGCCGTAGGCGCGCGGAAGATCTCGATGCGCTCGAGTTGTTCAGGCGTCAAGGACTCGACAGAGAAGCCCTGCGGCGCGCGTTGGCCGTCGATGAGGATCTGCGTGTAGCCGGCGCCCAGCCCGCGCATGCGCGGCGGCCCGCCACGGCCAGGCGGGCCTTGCGTGGTGACGCCGGGCAGGCGCTTCAAGACTTCGCCCACCGTGCTGTCGCCAAAGCGTTCGATCTCTTCGCGGCCGATGACGATCTTGGCAGCGGTGGACTGGCGGCGCTGGTCGGCGTCGTTCTCGCGCCCACCAGTGATCTCAACACGCTGGGGTGCCGCGGCCGCCGGTGGCCGGGCCCGAGTCGGTGGCGCCGACGCCGCCGCCGCAGGTGCGCTGGCGGCCGTGGCGGCAGGTGTGGGAGGGGTCTGCGCGTGCAGGGCTTGCGCCAAGGTCAAGGCCAGGGCGCTGGCGATCAGGGGGTGGGATTTCACCGGCGGCATTGTCATGGGCTCATGCAAAGTTTCATTGCCGGCGCCCCCAAAATCCGCCCCTCGAAAGCGCGAACCTACGCGCAGACAACCCAAGAAGGAGACCCATGGACCAAGTCAAACAAGGCACCGACGCGCTCTTCATCCTGCTCGGCGCCATCATGGTGCTGGCCATGCACGCAGGCTTCGCCTTCCTCGAACTCGGCAC
>JANOJR010000355.1:0-16297 GCA_031418855.1 Rubrivivax sp.
CCGGTGAATTTCATGCGTCTCTTTACGTGTTCAGGCGGCCTGTCTGAGAGGGCGGCGGGTGGGTTCGAACCAGTATAAGGGGCCGTATAATTTGCCCGCTTCGCAGCGCTTCAAGGCGCTCTTGATAGCGCTTCAAACAGCCAACCCCACACCACGATGATCAAAGCCCTGACCCTTGTTCTTGCCTTGACGGCCCCGACCACTGCGGCCCTTGCGCAAGACGCCGCCGCCGGGCAAAAGAAGGCGGCGATGTGCATCGGCTGCCACGGCATCCCGGGCTACCAGGCCAGCTTCCCTGAGGTCTATCGCGTGCCCCTGATTTCGGGCCAAAACGGCAAGTACATCGTGGCGTCGTTGGCAGCGTACAAGAAGGGCGAGCGCAAGCACCCGACGATGCGCGCCATTGCCAGCTCGCTGAGTGATCAAGACATGGCTGACCTGGCTGCTTACTACGAAAAGCATGGTGCCAGCGCCGTCAAGACCGTGGCCGATGCGCCGGTGGCTAAGCCCCAGGCGGCTGTCGACGCCTTGCTCACCAAAGGTGCCTGCGCGTCGTGCCATGGCGTGAACTACAACAAGCCCATTGACGGCGCTTACCCAAAGCTCGCCGGCCAACCGGCCGACTACCTTTATGCCGCACTGAAGGCCTACCAGGTTGAAGGCAACCCGCATGTCGGCCGCGCCAACGCCATCATGTCCGCACAGGTCAAGCCCTTCAAGCTGACCGAGCTCAAGGCCATGGCGGGTTACCTCGCCAGCTTGCCTGGCGACATGCAGACCGTGCCGCAGTCCAAGTTCCGCTGAGCTTGGGCGTTAGCCGCCGAACAAGTTCAAAAGGTCAGGCGCAAAAAAGGCTCCCCGAGGGGAGCCTTTTTCTTGGGCGCGCGCCTTGCGGCGTTCAAACCTGAATCAAGCTTTCTTCGCCCAGGCACTGCACCAGCCGGGGCCAGCCACTTGCTTGGCGCCGAACAGCGGGCAGCCGCCCCAGGCGTCAGTGGCCTTGCCTTGGTAAAGCGCGCAGTTGTTGCACTTCTGCGCGGCCTCGTGCTTGGCGTACTTCTTCTTGTCGACCTTGGTGGTGTCGTGTAGGTAGCCCAGCGCGGTGGCTTGCGGGTCTTTTTCGTCGAGCTTGGCGGCTTGCGCCATGGCTTGCGTGCCGGCGAGCAAGCTGCCGCAGGCGGCGACTTGCATCATGAAACGGCGACGGTCGGAGGTGGGTAGGGGCGACATCGGATGAGTTCCTTCTGAATGGGTTGTCGATGATTCAAGGTGGGGGCGTGCGCCGCTTGCCGCGCAAGTGGCGCACGCCTTAGCGCAACGCCAAGCGCGCTAGGTCGTTGACGCGGTCGTCACGCCCAGGCAGTTGTTGCACTTGCCCAGGCCGCGCAGGCGCGGGTCGGGCTTGCCGTCGCCGGTCTTGAAGTTGGCATGGCAGCGTATGCAGACATACATCTTCGAGCTCGACATCATCGGCTTCACGCCGGGCTCGGCGTGCGGCCGTGCGGCGCTGTATTCAGCCTGGGTCTGGCGCAATTTGGGCGCCACGGTGTCGGCTACGGGGGCAGGGGCGGGAGAAGGTCGGCGAGTGGGCATGGCGGTCGGCGCGTGTGGGCGTCGGGGGTCTGCGTCGAGGTGGGTATTGTCCCCTGAAATGCGGGCCGCGGAGATCGGGCCGACTACCAAGGCGCTGAGGTACGTCGATCAGGGTGTTGATCAGACGGTAGGTTCCGGGGTCGAGCCCGTCGGCGGCTTGGCGATAAACGCCGCCACATGCACCTCGCAGACGATGCCGCGCGGCTCGCCCTGGCGCCATTGCACGTGGCCGCCGAGCAGCTTGACGCGCTTGCGCACGCCGCCCAGACCCAAGCCTTGCGACCAGGTTTGTGGGCTGCCACCGACGCCGTCGTCAGCCACCACCAAGTGCAACGCGGGCCCGTTCAAGCTCAAGCGCACTACCACCTGCGTGGCGTGGCCATGGTGCAAGGTGTTGCTGACGAGCTCACGCAGCACGCGGGTGATGGCCGACCACTGCACCATGGTCAGGTGCATGTCGTCGTCAAAGCGCGCCGACCAGTCGAGCTCGACGCGCGCGGCGGCCAGACGTTGCGCGAGGTCGGCCTTCCACTCGGCCAACGCATGCGACAGCAGGTGCTCGCCGGCAGCCAGGCCGCGTGTGAGCGTTTTCAAGTCCTTCAGTGTCTGGCGCACGTAGTCCTCGACCTCCGGGTTGGGCGCCTGGTACATCAGCGTGAGCAGCCGCGCGCCGATGTCGTCGTGCAGGTCTTGCGCGATGCGCTGGCGCTCCTCGCTGCGGCCACGCTCAACCGCAAGGTCGTAGGCCACGGCGCGGCGCAATTGCTCAACCACACGATCGGCCAGCCGTGCATCTTCACGCGTGTAGATGCGCTGGCCCCGGCGCGCATAGCGCAGCATCAGGGCCTTGCGGTCCTGCGGGGCTGGCCCACTGTCGGGCCCCAGCACCGGCACGAGCAGTAGCGCCCCGCCAGCGGCGACGCGCGCACGTGACACCGGCGCCAGCCAGCGCTGCACTTCCAGCGGCTCGAAGAGGTCGCGCAGCAAGGCCGCGAGCTGCAACGCATGGCGCTCGGGGTGGGCCTGCACCTCGCGCGCGGCGCGATAGAGCTGCTCGAAGATGCGCTCAGTGGTCAGCGCCTGGCTGGCCAGCAACTTGTCGAAGAGCCACTGGCGTGCGGCGGCGTACAGGCCCAGCGCGATGAACACCACCAAGGTCAGCGACGCAAACGGCCCGAGCGAAAAGACGGTGATGAAGAGCACGTCCAGCGACGCCGCCACCGCGCTGATGCCCGCCAACAGCACGAACTCGCGCATGGCCTCGCGCGAGCGCAGCAAGAAGGGCGTGAGCAGCAAGCCCACCAAACACAGGCTGACGCCGACGACCACGGCATCCAACGCAGGTGTGGCGTCGCCCCACACAGCCGCCCACCCCGTGAGCACGCTGATGGCCACCAGTGCCGCAATGGCCAGCTGTGTGGCCACTCCGGCCACCGGGTTGGGCGAGCTGCGCCGCACGAGGGTGGTGACGAATACACCCGCGACGGCGCAAGTCAGCATCAGCGCTTGCAGCCACCACCAGCCGTAGGGCACGTGGCCGCTGGCGACAAGGGCCAGCACGGCAGCACCCAGGCCCCACAGCGTGACGGCCACCCAGTCTGCGTGGCGCAGCCGCTGCGGGTAGAGCAGCAAGGCGTGCAGGGCGGCGCACACGCTGACGGCGTCGAAAGCTGCGCGCAGCGGCATGTCCAGCGCCACCAGCCGCGCGGGCAGGCCCTGGCCGCTGGCCACGCTGGCGGCCAGAAACAGCAGGCCACCGCCTTGGCACACGCAGCACAGCAAGTAGAGCAGGTTGCTGACATGCGGGCGCGACAAGGCCACGACAGCGCCAATCATCACCACCAGCAGCGCCAGCGCGGCCAGCGGCCAGGGCCACCAGCCCAGGCCTTCCAGGCCACGTGGCAGCATGGCCAACTGGCTGTCACTGCGGCTGCGGCTGGCGTCACCCCATTGCAGCGTTACGGGCCCAAGCGCAGCAGCGTCTTGCAGCTTTTGATGGGCTTGCACCAGCGCCACGCGCTCGGCGTCGCTGCGGGTCCAACGTGGCGACGCTGCCGGCGTGTTGTGCACCAACACGAGCGGCTGCCCGCGCGCGTCCACCATCGCTTGCAGCGGCTGGCCGACGTGGGCCGCCAGCGCCGGCAAGGTGCTGGCCTTCAAGATGAGCTGACCCGCTGCGTTGCCTTCAAGTTGCAGCGGCAGATGCGGTGAGTCGGCCAGCCAGCGCATCCAGCCGAAGATCGCCAGGCATGCCGCCAGCGTCAAGGCCACCAGGCCGCGCAGGCGCCAACCAACCCACTGGCCCAGCAGAGAAGGCCGTGGCGGCGCGAGGCGCGGGCTTGGCTGAGCCTGCTCGCTGTCCAGGGGAGGCATGGTGGTGGCCATGCGCTGCGTTTGAGCGTTAGCGCGGCGAGCTCGGCGCAGCACGTGTGCTGGCGCCTGCGCTGCTCACACCAAGCCCTGTTTGCTCGCCAGCACCGCCGCCTCGGCGCGGCTGGAGACATTGAGCTTCTTGTAGATCGACTTGATGTGGTCGTTGACCGTGAACCATTTGATGCCCATCAAGTTGGCGATCTCCTTGATGGTGAAGCCTTTGCTGAGGTAGGTTAGCACCTCGGTCTCGCGCGGTGTCAGCCGCTCGTGGTCCAGCGGCGGCTCCAGCGGAATCGGCTTGCTGGTGTGGAAGGAGCTCGTGTTGAGGAAGCCCGAATCGCTGTTGCGCGCATCACCTTGGCGAAAGTGCCCGAGCAGTCGCCGCGCGATCGCTGGCGACAGTGGCGGCTGGCCACGCACGATCTTCTGCAGCTCTTCGACCAGCACCTCGAAGCGGTCTTCCTTCAGCAGGTAGCCATCAGCGCCGCATTGCAGCGCGGGGAACAAATGCTCGTCGTCGGAATACAAGGTGGTGACGATCTTCGTGCCGGGGTAGCGCGCCAGCTCCGTCAGCAGCTCCATGCCGTTGCCGTCAGGCAGCTCAAGGTCGACGAGGATCAGCTTGTAGTGGTTGCCGCTACCGTCGTCGGGCGCGGCGCGAATGTGGCGGCGCGCGCTTTCCAGGTCGCCGGCCTCGGTGATGGTGTGCGTGTCGCTGAAGCTCTCGCGCACCACGCGGCACAGGAAGCTTCGCGCCACCGGGTTGTCTTCGAGTATCAAGACCTTGATGCCCATGCTTGGCTCCTGCGCGATTTGTCGGTTCAGCCCATGCTAGCCCACATGCGTGCGCGCCAAGCCTGTGGTGCGGGCCCTCCTAAGAGGGTGCGCAACCCCCTACTTCTACAATCATGCCGATGCACATCCTCATTGCCAACGACGACGGTTACCTCGCTCCCGGCCTTGCCGCTTTGGTGCGCGCTTGCGAAGGCCTGGGCCACATCGACGTCATCGCGCCGGAACAAAATGCAAGTGGTGTGTCCAACGCACTCACGCTGCACCGGCCGCTGTCGGTGTTCCAGGCCAAGACGGGCGACGCCAAAGGCTTCCATGTCGTCAGCGGAACGCCGTCTGATTGCGTGCACGTGGCCTTGACCGGCCTGTTCCCAAGGCGCCCCGACCTCGTGCTCTCGGGCATCAATAACGGCGCCAACATGGGTGACGACACGCTGTATTCGGGCACCGTGGCCGCTGCGATGGAAGGCTTCTTGTTCGGTGTGCCGGCGATCGCTTTTTCGCAGTCAGAAAAAGGCTGGGCGCACCTTGATGCTGCCGCCGCCACGGCGCGCTCGATCATCGACGCCATGCTGGCGCAGGGCCGTTTGCGCGAGGGCGGCGCGCCATTCCTGCTCAACGTCAACATCCCCTGCCGCAGCGACGCCATAAGTCTGCCCAGGCGCATTACCCGGCTTGGCCGGCGCCACGCCAGCGAGCCGGTGGTCAAGCAGCTCAGCCCGCGGGGCGAAACCATCTACTGGATCGGCCCGGCCGGCGACGCGCGTGAAGCCGGCGCGGGCACCGACTTCCACACGGTGGCGCAGGGCGAAGTCTCGATCACGCCCTTGCAAGTGGACCTCACCGACCACGACACGCGCGGCCCATGGGGCCACGTGTTCGACGGCGTGGCATGACGCGCAAGGCGACACCTTCGCGCTTTCCGCTGGGTTTGGACCGCGTGGGCGGCTCCCCTACGCGTGCCTTGCCCGTTACCCTGCGCCCGCAGCGGCTCTTGCACGACGCCGCACGCGATGCCGCCCGCGAGCAGCCGCCCAGCGGCCTGGGTCTGGACTCGGCGGCCGTGCGCGCACGCATGGTGCAGCGGCTGCGCGCGGCGGGCATCCATGACGACGCGGTGCTGTGGGCCATGGCCAGCGTGCCGCGTCACCTGTTCGTGGACACCGCGCTGGCCAACCAGGCTTACGAAGACACCTCGCTGCCCATCGGCCACGGCCAGACGATTTCCAAACTCTCCGTCGTAGCGCGCATGTTGTGTTTGCTGCGTGAACGCCCGGGTGCCGCAGCCTCGTCGGACCTAGGCTCTGTGCTGGAGATCGGCACCGGCTGCGGCTACCAAACCGCCTTGCTGGTCCGCTTGGCCAAGCGCGTGGTCTCGATCGAGCGGCTGCAAGCCTTGCACGACAAGGCACGTGAGAACTTGGCCGGCAGTCTTGGCCACCATGTGCGCCTGCTCTTCGCCGACGGCCGCCTGGGCCATGCGCCCCAGGCGCCCTACGACACCATCATCGCCGCCGCCGGGGGCGACGCCTTGCCGGCGGCCTGGCTGGACCAGCTTGCCGACGGGGGCCGCCTGGTCGCACCCATGTTTGATGCCAAGAGCGGTGGCCAGCTGCTGGTGGTGGTCGACAAACGTGACGGCGTGTATCGCCATCAACAGCTCGATGCCGTGCACTTCGTCCCACTAAAATCAGGCACCGCATGAAACCTGAGATGAGCCCACGATGAACCTGCACGCAGCGGCGGCGCACACCCCCCATGGCCTGGTGCTAACGCTGATCTTGTCGGCACTGCTGGGCGGCTGTGCCAACACGCCAGGCAAAGCGCCGGTGGAAGACCGCAACGCGGCGGGCCGCGCGGTACCCGCGGCCTTGCCCCCGGTCACCACCGCTACCGCAGTCGCCGTCGAGCCAACGGCGAAGCCCTTGCCTGGCGCGGAGAACGCCGGCAAGCCCGGCTACTACACCGTCAAGCCCGGTGATGCGCTCATCCGCATTGGTCTGGACCAAGGCCAGAACTGGCGCGACATTGCGCGCTGGAACAACATCGACAACGCCAACTTGATCGAAGTCGGTCAGGTGCTGCGCGTTTTGCCCCCGGGCATGGACGCGGGGCCGGCCAAGCCGTCAACCGTCACTGCGGCCGGTGCGGCCGTGCCGCGCCCCGTGCTGCCGCCAGGCGCGGCCACGACCACCCCGGTGCCAGCGGCGGCTAGCGTCACGACGCCCGCCGCGCCACGTGAAGGCGACGACGACGTCAACTGGGCCTGGCCCGCTGCCGGGCCCGTGGCCACGGGCTTTGAGGAGGGCCGCAACAAAGGCCTGGCCATCACCGGCAGGACGGGCGACCCCGTGCTGGCGGCGGCCGACGGCCGCGTGGTCTATGCAGGCTCGGGCCTGCGCGGCTACGGCAACCTCATCATCGTCAAACACAACGCCACCTACCTCACGGCGTACGCGCACAACCACGCGCTCTTCGTCAAGGAGGACCAGGCCGTGCGGCGCGGCCAGCGCATCGCCGACATGGGCGCCACCGATGCCGAGCGCGTGCAGCTGCACTTCGAGATCCGCCGCCAGGGCAAGCCCATCGACCCGGCCAGGCTGCTGCCTGCGCGCTGAGCGCGGCACGGCCCGGGCGTTCGCGCCAGCTAGCGTTTCCATGGGGTAGGGCAGGACGCGTGCGCCGCTAGCATGCGCCCGGTCTTCAACGCCCCGGAGCCTTGGTTTGCAGCTCTTGCAGCTCGTCATCAGCGGTATCGCGCAGGGCTGCATCTACGGGCTGATCGCCCTGGGCTTCGTGCTCATCTACAAAGCCACCGAAACGGTGAGCTTTGCGCAGGGCGAGCTGATGATGCTGGGCGCCTTCTGCGGCTTGGCCTTGATGACCATGCTCGGCTTTCCGTTCTGGTTGGCGGTGCCGGCGTCGATCGCGGCGATGGCCATCGTGGGCTTCTGTGCCGAGCGCCTGGTCATCCGCCCCGTGCTCGGGCAGCCCGCGTTTTCCATCGTCATGCTGACCATCGGCATCGGCTACGTGGCGCGTGGCCTCATCACCATGATCCCCGTCATCGGCACCGAAACGCACACGCTGCCCGTGCCCTACAAAGACGGCATCGTGAAGTGGGGTGAGCTGGTCATCAACCTGGAGCAGATGGCGGTCATTGCCGCCACCGCCGTGATGTGCGCGCTGCTCTTCGTGCTCTTTCGCTTCAGCCGCGTCGGTATCGCCATGCAGGCAGCGTCACAGAACCAGCTCGCGGCCTACTACATGGGCATCCCGGTGCAGCGGCTCAATGGCCTAGTGTGGGCGCTGGCCGCCGCGGTGGCGGCGGTGGCGGGCTTGTTGCTGGCGCCCATCACCTTCGTACACGCGAACATGGGCTTGATCGGTTTGAAGGCCTTTCCGGCGGCCGTGGTGGGCGGCTTTGGCAGCCTGCCCGGCGCCATCGTCGGCGGTCTGGTGATCGGCATCGTCGAGGCGCTGTCGGGCTTTTACTTGCCCGAAGGCTTCAAGGACATCGCTGCCTATGTGGTGGTGCTCATCATGCTGATGGTCAAGCCCAACGGGCTCTTCGGCGAGAAGCTGCGCAAAAAAGTCTAACGCCAAGAAGACACTGACATGCGCTTCATCTTCAAGACCCGTTACGACCAGGACATCGACCTCGCGCGTCATGGCGGGCATCGCTTTTGGTACACGTTGCTTTTGCTCGCACTCATCAGTGCGCCGTGGTGGCTGCAAAGTTATGGCCTGGCGCAGCTGACCTTCATCCTGATCTACGGCGTGGTGGCTTTGGGCTTGATGGTGCTGGCGGGCTTTACGGGCCTCTTCTCCATCGGCCACGCGGCGTTTCTTGGCGTGGGCGCCTACACGCAGGCGGTGCTGGCGTCACATGGCTGGCCGTTTCCCTTCTCGCTCGCGGCGGCGGCGGCGCTCTCGGCGGTGGTCGGCGCGGTGGTGGGGCTGCCGGCGCTGCGTGTGAAGGGCATCTACCTCGGTATCGCCACACTTTCCTTCGGCTTCATCGTCGAAGAGGTGCTGGCGCGCTGGGAGTCGGTGACGGGCGGCAACGCCGGCAAAACGGTGGGCAATGTGCAGATGTTCGGCTGGACAGCCGACAGCGGCACATCGTTCTACTTCGTCTGCCTCGCTGTCACCGTGCTTTGCACCCTAGCAGTGCTCAACCTGCTGCGCAGCCCCACCGGCCGCGCGTTTGTGGCCATCCGCGACAGCGAGATCTCGGCGCAGAGCATGGGCATCCATCTCGCCTACTACAAGACGCTGTCGTTCGCGATCTCGGCGGCCCTGGCCGGCATCGGGGGCGCGCTGTACGCGCACATGATCAAGTTCCTCTCGCCTGACCAGTTCAACATCATTCAGTCGATCGACCTCTTGTTGATGGTCGTCATTGGCGGCCTGGGCAGCGTGCATGGCGCGTTCCTCGGCGCGGCCTTTCTCATCGGCATGCCGCAGCTGATATCGGGCTTCAAAGACTTGCTGCCCGACGCGGTGGCCAACGCGCCGGGTTTGAAGTCGGTGATCTACGGCGTGGTGTTGATCCTCTTCGTGCTTTTTGAGCCGCTGGGCATGTACGGCCGCTGGCTCAAGGTGCGCGCCTGGTTCCAGCTCTTCCCGTTCTACCGCCGGGGCATGTTCAAGCGCCAAAAGGCCTACCAAAAGTCGGACCGCTTGAAATGAACAGCGTGACGCCTTTGCTGCAAGCACGTGACCTGCAAATGCGCTTCGGCGGCGTGCTGGCCGTGAATCGCGTCAGCTTTGATGTGCAGCGCGGTGAAGTCTTCACCCTGATCGGCCCCAACGGTGCGGGCAAGACAACGGTGTTCAACCTCATCAGCCGCATCTACACGGCCACGTCGGGTGAGATCACGTTCGAAGGCCGGGCGCTCGGCCAAGTGCCGGCGCACGAAGTGGCGCAGCTCGGCATCGCGCGCACCTTCCAGAACATCGAACTCTTCGAGCACGCCACCGTGATGCAAAACCTGCTCATCGGGCGCCACATCCACCACCCCAAGCGGCTGTGGGCCGAGATGCTGTTCCTGCCGGTGGTGCGCGCCGCGGAGTGCGATGCACGGCGCAAGGTCGAAGAGGTCATCGAGCTGCTGGACTTGCAGCATTACCGCGACACCATGGTCGCTGGCTTGCCCTACGGCGTGCGCAAGGTCGTGGAGCTGGCGCGCGCGCTGGCCACCTCACCCAAACTGTTGTTGCTCGACGAGCCCAGCTCGGGCTTGAACGTCGAAGAAACCGACGACATGGCGTTCTGGATTCAAGACATCCAGCAAGAACTTGGCATCACGGTGTTGATGGTCGAGCACGACATGACGCTCGTGTCGCGCGTGTCCGACCGCGTGCTGGCCATGAACCAGGGCGAGGTGCTGTGCCTGGGCACGCCGGCCGAGGTGCAGCGCCATCCCGGTGTGATCGAGGCCTATCTTGGCGCGGCCGACGATGCCTCGTCGCTGCGCAGGGTGCCCACATGACAGAAGTTAGCACCATCTTGAAGATGAGCAACGTCGAGTCGGCCTACGGGCCGATCAAGGCCATTCGCGGCGTCAGCCTGGAGGTGCGCGCCGGGCAGATCGCCACCGTGCTGGGCAGCAACGGTGCGGGCAAGACGACGATCCTAAAAACCATCTCCGGCATCATCGATCCGCGCAAGGGCAGTGTCGAATTCAAGGGGGAGAACATCACCGCGTTGGACCCCTCGCTGATCGTGCGGCGAGGCTTGTCGCATGTGCCCGAAGGTCGCGAAGTGTTCCCGCTCTTGTCGGTGCACGACAACCTCCTGATGGGCGCCTACACGCGGGGCGACCGCGACGCCGTGGCGCGCGACATGGAGATGGTCTACGGCTACTTCCCCATCCTGCGCGAACGCACGCGGCAAGACGCCGGTTTGCTCTCGGGCGGCCAACAGCAGATGCTGTCCATAAGCCGCGCCTTGATGGCCGCACCCACCTTGATGCTGCTTGACGAGCCCAGTCTGGGCCTGAGCCCCAAGCTCACCAAAGAGATCTTCGAGATCGTGGTGCGCATCAACCGCGAGCGCGGCACGACCATGCTGCTGGTGGAGCAAAACGCGAACATGGCGCTCAACGCTGCGGACTTCGGCTACGTGCTGGAAAACGGCCGCATCGTGATGGAAGACAGCTGCGATCGCCTGCGCGAGAAGGACGACATCAAGGAGTTCTACCTCGGCATGAAAGAAGCCGGCGCGCGCGGCGAGCGGCGCTGGAAAAAGAAGAAGACGTGGAGGTGATGCTGTGAGCAACCTTTGGTCGTTAGCACAGCCCGTCACCGACGCGCACCCCGGCTTGCCGGGCGATACGCTGACACAAGTGTTCTGGAACGGCGTGGCCGCGCGTGGCGACAAGGTCTGGCTGCGCGAGAAGGCTTTTGGGCTGTGGCGTGAATGGACCTGGCAAGAGGTCGGCACCGCCGTGCGCGAGATCGCCATGGGCCTGGCCGCACTCGGTGTGCAGCCCGGGCAGACGGCCTCGATCCTGTCCAACACCGTCGTCGAGTGGGTCTTGGCCGACCTCGCCACGCTCTCGGCCGGCGCGGTGTGCAACGGCATCTACCCCACCGACGCTGCCGGCCAGGTGCAGTACCTGTGCCAGGACTCGTCGACCGTGCTGCTCTTTGTCGAAGACGACGAGCAGCTCGACAAAGCGCTGGAAGTACGCGCGCTGTGCCCCACGCTTGCCCACATCGTCGTCTTCGACATGGAAGGCTTGCAGCGCTTCAGCGACTCCGGTGTACTGAGCCTGGCGCATTTGCGTGAACTCGGCCGTGCGCATGACGCGGCCAACCCGGGGCTGTTTGACGCGCGTGTGGCCTGCCGCGCCGCGCAAGACCTGGCCATCCTGGTCTACACGTCGGGCACCACGGGCAAGCCCAAGGGTGCCATGCACAGCCATGCGGGCCTGGTGTTCAGCACCCGCATGTCGCTGCGTGGCCTGCCGCAAAGCGAGATCGACGAGCGCATGTGTTTCCTGCCGCTGTGCCACATTGCCGAGCGATTGATTGGCGAGTACAGCGCGCTGATGAGCGGCGCCGTGCTGAACTTCGTCGAGAACCCGGACACCGTGGCCGAGAACGTGCGTGAGATTGCCCCCACCACTTTCTTCGCCGTGCCACGCGTGTGGGAGAAGTTCTATTCCTCGGTGGCCATCGGCGTCAAAGAAGCGTCGCGCTTGCAGCAGCTGGTCTATGGCTGGGCGATCTCTAGGGGCGTGAAAGTGGCCGACCTGGTACTCGCCGGCAAGCCGGTGCCCGCGAGCTTGAAAGCGCAGTTCACGCTGGCGCAGTGGCTGGCGCTGAACAACGTGCGCAAGCTGCTGGGCATTCACCGCTGCCGATTTCTGTTGACCGGCGCGGCGCCGATTGCGCCCGACCTCATCCGTTGGTACCTGGCGCTGGGCGTGCCCATGCTCGAAGGCTGGGCGCAGACGGAATCGTGCGCGCTGGGCACCGTCATGCGGCCCGAAGCCATGCGCCCGGGCACCATCGGCCGCGCGGCCGACGGTGTAGAGGTGAAGGTCGACGCGCACACGGGCGAGCTCTTGATTCGCGGCCCCAACGTCTTCATGGGCTACCTGAACCAGCCAGAGAAGACGGCGGAAACCATCGACGCTGAGGGTTGGCTGCATACCGGCGACGTGGGCAGCGTCGACGCGGAAGGGTTCTTCCGCATCACCGATCGCATGAAGGACATCATCATCACAGCCGGTGGCAAGAACATCACACCCAGCGAGCTGGAAAACGAGCTGAAGTTTTCACCCTACATCACCGACGCGGTGGTCATTGGCGACAAGCGTGCTTATCTCACTGTGCTGATCATGATCGACCAGGAGAACGTCGAAAAATTTGCCCAAGACCACGACGTGCCGTTCTCGAACTACGCCAGCCTGACGCGCGCCCGTGAGGTGCTGGACCTGGTGCAGCGCGAGGTGGAAAAGGTCAACGCCAAATTCGCGCGCGTGGAGCAGATCAAGACCTTCCGCCTGTTAGAGACCCAGCTCACCGCCGAAGACCCGGAACTGACACCGACGATGAAACTCAAACGCAGCTTCGTGCAAACCAAGTACGCCACGCTGATCGATTCGATGTACCGCGCGGCATGAAGACCCGCCGCTAACCTTTAGGAGACACTGACATGCGCAAAACTTTTCCCTTGGCTTTGACCCTGGCCTTGGCGGCCAGCGTGTCCTGGGCGCAGACCCAGGGCGTGAGCAAGACCGAGATCGTGGTCGGCTCGATCCAGGATCTGTCGGGCCCTGTGGCGGGCTACAGCAAGCCTGCCCGCATGGGCATGTTGCTGCGCGTGGACGAGATCAACGAGCAGGGTGGCATCAATGGCCGCAAGCTCAAGATCTTGTTTGAAGATTCCGCCTACGACCCCAAGAAGGCCGTGCTGGCTGCGCAAAAGCTGGTGCACCAGGACAAGATCTTCGCCATGCTCGGCCACCTGGGCACGGCGCAAAACAACGCCGCCATGCCGGTGCAGTTTGAGAAGAACGTCATCAACTTCTTCCCGCTCACAGCCGCGCGCGAGATGTTCGAGCCCTTCCACAAGCTGAAGTATTCCTACCTCACGCCGTACTTCGACCAGATGCGTGTGTATGTGCCCAAGATCGCCAAGGAGAAGGGCTTAAAAAAGGTCTGCGCCTTCTACCAAGACGATGAATTTGGACTGGAAGTTTTCCGCGGTGGCGAGGCGGGCCTGAAGACCATGGGCCTGGACTACGCCGAGAAGACTTCCTACAAACGTGGCGCCACCGACTTCTCTTCGCAGGTGGCGCGCATGAAGGCCGCCGGCTGCGAAATGGTGGTGCTGGGCACCATCATCCGCGAGACCATCGGCGCCATTGCCGAGAGCCGCAAGACGGGCTTCAGCCCGCTTTTCCTGGGTTCACAAGCGGCCTACACCGAGCTCATCCACAAGCTCGGCGGCAAGGCCATGGACGGCATGTACGCCACCATGACCGGCGCGCTGCCCTACCTTGACGACGCCTCGCCGCAAGTGCGCTTCTGGGCCAACAAGTACAAGACCAAGTTCAACGAAGACCCTTCAGTCTTCTCTGCTGCGGGCTACGGCATCGTGGATGCGTTTGCGGCCGCTGCGACCAAGGCCGGGCCCAACCTCACCACCGAGTCTTTCATCAAGGCCATGGACACCATGAAGATCGCGCCCGACATCTTTGGCGCTCCCGAGCAGACGTTCTCGTCGACCAAGCGCTTCGGCTCTGAGGTCACACGTTTGTCGCAGATCGCCGACGGGCGCTGGAAGGTTGTCTCCGATTACGCGAAGTGAGCGCGAAATGAGCGCGAAGTAAGCGCAGCACGCGCGTCAACACAAGCCGCCTTCGGGCGGCTTTTTAGCGCCCGGGATAATCCGCACGATGGCAGATGACGTGAAGTACCGGATGGATTGGCTGGAGGTCGAATCGCTCGACCTCGACGCACAAGGTGTGGCGCACCGCGCGCAAGTTGAGGGCATGGAAGGCCCCGGCAAGGTGGTCTTCATCGAAGGCGCTTTGCCCGGTGAGCGCGTGACCTGCAATGTCTCGCGCAAGAAGAACAACTGGGAGCAGGGGCCCGTCTCAAGCATCGCGCGCGAAAGCTCGCAGCGCGTGCAACCGGGCTGCCCGCACTTCGGCATGCACGCCGGCGCATGTGGCGGCTGCAAGATGCAGCACCTGCACGTCAGTGCGCAGGTGGCGGTGAAGCAGCGGGTGCTGGAGGACAACCTGTGGCATCTGGCCAAGGTCAAGCCAGAGATGCTGCTGCGGCCCATTGAAGGCCCGGCCTGGGGTTACCGCGACCGCGCGCGCTTGTCGGTGCGTTATGTCATCAAAAAAGGCGTGGTGCTGATCGGCTTCCACGAGCGCAAGTCACGCTATGTCGCCGACATGCAAAGCTGCGCCGTGCTGCATCCGGCGGTGAGCCGCCTCTTGATGCCCATGCGTGACTTGATCGCATCGATGGACCAGCGCGACCGCCTGCCGCAGATTGAAGTCGCCGCGGGCGAGGGCGTGGTGGCGCTGGTGCTGCGCCACCTCGAACCGCTGACCGCCGCCGATCAGCAGCGTCTGCGCGACTTCGCCACCGCGCACCCCGAGCCGCGGCTGCAATGGTGGCTGCAACCCAAGGGCCCGGAGACCGTGCACTTGCTTGACGAGGGAGGCCCGCAGCTTCAGTACACCTTGCCTGAGTTCGGCATCACCATGCCCTTCAAGCCGACCGACTTCACGCAGGTCAATCCGCACATCAATCGCGTGCTGGTGGCCCGTGCACTTCGTCTGCTAGCCGTTGAAAAGAGTGAGCGCGTGATCGACTGGTTTTGCGGCCTGGGCAACTTCACCCTGCCGCTGGCCACGCAGGCGCGCGAGGTGCTGGGCATCGAAGGCAGCGAGCTCCTGGTGCAGCGTGCGCGCGACAACGCGTTGCGCAACGGGCTGGCCGCGCAGACCCGCTTTGCGGCGCGCGACCTCTTCGAGATCGACGCCGACAGCCTGGTCGCCAACGGCCACGCCGAGCGCTGGCTCATCGACCCACCGCGTGAAGGCGCCTTCGCGCTAGTTAAGGCCGTGGCCGAGCTGCACCAGGCGCCTCGCGTGGGCTGGACGCCACCGCAGCGCATCGTCTACGTCAGCTGCAACCCTGGCACCTTGGCGCGTGACGCCGGGCTGCTGGTGCACCAGGGCGGCTACCGCTGCACGCATGCCGGGGTGGTCAACATGTTCCCGCACACGGCGCATGTGGAGTCGATGGCGGTGTTTGAGCTCGACTCGGCAGCGCGCCAATTGGCACTACCCTGCTGATGCACTGGATCAAGATGCATGACATGCGAGACGCCCCGAGTACCGAGGCTCGAGAACAGGCCCGACTTAGACTTGAAGTAGAGGAGCCGGCAGAAGCCGTTGACCCTGTCCTGCCTTCCAGGGTTGTTCAATGACGGTGAAGCCGCTTTGGCTGGTCTCACCAGCGGTCGAGGGACTACTGACCCTGCTGGTGGACCGGCTGGATTCAGTCGACCTGCAAGGAGCCAAGGCGCAGTCCGTGGTGCTGACGGTATGGTCGCCCGGATGTGAGCCGATGCTGGCAGCATTGCTCGACGATGGTGGGTACTCGCCGGAGGCGGCCGACAAACAAAGTCAGCGGCCGGCGATCAGCGCAGGCTGAGCGTGCGCTGACCGCCAGCTCACACCGGCCTTCACCGTCAGCAAGGCTAGGCGCTGTTCTGACCAAGAGCTGTTCACGTTGCGAACCAGCAGGGAGGCATAGAAAAGTGGCAGGAAGAGCCCTTCTTCCAGTGGCATTCAGCCGCAGATCAGCGTTCACTCCGGCTTGATGTTGGCGTCCTTGACGACCTTGGTCTATTTAGCCAACTCCGTTTTCAACAGAACACCCAATTCGTCCGGCGTATTCGTTGCAGGCTGCATGCCCAGCTTGGCGAAACTCTCTATGACTTCCGGGTTTTGCATGACCTTGATCAATTCACCGCTCTGTTTGTCAACAA